>JBGARW010000051.1:0-11343 GCA_044230015.1 Gallionella sp. | reverse complement strand
TCATCGCAGAACGCCTAGAACTCGAAATCTAACGTCCGTTCGGGCATCGAGGTCCATGTCGGGGTGGGACGGGCCCGTGGCTTCAAGATCACTTGCAGTCCGACCGCGATGTCTTGGTTGCGCGAGAGGTTGTCGATATCTGTTGATTTGCACCCAAATTTGACCCGGGATTTGCATTGAATTTTGACCCACCCCTTGTTGTCAGAATTATGTCTCGATTTTCAGTTTGCGGGTCTGTTTTTCCTCCTGCTTATTCTGAGTTGAACTGTGTTTGAAGCGGTAACTTTCATTGCCGGTTTCCAGGATGTGGCAGTGGTGGGTTAGTCGGTCCAACAACGCTGTTGTCATCTTTTCATCGCCAAACACTCGGCTCCATTCCGAGAAGCTCAAGTTGGTGGTCAGTATCACGCTGGTTTTTTCGTACAGCTTTGAGAGCAGGTGAAACAGCAGTGCCCCACCGGTTTGGCTAAAAGGCAAATATCCCAGCTCATCCAGAATCACCAAATCGGCATACAACAGACGGTTTGCGATTTGTCCCTGACGCCCAGATGATTTCTCTTGCTCCAGTGCATTGACCAAATCCACGGTGGAGAAGAAACGCACCCGTCGGTTCAAGTGCATCACTGCTTGTGTACCAATGGCTGTGGCCAGGTGAGTCTTGCCTGTGCCTGGCCCACCAATCAGCACCACGTTCTGGGCTTGTTCCATGAAGTCGCACCGGTGCAATTGTTTGACCGTGGCCTCATTAACCAGGCTTTGACTGAAGTCAAAGCCCACCAAGTCCCGATACACGGGGAACTTGGCCACCCGCAATTGATAGTTCACCGAACGTACTTCACGCTCTGCCACTTCAGCTTTAATCAAGCTGTCCAGCATGGGCAAGGCTTGATTAAATGCTGGTGAATTCTGATTGCCCAACTCCTCAATGGCGTGTGCCATGCCAAAGAGTTTCAAGGATTTGAGGATTCTCACATGGCCTTCATGCTGCATCATGGGCTCTCCTTAAACTGTCATAGCGGTTCACGTTGGCCTGTGGTTCCAATGTCAGCCTTAACCCCTTGGGAATTGGAATCGGTTTGGGTGGAGGTTCTTCGGTCAAACGTCCCAACAGATTAAGCACATGCTCCTTCGATGGCTTGCCACACTCCAATGCCAATTCCACAGCACTGAGTACCGCACCTTCATCGTGGTGCAATACAAGGGCCAGAATTTCCACCATGTCACGGTCACCGCCGGGGCGTTGCAGCAAGATGGATTGAAGCTTCTTGAACGCGGGTGGCAATTCAGCAAATGGCGCACCATTGCGCAACGCCCCAGGTTTCTTCTGAAGCACAGACAAGTAATGGTGCCAGTCGTATTGTGTGTGGCCACGCCGAGCGTGGCCACTGCCAAACAATCTTGGATGCTCGGCAATGTGTTGGCCTTCGGCAGCCATCACCAGCTTGTCTGCATAAATCCGAAGGCTGATGGCCCTGTTGGCGTAACTGGCAGGAACGCTGTAGCGATTGCCCTCGTGGTGAACAAGGCAGGTTGAAGTGACTCGCTTGGTTTGCTCCACGAATGCATCAAAGGCATTGGGTAGCGCCATCAACTCGCCTTGTTCATCGGCAAAGGCCTCTTGCACGGTTTGGTCCAATTCGGGGTGGCGCAGCTCAGACCACAGCGCTTTGCAGCGATGCTCAAGCCACACATTCAAATCAGCAAGGCTTTGAAAGTCTGGTGCCCCTTGCCACAGGCGTTGGCGGGAATCCTGCACGTTCTTCTCAATCTGGCCTTTCTCCCAACCCGATGCTGGATTACAGAACTGCGCATCAAACAGGTAGTGGCTGACCATGGCAGTGAACCGCTGATTGACCCTGCGCTCTTTGCCACGCCCCACCGAATCCACAGCGGTCTTCATGTTGTCGTAGATGCCGCGCTTGGGAATGCCACCGAAGATTTGAAAGGCATGCCAGTGGGCATCAAACAGCATTTCATGTTTTTGCTGGTAGTAAGCCCGAAGCACAAAGGCCCGGCTGTGGGCCAACTTAAACTGGGCAATCTGAAGTTTGACCTGTTTGCCCGCTATGCGGGCAAAGTCCTCACTCCAATCGAATTGGAAGGCTTCGCCACAAGCAAAGCGCAAGGGGATGAAACAACCCTTGCCCGAGGTTTGCGCCTTGAACTGTTCGGAATCTTTCCACTGTCGGGCAAAGGCACACACTCGGTCATAAGACCCGGTAAAGCCCAAAGCGACCAAATCCCGGTACATGCTGCGCAGGTTTCTGCGCAGCTTCTTTGTCTTTTTGTGCTCGGTGGAGAGCCACTGCCTTAACTTGGGCTCAAAAGGACTTAACTTGCCAACGCTGTCTCGCGCTGGGTAGCCGCGCCGGAAATGGATCGGATGTATGCAGATTTTGGTAATCGGTGTCGCAAAATTGCCCCGCCAATTGTTCCAAGGGATGTGCCGCTTGTGGTGCATCCTTGAGCTAACACTTTGAACTTCCGCTTCTGGGGAAATTGACGGTCTCTTATGGGTCGGGAGCGGAAGTTCCTCGCCTTCATACTGAACTTCCGCTAAGGCCGAGCAGGAGACCCTCACCTGAGTACTGCGTACCCAATGATCGGTGCTTAGTTAACCGAGACGAACTGTTTCCTGAACCCCACCACCTTTTGCAGATACTGGCGCGTTTCGGCGTAGGGGAGCTGCGAGCGCAGCTTGTCGTACACGGCGGGTGCGGCCATGCGGTTGATGGCGGCGAGGGCGGCATCGCGTTGTTTGGTTGAGCCGGAGAAGGTGCGCAGCACGTTGGATGGGCCGGTGTTGTAGGCGGAGATGACGCAGTATTCGCGCGACACCGGGTCGGCCACTTCATCCAGTTCGTCGAAAGCCAGCACGTTCAGATAGGCCGCGCCCAGCTCGATGTTGTTTTCCGCATTGAACAGGTACTGCTTGCTGGGCATCTCGTTCGAGCCTTTGGCGCGTTTATAGGCATCGCGCCCGCCGCTGCTCGGCACCAGTTGCATCAGGCCATAGGCGGGCGCGGGGCTGACCGCGAACGGGTTGAAGTTGCTCTCGGTGCGCATGATGGCGAACACCAGGCTCGGACTGATGTCATAGGTCTTCGCGTATTTCTCCACGAGCGGACGGTATTTTTCCGCCTGTTTGCTGGAGAAATTGCTGACCATGGCGAACTTCACGAAACGCGCAGACCTGCTGCCCGCATCGGTGGCGACGGCGCGGCTCTGCACGGCCTGCAGCAGCCCGCCGGCAAAGCGCTCGGCCTGCTGCGGCGTGGCGATGGCACGCCCCTTGTCGTCCAGCACCAGTCCCAGCAGATAGGGGTCGCGCTCGCCGGTCAGCTTGATCGAGCTGTCCGAGAACAGGTCGACCGCACGCGGGTCGTCGGGGGTGAGCAGCGTGGTGACGATGGCGTCCTTCAGGCTGTTGTCTGGATTCTTCTCGTCCAGCGTCTCGACGGTGATCTCGCCGCGGTCGAAATCCACGATGGCGCGCGAGAGGTAGCCCTGCGTGTATTTGACGTAGTGGGTACGGTCGGGCAGGCGCGCCTCCTTCCTGCCCCACTTCTTGCCGGCGTTGCCGCGCAGGATGTCCATCAGCCGTTCGAAGTCGCGCTGCACGCCTTTCAGGTCGTTGGCGATCTGCACGGGGTTGCGCATATAGCTGAGTTTCTTGCGCTGGAGCAGCGCGCGCGCCGCCGCCTGCGGGCTGCTGCTGGTGGCGATGGTGATGACGTTTCCGGTCGACACGCTTTTGCACGAGGCGAGCAGCAGGAGGGCAGACAGGGCGAGAATGGGATTACGCATGGATCGATACTGCTGGCAGGCAAGGTAACGGACACCGCGGTTAGACAAGGAATCCGCGCGCTGTTCCGTGCGATGCCGCCCTGTCCGCACAGCGGCGGTCTGCGGCGCGCGAAGAAGCATGGCGCTCTTCATGTTAGAATGCGCCGCGCATGAACGACAAAATCCAGGAAATCCGATGAACCAGGCATCTTCAACATCACCGTCGCCATCACCAGCCTTTCCCCTTCGTTTAGTGATCGCCTCACGTGAGAGCGCGCTGGCCATGTGGCAGGCCGAACACATCCGGGACAGGCTGCGCGCATTATATCCGCAAACCGAAGTCAGCATCCTCGGCATGACCACGCAGGGCGACCAGATCCTCGACGTGACGCTGTCGAAGATCGGCGGCAAGGGCTTGTTCGTGAAAGAGTTGGAGACCGCGCTGGAAGACGGGCGCGCCGACCTGGCCGTGCATTCGCTGAAGGATGTGCCGATGCACATGCCGGAAGGCTTCGCGCTGGCCGCCATCGGCGAACGCGAAGATCCGCACGACGCGTTCGTCTCGAACCATTACGAGAGCCTGGCCGCGTTGCCGGCGGGCAGCGTGGTGGGCACCTCCAGCCTGCGCCGCGAGAGCCAGTTGCGCGCGCGCTTCCCGCATCTGCAGATCGAGCCGCTGCGCGGCAACGTGCAGACCCGCTTGCGCAAGCTGGATGAAGGCAAGTATGCCGCCATCATCCTCGCCGCCGCCGGGCTGAAACGCCTCGGGCTGGGCGGGCGCATCCGCAACGTCATCTCCAGCGAGGACAGCCTGCCCGCCGTCGGACAGGGCGCGCTCGGCATCGAATGCCGCACCGGCCGTACCGATGTGATCGCCCTGCTGCAACCGCTGCACCATCCCGATACCGCCGCCTGCGTACTGGCGGAACGCGCCATGAGCCGCGTGCTGGCCGGCAGTTGCCAGGTGCCCCTGGGCGGCTTCGCCGAGGTGCTGGGCGGCAAGCTGCGCATGCGCGGCTTCGTCGCCAGCCCGGACGGCAAGCGCATGGTGCGCGCCGAGCTGGTCGGCGAGATCGCCGACCCCGAGGCGCTGGGCAAGCGGGTCGCCGATGCCTTGCTGGCCCAGGGCGCGGGCGAGATCCTTGCCGAACTGAATGGCTGAATTCCCGCTGGCCGGACTGAAGATCGCCGTCACGCGGCCACGCGTGCAGGCCGCCCCACTGGCGCGGCGCATCGAGCAGGCAGGCGGCGTTACGCTGCCGTTCCCGCTGCTGGACATAGCACCCGCACAGGATCAACAGGGGCTGCATGAACAGATCTCCCGCCTCGCCGGATTCGACCTCGCCATCTTCATCAGCCCGAATGCCGTGCAGTACGGTATGGCAGCGATCCGTGCCGCGGGTGGTTTGCCGTCAGACCTGAAGATCGCCACGATCGGGCAGGGCAGCGCGCAAGCGTTGCGCGAGCTGGGCGTCGCCAGAGTCATTGCGCCCGCCGAGCGTTTCGACAGCGAAGGCCTGCTGGCCCTGCCGGAGTTGCAGAGTGTCGCCGGATGGCGCGTGCTGATCCTGCGCGGCGACGGCGGGCGCGAACTGCTGGGTGATACGCTCAAGGCGCGCGGCGCGACGGTGGAATATGCCGCCTGCTACCGGCGCAGCAAGCCGCAACAGGACATTGCCGCGTTACTGGAAGGCGCGCCGGACGCGCTGACGGTGACGAGCAGCGAGGCGCTGGACCACCTGTGGCGGTTGCCGGACGAAACGCGGCGCGATAGCGTATGCGACATTCCGTTGTTCGTGCCGCATCGGCGCATCGCCGATCTGGCGCAGCAGCAGGGCTGGCGGCAGATATTCCTGACCGGCGCAGGGGATGACGGATTGCTGTCGGCTTTGATAGCATGGGCAAGGCAGAGAACAGGAAACGGCGGATAGCGTTCCGGCGCCAGTCTTTCGGGGAACCCGACATGAACGAGCAGCAACAGACGACAGAAAACACCAACCGCGCCGGGAGCGAGGAGCCTCCGCCGTACAGCGTGACGCCCGCACCGCGCCAAAATCCTTTCGTGACGGCCCTTTCCAGGATGAATCTCACGCAGATGACGCTGGCGGTGCTGGCGGTGGTCTTCCTGTGGCAATGGCTGGACGGGCATCGCGCCATCAGCGACATGCAGCAGCAACTGGCGAAGAAGATCGCCGAGATGGACGGCGCCAGCAAGGCCAACCAGGTACTGCTGACGCAGAGCCAGGGCGAAGTGCGCGAGCTGTATGCCAAGGTGGCGACGCTGGAGGCGCGTTATGCCGAGGCGCAAAACCAGCGTGCCGCGCTGGAGGCCTTGTATAACGACCTGTCGGTGAGCCGCGACGAGACGGCGCTGGCGGAAGTCGAGCAGATGCTGCTGATCGCCGGGCAGCAATTGCAGTTGTCGGCCAACGTCAAGGCCGCACTGATCGCCATGCAGAGTGCCGATGCCCGTTTGCAGCGCATGGACCGGCCGGCGTTCAACGGCTTGCGCAAGGCCATCGGCCAGGACATGGACAAGCTGCGCGCATTGCCCAGCGTGGACATCACCGGCATCAATCTCCAGATAGACAACCTGATCGGCACCGTGGACGAGTTGCCGCTGGTCTACCAGCAGCGCGTGGCGAAGAAGGAGGAGGTCGTGCAGGCCGCCGCGCAGAAGGAGGGAACGGCCTTGCAGAGGTTGCTGCGCGAGATCTGGCAGGACGCGAAACAACTGGTGCGCATCGAGGATACCGGCAAGGCCGAAATCCCGCTGTTGCCGCCCAACCAGGAATTCTTCCTGCGCGAGAACCTCAAACTGCGCCTGCTGTCGGCGCGCCTCGCATTGCTGTCGCGCGACGAGGACGGCTTCAGGCAGGAACTGAAGACCGCACAGCTCTGGACGGCGCGCTATTTCGACGGAAGATCGGGCGAGGTCACGCGTGTGCTATCCGGGCTGAAGAAGATCGCAGCCTCCCCCGTCAGCATCGAATTGCCCGACGTCAGCCTGAGCCTGCAGGCCGTGCGCAATTACCGCCTGACGCACGAACACGCGGCAGACCGGAGTCCCGCCAAAAAGACGGCGCGATGAGATACCTGCTCTGGATACTGCTGCTGTTCGCCGCCGCGGTCGCGCTGGTGACGGCCTCGCATAATCCGGCCTATGTGCTGCTGGTGTACCCGCCCTACCGCATCGAGCTTTCGCTCACGCTGTTCATCGTCCTGTCCATGCTCGCGTTCGTATTCGGCTACGGGCTGGTGCGCATGATGATCGGGGTGCTGCAACTGCCGGCGTATGTGCGGAAGTTCCGCATGGAGCGCGCGCAAGGCAAGGCACGCGAACTGCTGGACGATGCGCTCAATGCGTTCTTCGAGGGACATTATGCCGCCGCGGAGAAAGCCTCCGCACGCGCGATGGAACTGGGCGACGACTCCGCCCTGCACCCCATCATCGCGGCGCGTTCGGCGCATGAATTGCGCGAATATGAGAAACGTGATGCCTATCTGTCCGCCGCCGAGGGCAGGACCGCCGGTGATGCCACCCTGCGCCTGATGGCGGCCACCAAGTTCATGCTCGACCAGCGCGATTCGCGCGGCGCGCTGCATGCCCTGCAGGAGTTGCGCGACAGCGGCGTCAAGAGCCACCCCGGCGCGTTGTCTCTGGAACTCAAGGCCCAGCAACAGGCTGGAAACTGGGACGAGGTGCTGAACGTGCTCGGCCAATTGGAGAGATACGGTGCCATCGATGTGACCGCGGCGGCACAACTGCGCCAGCAGGCCTGGCTGGAGAAACTCCGCCAGCAGGAGGACCTGACGGGGTTGATCGGCTGCCTGAAGAACATCCCCGCCGATCTCAAGCGGCGCGGCAGAATCGCGGCCACTGCCGCGCGCGCCCTGATCCAGCACGGCGGCAGCCCGATCGCGCAGCGATTGCTCTCCGATAGCCTGGACGCACAATGGGACAGCGAACTGGTCGCGCTCTACGGCGACTGCCAATCCGGCGATGTGATCGAACAGATCAGGCAGGCCGAAAAATGGCTCGGCCAGCATAAGGACGATGCCGGACTGCTGCTCGCGCTCGGCAAGCTGTGCCTGCACCAGGAACTGTGGGGCAAGGCACAGAACTATCTGGACGCCAGCATCAGCGTGTCTCCCAGCCATGCCGCCTACCATGCGCTGGGGCGGCTCGCGGAACGGTCTGGCAAGGCCGATGAGGCGTTCAGGTATTACCAACAGGCGGCTGCGTTGAAGGCGGGTGGCGGATAGAACCATGCGGGGCGTGAAGCCTGCTGGAACGGTGAGAGACCCTTATGGTCATGCTCTTCGACGGGAGAACGCCGGTGCATCCGAAAAGATGAATTACAGGGCATGATCGCCATGAGACGCCTGCTGATCATCGGTTGCGGGGATGTGGCGATACGCGCTATCCCTTTGCTGGCACGCCGTTACCGGATATTCGCCCTGGTACGCGCCCCGGCCCGCCGCGAAAAGCTGCGCACACTCGGCGTGCTGCCGATCCCCGGCGACCTGGATGATCGCACCGGTCTTGAACGTATCGCCGGAATAGCGGATACCGTACTGCACTTCGCACCCCCCGGGAACAGCGGCACATTCGATACGCGCACCCGCCATCTGCTGGCTGCACTATCGCTCGGGAAATCGCCGGAACGGCTGGTATACATCAGCACCAGCGGCGTATATGGCGATTGCGGCGGCATGATCGTGGATGAGTCGCATCCGCCCAACCCGCAAACGTTACGCGCTCAACGCCGTGCCGATGCCGAAAGGCAGATTCGCAACTGGGCGAAACGCAACCAGGTGACGGCCTGCATCCTGCGCGTGCCGGGCATCTATGCCGCCGACCGCCTGCCGCTGGACCGCCTGCGGCAACGCTTGCCGTGTATCAGCGGCAGCGAGGACAGTTATACCAACCATATCCATGCCGACGATCTGGCGCGCGTCGCCGCGGCGGCATTGCGGTATGGGAAGGCGTGCCGCGTTTATCACGCCAGCGACGACAGCCGGTTGAAGATGGGCGACTACTTCGATGCCGTGGCGGATGCACTCGGCTTGCCGCGCCCGCCACGAGTCAGCCGTGCCGAGGCACAGCGCGTGTTGCCGGAGACACTGTGGTCCTTCATGAACGAATCACGGCGGCTGACCAATCAGCGCATGAAGCGGGAGTTGGGAGTGCGGCTGGGTTATCCGGCGGTGGCGGATATGCTTGCCGGATTCAAGCCTTGAGGCTGTTGCTCAGGACGACGAGCTGATCCAGTTTGGCTCTTGCCGCGCCGCTGGCGATCACCCGGCCGGCCTCTGCGACGCCTTCCTTGAGGGTGGCGGCCAGTCCCGCCACATAGATCGCGGCGCCGGCATTCAGTTGCACGATGTCGCGCGGTGCGCCGACCTCGTTGCTCAATACCCCCAGCAACTTTTCGCGGGCCTCGTCCGCATTCGCGACGCGCAGCATGTCTAGCGGTGCGCTGGGCAGGCCGAAGTCGCCCGGATGCACGGTGTATTCGCGCACTTCGCCGTCCTTCAGTTCTGCGACGTAGGTACCTTCGCTGATGGAGACCTCGTCCATGCCGTCCGCGCCATGCACCACCAGCACATGGCGGCTGCCGAGGCGCTGCAGCACCCGCGCCAGGATGCCGACCAGGTCCGGATGGAATACGCCGAGTACCTGGTTGTCCGCGCCGGCCGGGTTGGTCAGCGGCCCCAGCACGTTGAAAATGGTGCGCACGCCAAGCTCGCGACGCACCGGCGCGGCATGCTTCATCGCGCCATGGAAATTGGGTGCGAACATGAAGCCGATACCTATCTCGTCGATGCACTGCCCGACCTGTTCTGGCGCAAGCTGAAGGTTGACGCCGAGTTTCTCCAGGATGTCCGCCGAGCCGCAGGTCGAGGATACCGAGCGCCCGCCGTGCTTGGCGACACGCGCGCCTGCCGCCGCGGCGACGAATGCACTGGCAGTGGAGATATTGAAGGTATGCGCGGCATCGCCGCCGGTGCCGCAAGTGTCGACCAGATATTCGCGCCTGGTGACCGGCACCTTGGCGGCGAACTCGCGCATCACGAATGCAGCCGCGGAAATCTCCCCTATGGTTTCCTTCTTGGCCCGCAGGCCGACGAGGATGCCGGCGATCTGCGCCGGCGTGACTTCGCCGCTCATGATCTGCCGCATCAGCGACAGCATCTCATCGTAAAAGATCTCGCGCTGCTCGATCAGGCGGACGAGGGCCTGTTGCGGTGTCATCATGGCTACTTCTTCCCTTCCAGAAAATTCTTCAGCATGTCATGCCCGTGCTCGGTCAATATCGATTCGGGGTGGAACTGCACGCCATGCACCGCCAGCGTCCTGTGGCGCACGCCCATGATCTCGCCGTCATCGGTCCAGGCGGTGATCTCCAGGCAGTCCGGCAGCGTCTCCCGCTCGATCACCAGCGAGTGGTAGCGCGTCGCGGTGAACGGGTTCGGCAGGCCGGTGAACACGCTGGTGTCGTTGTGGTGTATCGCCGAGGTCTTGCCGTGCATCAGTTGCCTGGCGTGGATGATCTTTCCGCCGAACGCCTGGCCGATGCTCTGGTGGCCGAGGCATACGCCGAGGATGGGGACCTTGCCGGCGAACTGCCGGATCGCCGCCACCGACACGCCCGCCTCGTTCGGCGTGCACGGGCCGGGCGACACCACGATGTGCTGCGGGTTCATTTCCCCGATCTGTTCGACCGTGACTTCATCGTTGCGGCGCACCACCACATCCGCGCCGAGCTCGGCGAAGTACTGCACCAGGTTGTAGGTGAAGGAGTCGTAGTTGTCGATCATCAGCAGCATATGCGCTCTACCTATCCATTCCATTGGGCGTCTTGTTCGTCACCCACGTGTCATACCCCCTGTGATACCCGCTTCTTGCGGCGCTGCCGGGGCCGGCGCGGCGTGCTGGGTGGGGACTAAGGCGCCGCACGGGCGCAATAGGTCGGTCAGGCTGATGGCTTACGCCAACGCCAACCGAAGAGTGCCGCTGTTCGATGAAAGCGCGCAGACATGGGGCGCATTATGGCGGAGCCGATCGCCACTGGTGCCATCCGCCGCATCATTGCGCTGCGAACCGCAGGCTATCCGCACCGGCCATGAAAGAATGGCCCCGTGGCTCCCGCACCCGGCACCGAACCAGCCACCGGCTTCGCCGGGTGGTCGCCTGAACTGCGCCGTGCAGTCATGGTCGCGCGGCCGGAGTTCTTCGCCCGGCCGGCCGAAGATCAACTCAGGTATCGCGTGAAGCTGCCGGACGATGACCGCGAAGCCATCGTCGCAGCGCTGCTGCGCGAGCACAGCGAGCGCCGGCCCGCGGCGCTGGCCAAGCTCGAGTCGCATGGTCGCGTGCCGCTCGCCCTGCAGAACCGCATCAACGAATGGCTGCAGCCGCTCAAGGGAATCGGCGAGGATGTCTTCGCGCTCAACGAGCACTTTGCCGAAGGCCGCAGCATCCTCGACTTCGAGACGCTGCTCGACTACGACCGCGACGACCACGCCTTCCAGCAGGACGCCAAGCAGCGT
>JBGARW010000050.1:0-11561 GCA_044230015.1 Gallionella sp. | reverse complement strand
GGCTTGCGCCGCCGACATCCCCAGCGATGCCGCCGCCAAAGCCATGGTCATTGCACTTCTTTTCATTCTCATTTTCTTCTCCTTCGATAGGGGTGAACAATACAACCGGAGCATGAAGGCCATCTCGTCTTCATCTGCAACCTGCTGGCTCATATGTTACCAAAACAATCCTGCAGCGTGGTGTTCATCCTGAACAGTCACCCTCACTCCATCGTTGTCATCCGGCAATCCGCCTTGCTGTTTGTTATTTGCCACCATGCGAGGGCAGGACAAGCGGTTCATCCACCGCCGCATCGATCAGGTTCCGTGGCAGGTGTTTGCTTGGCTTCACGCCGAGCTCCTTGAGCATCTCCGCCTGGCGGATCACGTTGCCGCGCCCGCTGGAGAGCTTGTTCAGCGCCCCGTCATAGGCACGCTTCGCCTGGTCCAGCCTCTCGCCAAGAGTCTCCATGTCCCCGACGAAACCGGCCAGCTTGTCATAGAGCTCCGCGCCGCGGCTGGCGATCTCCTGCGCGTTGCGGTTCTGCTGCTCCTGCCGCCACAGGTGCGCCACGGTGCGCACCACGAACAGCAGGGTGCTCGGGCTGACCAGCAGGACGTTCTTCTTCCAGGCTTCCTGCCACAGCTCGCTGTCCTGCGAGATCGCAAGCATGAAGGCAGGCTCGACCGGGATGAACATCAGCACGAAATCGAGCGATTGCAGGCCGTAGAGCTGCTGGTAATTCTTCTCGGAGAGTTCCCTGACATGGGTGCGCACCGAATCCAGGTGCCGCCTCACGGCCGCCTCGCGCTGGTGTTCGGTCTCCGCGTTGACGTGTTCCTCGTAAGCCGTCAGCGATACCTTGGCGTCGACGATCAGGTGCCGCTCTTCGGGCAGATGCACCACCACATCCGGCTGGGCGCGCGAGCCGTCCGCACGGGTGTGGCTCTCCTGCACGTCGTACTCGTGACCCTTGCGCAGACCGGATGCCTCCAGCACGCGTTCCAGGATCAGTTCGCCCCAGTTGCCCTGCGCCTTGGCCTGGCCCTTGAGCGCGCTGGTGAGGTTGTGGGCGTCCTTGGACAGCTGATTGTTGAGCGCCATCAGCTGCTTGACCTGTTCGGCCAGGGCAGAACGGTCCTTGCCTTCCTGCACATACACCTCGTGCACCTTGCCCTGGAACTCGACGATCCTGGCCTTGAGCGGCTCCAGCAACTGGTCGAGGTTGGCCTTGTTCTGCTCGGTGAAGCGCCTGGTCTTGTCTTCCAGTATCTCGCTGGCCAGCGCCTTGAAGCGGTTGGAAAGCTGCTCCTCGGCATTCTTCAGCAGCTCGATCTTCTCCGCGCCCTGCGAGCGCTCAGCCTCCAGCTCGGCAGCCAGTTCGGCGACTTGGTTGCTCAAGCGCTGCCGCTCCGCGGTGAGCTGATCGCGCAACGCGGCGAGGTGTTCCTTCTCCGTTCCGAGACGCTTGTTATCTTCTTGCGATGCTGCCAACCGCTCGCCGAGTCTGGCCATCTCGACCTGATTTTCGCCTCTTGCCTGCACTTCGGCAGATGAAATGCGGGCACGCAGAACCAACCCGACGGCTGCCGCGCCGACAAGCAGGCCGACGAAAAGAGAAACGAAGATGTAGGTGGTCTGTTCCATCAGTATCGGTTTGCCTAAAAACCCCGTGCCAGTATAAACCAATCAACCAGCCAAAATGAAAAGGGGCGCCTGCGCGCCCCTTCTGCCTTGCTTGTACTTTCAAGAGCGCGACGCTCGCTTGCGCTCGTTCTCCGACAAGAAACGTTTGCGCAGGCGGATGGACACTGGCGTGATCTCCACCAGTTCGTCATCGTCGATGAATTCCACGGCGGATTCCAGCGTCAGGCGGATCGGCGGGGTCAGGCGCACGGCCTCGTCGGTGCCGGAGGCGCGTACGTTGGTGAGCTTCTTGCCCTTGATCGGATTGACCACGAGGTCGTTGTCGCGGCTGTTGACGCCGATGATCATGCCCTCGTAGAGCTTGTCACCAGGGCTGACGAACATGCGGCCGCGCTCTTCGAGGTTCCACAGCGCATAGGCCACCGCCTCGCCGTGTTCCGCCGAGATCAGCACTCCGTTGCGGCGGCCGGGCATGTCGGGTTTGACCGGCGCGTAGTCGTCGAACACGTGCGCCATGATGCCGGTGCCGCGCGTCAGGGTCATGAATTCGGACTGGAAGCCGATCAGGCCGCGCGCCGGGATGCGGTATTCGAGGCGCACGCGCCCGTGGCCGTCCGGCTGCATGTCCTGCAGGTCGCCACGGCGGCGGCCGAGCTCTTCCATCACCGCGCCCTGGTTGGTGTCTTCCACGTCCACCGTCAGCACTTCGTAGGGTTCGCACTTCTCGCCGTCGATCTCGCGGAACACCACGCGCGGCTTGCCCACGGCCAGCTCGAAGCCCTCGCGGCGCATGTTCTCCAGCAGGATGGTCAGGTGCAGTTCGCCGCGCCCGGCCAGCAGGAACACGTCGGTGTCCTGCGTGTCTTCCACGCGCAGTGCCACGTTGGTCAGCAGCTCCTTGTTCAGGCGGTCGCGGATCTGGCGGCTGGTGACGAACTTGCCTTCCTGCCCGGCGAGCGGCGAGCTGTTCACCATCAGGTTCATGGTCAGCGTCGGCTCGTCCACCTTGGGCATCGGCAACGCCTCGGGCTTGTTCACGTCGGCGATGGTCACGCCGATACCGATCTCCTCGATACCGTTGATCAACACGATGTCGCCCGCGCTCGCCTCGTCGAGCAGCACGCGCTCGATGCCGCGGAAACCCAGCACCTGGTTGACGCGCGCCTTCTTCGGCGGATTGCTGCCGCTCAGCACCATCACATCCTGACCGGGCCTGATGCGGCCGCGGCGCACGCGCCCCACGCCGATGCGCCCGACGAAGCTGGAATAGTCCAGCGCGGAGATCTGCAGTTGCAGCGGCGCATCCACATCGGCCTCCGGTGCGGGCACATGCTTGAGCACCGTTTCGAACAACGGGCGCATATCCGGGCTCGGTTTATCCAAATCGAGCGTGGCGTAGCCGTTCAGCGCGGAGGCATACACCACCGGGAAATCCAGCTGCTCGTCGGTCGCGCCGAGCTTGTCGAACAGGTCGAAGGTCTGGTTGATCACCCAGTCGCAGCGTGCGCCGGGGCGGTCCACCTTGTTGATCACGACGATGGGGCGCAGGCCGAGCGCCAGCGCCTTCTTGGTGACGAAGCGGGTCTGCGGCATCGGGCCTTCCACCGCATCCACCAGCAGCAGCACGCTGTCCACCATGCCGAGCACGCGCTCCACCTCGCCGCCGAAGTCGGCGTGGCCGGGGGTGTCCACGATGTTGATGTGCACGCCCTCGTAGTCCACTGCGCAGTTCTTCGCGAGGATGGTGATACCGCGCTCTTTTTCCAGGTCGTTGCTGTCCATCACGCGCTCGGCGACATGCTGGTGCGAGGCGAACGTGCCGGCCTGGCTGAGCAGCTTGTCCACCATGGTGGTCTTGCCGTGGTCGACGTGGGCGATGATGGCGATGTTGCGGAGGTTGCGGGACATGGGGAGAACTACCTGTGCAAGATTCAAAGGGCGCGCATTCTAACACAGAGAGATTCCCGGGGCCCCACGCTATTAACCTTCCGGGGGAATGCCGACATCCGGCATTCTACCCGCCCATTTCCAGCATCAACTGGTTCACACGCCTGACGAAGGTCGCCGGATCGTCGAGCTGCCCGCCTTCGGCCAGCAATGCCTGGTCGAACAGCACCGCTGCCCAGTCGTCGAAGCGTTTTTCCTCGGATCTCAGGCGCAGCACCACCGGGTGCTGCGGGTTGATCTCCAGGATTGGCTGCGCAGTCGGCATCGCCTGCCCGGCGGCCTTGAGCATACGCGCCAAGTTACCGCTCAGGTCGTGCTCCTCGACCACCAGACAGGCGGGAGAATCGGTCAGGCGGTGCGTGACGCGCACCTCCTTGATCTTGTCGCCGAGGCTGGCCTTGATCTTCTCGGTCAGTTCCTTGAATTCGCCCGCCTCCTTCTCCTGCATCTGCTTCTCGGCCTCGTCTTCCAGCTTGCCGAGGTCCAGACCACCCTTCGCAACCGACGCGAGCGGCTTTCCCTCGAACTCGGTGAGGTAGCTCATCGCCCACTCGTCGACACGGTCGGACATCAGCAACACCTCGATGCCCTTCTTGCGGAACACCTCGAGGTGCGGGCTGTGCTTCGCCGCATTGAAGGTCTCGGCGGTGACGTAATAGATCTTCTCCTGCCCTTCCTTCATGCGCCCGATGTAATCCTTGAGCGACACGGTCTCATCGCTTGTATCGGAATGCGTCGAGGCGAAGCGCAGCAGCCCGGCGATCTTGTCCTTGTTGGCGAAGTCCTCGCCGATGCCTTCCTTGAGCGCCTTGCCGAACTCTCCCCAGAACGTCGCGTATCTCTCCTTGTCGTTCTCGACCATGTCCGCGAGCAGGCCGAGCACCTTGCCCGTGCAGCCCTTGCGGATCGCCTCGATGTCCCTGGATTCCTGCAATATCTCGCGCGACACATTGAGCGGCAGATCGCTGGAATCGACCACGCCGCGCACGAAGCGCAGGTACAGCGGCATCAGCTGCTCGGCATCGTCCATGATGAACACGCGCCGCACATAGAGCTTGATGCCGTGGCGCGCCTGGCGGTCCCACAGGTCGAACGGCGCATGCGCCGGGATGTAGAGCAGTTGCGTGTATTCCTGGCGTCCCTCGACGCGCGCGTGCGTCCACGCCAGCGGGTCGTCGTAGTCGTGCCCGACATGCTTGTAGAACTCCCGGTACTGCTCGTCGGTGATCTCGTTCTTGTTGCGCGCCCACAGGGCCGAGGCCTGGTTGACGGTCTCGTCTTCGTCGAGCATCTGCTGCTGGCCGTCCTTCCATTCCTCCTTCTTCATCAGGATGGGCTGGACGATATGGTTGGAATACTTGCGGATGATGCCGCGCAGTCTGTGGCCTTCCAGCAGGTCTTCCTGGCCTTCGCGCAAATGCAGCGTGATCTCGGTGCCGCGCGACGGCTTGTCCACCATCTCGACGGAGAACTCGCCGCCGCCGTCGGACTCCCAGCGCACGCCCTGGCCGGCATGCTCGCCGGCACGGCGCGTCAGCACCGTCACCTTGTCGGCGACGATGAACGCGGAGTAGAAGCCCACGCCGAACTGGCCGATGAGGTGCGCGTCCTTCTGCTGGTCGCCCGAAAGCCGCGAGAAGAACTCGCGCGTGCCGGACTTGGCGATGGTACCGAGGTTATTGATGACCTCGTCGCGGTTCATGCCGATGCCGTTGTCCGTAATGGTCAGCGTGCGCGCATCCCTGTCATAGGCGATGCGGATGCCCATGTCCGAATCGTCCTCGAACAAGGCCGCGTTGTGCAGCCCCTCGAAGCGCAGCTTGTCGCACGCATCGGAGGCGTTGGAAACCAGTTCACGCAGGAATATCTCGCGGTTGGAGTACAGCGAGTGGATCATCAGCTGCAGCAGTTGCTTCACCTCGGTCTGGAAGCCCAGGGTTTCACGGTTCACGGTTGCACTTTCAGTCATGTTTACTCCGGATTAATTGATGAGGGACGCCCCCTTATCTGGGGGGTATTCGGTGATTTTCAAGGGTACGCAAAGTCACGCGGTCCGGAACTAAAGACATGGCGCGCCGACACCCAAAGGTCAGTCAGTGTAAAAATGCACCTGGTTGCGCCCGGCTACCTTGGCCTGATACATCGCGATGTCGGCCCATTTAAGGATGTCTTCCGGGTCTGCTTCGCCGTTGAATACCGCCACACCGATACTCACCGCACAATGATGTTCGATGACGGTTTCCGTATTGTCCGCCTGTTGAAGTGTCAGCACATAAGGCTCAGCCAGAGCGGCACGGATCTTTTCCGCGACGACCCCGGACTGCGTGGTTGATTCGACCTTGTCCGTCTCCAGCTCGCTGAGCATCACCACGAACTCATCGCCGCCGAAACGCGCAACGGTATCGACTTCGCGCACACAGCTGGTGATGCGGCGCGCCACTTCCACCAGAAGCAGATCGCCCGCATGATGACCATGCAAATCATTGAGCGGTTTGAACCTATCCAGATCGAGGAACATCAGCGCACCATAACGGCCGCTACGTTTGCTGGCAGCGATCGCCTGCCCCATCCGGTCATCCAGCAGGCGGCGATTGGGAAGTTGTGTCAATGTGTCATAGAAGGCCAGATTGTAGATCTGCGCCTCGACCTGTTTGCGCTCTGTGATATCGCACGCAAAGCCCACCGTACCCAACACATTACCGTGCTCGCCGACAATGGGAGTCTTGTAAGTCTCCACCCAGTGCACCCTGTCGCCATCAAGCGATCTTTCCTCAACATATTTCTGCTGGCGCTCGGCCATCACCTCGGCATCATCGGCGCGGTATTTTTCCGCCATCTCTCTGGGCCAAAGATCGAAATCGGTCTTGCCGATGGCCTGCCGGGCATCTTTCAGCCGCAAATAATCGGCATACACCTTGTTTATCCTGACATAATGACCTTCTGGATCTTTCAACCAGGCAAGATAGGGCGAGTTATCCAGTATGGCGAGCAAGCTCGCCTCATTGTCGCGTAGTGCAGCCTCGGCAACACTGCGCCCCCTGCTGTCCGCCACCGCAATACGCATCTGGACTATGTGCAGCAGGGTATAGGCGATGGCCTTCCCGGCATGCGCCATCATGGTGAATTTTTCATGCGGCGACGTGGAATACAACATGCACAGGTCGGACAGGAACAGCAGCGCACCCATCATTGCCAACCCTTCATACAAAGGATGGGCGTGCCGCTCGCGCCAATAGGCGGCAATGACACCCAGCCACAACAAGAGCAACGGTGCCTGTGTCGGGCGTTGAATACCGAGTATGCCGGTATCCACATAACGCGGCAGCATGAATGACAGGGCGAACAACCCGACCGTCAGCAGCCCGATCCCCGCTGCGAACACGGCCGGTTGCAGCGCGGAGTTACGCCGCATCAACCAGAATGCCCACGCCAGGGACAGCGGTAACAGGTAGGTGGAAGGCGGCCAGGTGGCGGGACGCAATGTGTCGGTATGGGTCGCTATCCATGAGAACCAGCCGACCCACTCGATGCCGACCAGCGCATGCAGCAACTCCGTCGCAGCGGCCAGACCAAAACCGACGACCAGATAGTTCCGCACACTCGGCTGGATGGCATGTTGCTCACCCAGCAGGAACACTGCCAGCAACAGCGACAGGATCGCATTGCCGGTATCCAGAACCAGATGTAACTGCTCAAACTTCTCGTCGCCCGTTCCAGACAGGGAAAAAATGATCAGGGCATACAACAGCAGCAACCACAAGAAGCTCGAAAGGTATCTGGGGCGTATGGTAGAAACCATCTTCAACATGTTTTTTTCATTGTTTACCGGAAGAGTGCCAATTCAATGCATGAGCCGAATTTCAGCCAACCAGGCGAATTTCAGCGAACCCTGATTAAGCCAATCCTAGCAGAAATCAAACCCGCCCGGACGAACCAGGAAATATCGCTGGCTTTTATTTTTCCCATCCGTATAATGCGCGCCTTGCCGCACCTTGCGGCATTGGTTCATCGTTTTCTGACCTATCTCTCGCGCGCCTACAAATCGCGCCTGTCCAAGAAACTCCAGCATCTTTGGGTTTTCCGGTTAGCGACGATGTTTTATGCGCCGGTCAATCTGTCACGCCTTTTCCAAGGTGTCGTTTTCTGCCTGCGCTTACCTTTCTCAAAGGAAGCACGATGTCATTTGAAGCACTGAAACTAAACGCCGCCATTCTCAAGGCGATCGCCGATACCGGCTATACCGAGCCCACACCGATCCAGGCGCAGGCCATTCCGGAGATCATCGCAGGCCACGACCTGATGGCCTCCGCACAGACCGGCAGCGGCAAGACCGCCGCCTTCATCCTGCCCGCGCTGAACCGCCTGGCCACGCCTTCCGCGCTGCCCGGCAAGGGTCCGCGCGTGCTGGTGCTGACCCCGACCCGCGAGCTGGCGCAACAGGTGTGCGATGCCGCGACCAAGTACGGCAAGAACATGCGCTTCAAGATCATCAGCATCCTGGGCGGCATGCCTTACCCGGTGCAGAACCGCTTGCTGTCCGGTCATGTGGACATCCTGGTCGCCACACCGGGCCGCCTGATCGACCATCTGGAGCGCGGCCGCATCGACTTCTCGCGCCTGGAGATGCTGATCCTCGACGAGGCGGACCGCATGCTGGACATGGGCTTCGTCGATGACGTGGAGCGCATTGCGCAGGCCACCCCGAAGACACGCCAGACCCTTCTGTTCTCCGCGACTCTGGAAGGCGTGGTCGGCAACCTGGCCTCGCGCCTGCTCAAGGAACCGAAGCGCATCACCGTCTCGGCCGCCAAGGACAAGCACGAGAACATCGAACAGCGCATGATGTTCGCCGACGACGTGGCGCATAAGAACAAGCTGCTCAGCCATCTGCTGACCGGCGTGGATATAAATCAGGCGCTGGTATTCACCGCCACGAAGCGCGATGCCGACGGCCTCGCCGACCAGTTGTCCGCGCAGGGCCATTCCGTGGCGGCACTGCACGGCGACATGAGCCAGCGCGAGCGCAACCGCACCCTGCTCAACATGCGCAACGGCAACGTGCGCGTGCTGGTCGCCACCGACGTGGCGGCGCGCGGCCTCGATGTGCGCGGCATCTCGCATGTGATCAACTTCGACCTGCCCAAGTTCGCCGAAGACTACGTACACCGCATCGGCCGCACCGGTCGCGGCGGCTCGTCCGGCATCGCCATCTCGTTCGCCTCGAACCGCGACGCGCAATTGCTGAAGCGCATCGAACGCTACACCGAGCAAAGCATCAAGATGCACACCATCGAGGGGCTGGAGCCGAAATACAAATTGCGTACTGGCGGCCCTTCGTCAGACCGTCCGCGCAGCAATAGCGGCCCACGCCGCAGCGGCAGCGGCGGTTTCGGCTCCAGCCAGGGTTTCGGCGGCAACCGCAACGGTGGCTTTGGCGGCAATCGCAGCAGCGCCTTCACCGGCAACGGCAACAATGGCGGCGCAGGGTTCCACCACAGCGCACCGGACAGCCGCCACAGCCACGCCGGGCGCAAGGAAGGCCATGGGCAATGGCACGGCCAGGCAAACGGCAACACCGCCCAGCCGCGCAGCCAGGAACGCAGCTTCGGCAACGCCAATCGTGGCGCCAACAGCGGTGCCCCGCGCCGCAACAGTGACCGCCCGAGCTATGCCCTGGGACGCGGCAACAACGGCAATAGCCGCTGATCGGTAATCCTCTGAAATAAAAAAGGCACGCATGGCGTGCCTTTTTTCATTTCAAGGACCTGCTCCCTACTGCCCGGCCATCGTCATGAAGGACAGCTTGCTCACCCCGGCGTGTTGCGCGATGGCCATGATCTGCGCCACGCGCCCATAGTTGACAGCCTCGTCGGCATGGACGTGCAACTCGAAGTCGTCCCTTCCCGCCGCGGAATCGGCGAGTTGCCGCGCCAGGTCTTCATCGTTCAGCGCGACGCTTTCCAGCGTGATCTTCCCCTGTGCATCGATGGTGACAACCTGCTGCTTGCTTTCCATGCGCGTTTCCACCGCGGTCGTCTTTGGCAGCTTCACTTCCAGCGACTGCGACAGCAGCGGCGCGGTGACGATGAACACCACGAGCAGCACCAGCATCACGTCCACCAGCGGCGTGACGTTGATCTCGCTCATCATCTCCTGATCGGATTGGGTCTGGAAAGCCATGTCACACCTTATAGTCGTATTTGCGCGCCAGCCTGGCGAAGTCGTCCGAGAAGTTCTCCAGCTCGGTAAGACTCAGACGCAGGCGGCGCAGGAAATAGTTGTATGCCAGCACCGCTGGCAAGGCGGCCGCGATCCCGAATGCGGTGGCGATCAACGCCTCGCCGATCGGGCCCGCCACCACGTCCAGGCTGGCCGAACCGGTCTTGCCGATCTCCTGCAACGCATGCATGATGCCCCACACCGTGCCGAACAGCCCGATGAAGGGTGAGGTCGATCCGATGCCGGCCAGCTCTGCCAGACCGCTCTCCCCCTTGCGCTGCAGGTTGCGTATCTGCTGGCGCAGGGCATTCTCCATCAGTTCATGCGGTTCACCCGCATGCTTCAGGTCGGTCTTGCCGCTGGTCATTTCCTTCAGCGCGGTGAAGGCACTGCGCGCCAGGCTGGCAAGCTGCCCTTCATGCTGTCCGCTCACCCGTTCGGCGCTCTTCCAGTCCGGAGAATCCCAGAACTGCTGCGCAAAAGCCTTGTTCAGCTTGCCGTTGCGGTTCCGCTGCAGCAGCTTGTAAAGCACGATCGACCAGGTGACCACGGAACAGAACAGCAGCACCATGAGTGTGGCGCTGACAACAACCGAGTTACCACTGAATAAATGCATCTTCAATCCTCTTTCAAAATAAACGGAATCGGAACCAGGAACCACTTGGTGACCATCTGCCCGCCCTGGCGCGCCGCGACGAACCGCCAGCCGCGCACCGCCTGCATCGCCGCGTTGTCCAGCACATCATGCCCGCTGCTCTGGTGCAGCCTGACCTGTCCGGGCAGGCCGCTCGACAGCACTTCGACGTTCAGCACCACCCTGCCCTGCCAGCCCATGCGCCGCGCCACCATCGGGTAGGCGGGAACCGGATTGTTGAGATAGGCCGCCTGGTAGTCCGGTTCGCGATCCGGCAAGCCGGGCGAAGCAGCCACGGGTTGCGGAGGCGCGCTGCTGACCTCTGTCGGTACCGGCGTCTCGCTGGCCACGACAGGCGTCACGACCTCCGGTGCGGGCTGCGGGCGCCGCTCGACCGGCCTGGGTTTCGCTACCGGTTCAGGTTTGGGCTCCGGTTTCGGTTCCGCCGGAGCGGGTTGCGGCGGACTAGGCATGGCCGCGAAGCTGACCGCCATCTCATTATGCTTCGACGCGTGAAGGCTGGGCATGGACACCAGCAACCACAGCAACAAGGCATGCCCTAGCATCACCGAAGCCACGATCAGCGAGCGTTCGCGCAATGGCAGATCCGCCGGGTTCACGATAGTCGATGCTGGTGGATTCACAATGGTCGATACTGATGGGCAGGCTAACGAACTCATAATATTATCAGGGAGCGTACTGCTGTTTGGTCCATTGTTCCACTTCCTTGTATTCGAGCTTCCCGCTGACGGCCGTTGCTTCGCCATTCGCGCTGCAAGAACAGGTACACGGCATCACCCTGCCACTTCCTTCTCCGCCTGTTCATGTTCAACGGTTGCTATGGGAATCGAAGCGCGCGGATGTTACAGGCAGGGAGACAGCGTGGGAATGCGACAAATTGCCGCACCCCATGCATTGCGGCGATTCGTCAGCTAACAGATTACGGCTCTCTATGGACAGGTGTCCTGCCGCCAGAATGCAGGAAATGTCACAACACCAGCAGCAACCTCCTCAAGCCGAGCAGGATCAGCACCGCCGCCGCACCCCAGCGGATCCAGCGCACCATCCACTCGCGGTTGTCGCGCAGGTTCTTGCCGAGCAGGCTGATCAGCGGCAGCAGGATCAGCAGCGGCG
>JBGARW010000007.1:0-85488 GCA_044230015.1 Gallionella sp. | reverse complement strand
TGCAGGGCGGCGACTGCGTGGATTGTTTCCAGTGCGTGCAGGTATGCCCGACCGGCGTGGATATCCGCGACGGGCAGCAATTGGGCTGCATCACTTGCGGCCTGTGTCTGGACGCCTGCGATTCCATCATGGACAAGGTGGGCAAGCCGCGCGGCCTGATCCGTTATGCCTCGCTCGACGAGCTGGAGGGCAAACCCGCCAGGAAGATGTACCAGCATCCGCGCACGCTGGTGTATATCGGCATCATCCTGGCTGCCTTCGGCGGGATCGTGTACGGCCTGACACATCTGGGCTCGATGGTGCTGAAAGTGATCCCGGAGCGCCAGCCGTTGTATGTGAACCTGAGCGACGGCTCGATACAGAACAAATACGATTTCAAGGTGCTCAACAAGACGGACAGGGACCTCATGGTGACGGTCACCGCGGAGGGCGGGGTGAAGGGCCAGAACATCCTGGGCGCAGAGAAACCATTGCTGACGCATCACGGCCGCAGCACTTCTTTCACCATCTTCGTCAGGGCGCCCGGCGAGAACATCAGGAACGAGGTGACCCCGATAGGGTTCCGTGTCCAGAGCATCGAGGACCCGCTGATCGCCGCGGAATACAAGACCAAGTTCAACGGTCCCAGGCCGTGATCCACACGGCAGCCATGGGTTCCGACCGGAGGGGGCAAGATGATCTCACAGGAGAATAAGAAAGGTCTGCGCAATCCCTGGCTGCTCGGCATGATAGGGCTGATCGTCCTGGTGCTGGGGGTGAATGGCGCCTTCGTCTGGTTCGCCATGCACAACCGTTCGACATTGGTGGACAGGGATTACAGCACAAAGAATCGCAAAACCAACGCCGCCGTGGTAAGTGGCCTGCAAGAGCAAAAAGCCCTTGCCTGGAGAACCACCATCAGGCAGCCCGGGGCCATTGCGATGAATTCGCCGGTCGCCTACGAGATCGGCGTGGCGGATCGCGCGGGCGCGCCGGTCAGCGGGACGGTGGAAGTGGAAGCCTACCGCGCGTCCGATGCGAGCAAGGACTTCACGACGACTTTCAGCGAGACATCGCCGGGCAACTATCAGGGCTATATCAGCTTCCCGCTCAAGGGCTATTGGGAGTTGCGCATCCGCATCAGGCGCGGGGAGGAGATGTTCGAAGTCAATACCGGCAGGTTCATGGTATCGCCGCGTTGATTGCCGGCCGGCACGCGGCCTCCCGGTGCCGGTCTCGGCAAATGAGGCGCGGGCTCATGGCCGTTGCCCTGCAGGATGGTCGCGATAGGCCTTTTCGTATTCCCGTGCGACCTCGTTCCAGCCCCGCACGAACTGTGGCGGCGCCGTGCTGCGCTGCAATTGTTCCTCGATCGCACCTGCCCACGCCTCAAGCGGGGCATGAAGCGGCAACACCGCGCCTGCTGCCGGAGTGACCTGCGCCGCGGCACCGCATACATCGGAAATCACCACCGGCACCCTGGCCGCCATCGCCTCGCTGATTACCATGCCGTAAGGCTCTGCCTTGGCGGGATGCAGCAGTACATCGAAACCGGCGTAATGCGCCTGGTCGCTCCAGCCCAGCAAACGATAGCCGCCCTGCCAACCGGCGAACAGGTGTCGCACTTCTTCGGGAGCGGGACCTGCTATCCATAATTGGAGATCGGGGCGGTTGCAGCGTAATCTCGCGGCGATCTCAACCGCCAGCGGCAGTCCCTTGCGCTGCCATTCCTTGCCGACGAAGCCGAGCACGCCGCCGTCGGCGGGAACGCTGCGCACCTCGCGCACCTCGCCGGCAGTCACCCCCGGCACGATCGGCTCGGTGAGCTTGTGCGCCAGCTCGGGATAGTAGTGCGCCAGGCGTTCGCGGATGAACGGCGAATTGGGCACGATGCGCTGCGCCACCGTCAGCTCGCGCCGCTCCAGATACAACTGCATCGCCACGCGCAGCGAGACCTTGCGCCACCACGGCATGTCGCGCACCGTGGCGAAAGGCGGACCGTGGAAGGTGGTGAGGTGGTGCGAACTCAGCCGTTCATGGCTGTGGATCAGCCATCCCGGATGCGGGTTCTCCTCCAGCCAGCGCGCCACGCGCCTGCCGAAGCGCAGCAGCGCCAGCCAGCGCGGGCGCGGCATGATCTCGCCGAGCTCGTGAACGGCGATACCGCGCGGCTCTTCCGCATGGCAGCGCTCGCAGAGCACCGTCACCTCGTGTCCCAGTGCGGCCAATTCACGCGTCAGTTCCCAGACGTAACGCTCCATTCCGCCGACCGGCCCGTAGCGGCGCACCACATGCAGCAATCTCAGGGGTTCATCGGACATGGGAAGCGGTGGGGGAGCCGGTATAATCCGCGCTCGAATCCAAAGACGCGTATGGTATGCAAAACCCCGCAGAAAAACCATCCCGGATACTCCCCGGCCTTTCCGGCCACCAGAACGATTACCGTCCTGACATCGACGGGTTGCGCGCCATCGCGGTGCTGTCGGTGGTGGTTTTCCACGCGTTCCCCTCGCTGGCTCACGGCGGGTTTGTCGGCGTCGACATATTCTTCGTGATTTCGGGCTTCCTGATCTCCAAGCACATCTGGGAAGACCTGGGCGCGGGCACGTTCAGCATCGCGACATTCTACGCACGCAGGATCAGGCGCATCTTTCCGGCATTGGTTGTGGTTCTGCTCGCCTGCCTGGCGATGGGCTGGGTGATCCTGACACCCGGTGAGTATGAGCAGCTGGGCAAGCATGTCGTCGCCGGTGCCGTGTTTGTGTCGAATATCGTCTTCTGGGCGGAATCGGGTTATTTTGACAATGCCGCCGATACCAAGCCCCTGCTCCATCTCTGGTCGCTGGGGATCGAAGAGCAGTTCTATATCGTATGGCCTTTGCTGCTGGCATTCTTCTGGCGCTACACACGCCATCTCGGTTGGGCCATGCTGGCCATCCTGGGGGTTTCGTTGGCCTACAGCGCGATGCTTGTGCGGCATGATGCGGTGGCTGATTTCTATTCCCCGCTGACACGCTTCTGGGAGCTGGCGCTGGGGGCCGCGCTGGCGCTGAAGGCCGCACACAAGCCCCGCATCGGCACAACGGGCCGCTCCCTGATCGCCTGGCTGGGTCTGTGCCTGATACTGGGCGGAGTCTTCATCATAGAAAAAGACTATGCCTTCCCGGGTATCTGGGCGTTGCTTCCCACAGTGGGGGCGGCCTGCCTGATCCACGCCGGCGAGGGTGCATGGCTGAACCGGCGCGTACTGTCGTTTCGCCTGCTGGTGTGGATCGGCCTCGTCAGTTACCCGCTTTACCTGTGGCACTGGCCGCTGCTTTCTTTCGCGCGCATCATGGAATCCGGGACGCCTTCGGTTGAAGTGCGGTCCTGGCTGGTCGCGGCGAGCTTCGTCCTGGCGTGGCTGACTTACCGGTTCGTGGAGCGCCCCATAAGATCAAGGCAACGATCCGTGAGCATCGTGCTGCTACTGTGCCTTGCCATGTTCCTGCTCGGTGCCGCCGGGTTGGCCGTCAAGAAGCTGGACGGGTTCAAGTCGCGCCAGTTCTCGATGCTGAACGGCGATCCCGGCACCCTGGTGCTCGGGGCGGACCGGGATAAGCTGCAACACGAATGCGGCATTTCCGGCGAACAGAAACCCATGTTCCAGTACTGTGTGAGGAGCGGTCCGCAAGAGCCGCGCTATGCACTGCTGGGCGACAGCAAGGGCGAGGCGCTTTTCTACGGACTGGTGCGGGAATCAGGCCCGGACATGCGGTGGGTGATGATAGGCTCGGTCTATCCGCCGGAGCACGGTGTCGCGCCAGAAGACCGACAGCAGGCCAAGAACCGGCTCGCCTTGCAGACGATAACCGATGACCCGTCGATCAAGGTCGTCGCCCTGACCGTGGCGTTGCGCGCCATCTTCCCGCTGGATGGCGATACGGGGTTCATCACTGCCGATGTCGATCCTCCCACCGGAAAGATGGCGGCCTACAGCCGGGCCATACGGCAGCTGGAGCAGGCGGGAAAACGCGTGGTCTTCGTCATCGACAACCCGACTTTCCCGGACCCCCGGAGCTGCGTCAGCGGCGGCGCGACCTCGAGCCCGTCCCTGAACCTGTTCCTGCGGCGCAAGGAGAATCCGCGTTGCACGATACGCCATGCCGACCACCTCGCCGGGACACGGGCCTACCGCCAGTTCATTCTGGAATTGCAGCGGCTCCACCCCGGCCTGGCGGTCTACGATCCCGCGCCGTTGCTATGCGACGTTCCAAACAACGTGTGCACGACCAGCCATCAGGGGAAGTTCCTGTACAGCTACGGCGACCATGTCTCCGACTACGCCAGCTCGATGATCGCGCGGGATATGCTGCCGGTCATCCGGGAGCTGGCGCGCTGAACCGATCAGGATTTCTGCTTCAGCCAGAGCTTGATGTAACGGTAATAGCTGTTCTCGGCGTTCATCACCGCCAGCATGAAACCCTCGCGCCCGTCGAGGAAGCCGGCGCGCAGGAAATAGGTGCGGATGAATGCCCACAGGCCGTGCAGCACGGCTTGGGTCAGGCCGCCTCTTTTTCCCCGCCGCTGGAGCATGGCCGATGCCGCGCTGGAGTAGCTGTTCAGCTTGGACAGCACATCGTCAAGATCCCGGTAGCTGTAATGCAGCAAGTGCCGCCGCAGGCGCGCGGTGCTTCCCTGCGTCTGTACCGACTCATGCACCAGCGCATCGCTGAAGCGCCCCTTGCCGCGCCGGAACAGGCGCAGCACATAATCCGGATGCCAGCCGGAGTGGCGCATGAAACGCCCGCAAAAACTGGACAACCGCGGCATCTCGTAAGCATCCGCCCGCGGCATGTCCATTGCTGCCTCGATCTCCGCGCGCAACTCGGGCGTGACGCGCTCGTCGGCGTCGATGGAGAACACCCATTCGCCTGTCGCATAGTCCAGCGCGCGATTCTTCTGTGCGCCGAACCCCGGCCAGTCGTGTACATGGACGTGTGGTGTGAACTCGCGCGCGATGGCGACGGTGTCGTCGGTGCTGCCGGAGTCCACCACGATGATCTCGTCGGCCCACGCCACCGATTCGAGGCAGGCGCGGATGTTAGCCGCCTCGTTCCTGGTGATGAGGATGACGGAGAGCTTATCCATGTTTTGTGCCCTTTCCGAGCCCGGCAAACAGCGTTGCCGTCATGAGCGAGAAGAACAGGCCGTCCGCATGATCCAGCAGCGGCGAGTTGAACAGGCTGTTGGCCAGATAGGCCAGCACCAGGCCGCGTGCGGCATCCTGTTCGCGGGGCGTGTCCAGCAGCGGCGCACAGCGCCATTGCGTGTAAAAAAGGTACAGCAGCAGCAACAGGCCGACCGTGCCGGCCTGCACCGATATCATCAGGTATTCGTTGTGCGGATTGCGCGTCTGCATCACGTCCTTGCCCTGTGTCTGCTGTGCGAAGGCGGCGGGAAATCCGCCGGTGCCGACGCCGAACACCGGATGCTGGCCGACTATCTGCAGCGTGTTGTAATAAAAATCAAGCCGCTGTCCGGTCGAGGTTTCCCTGCCGTGATCCGGTTGCCATGCGTGGAATTCGGAGACCATCAGGCTCACCCGGTCATGCAGGCGCGGGGAGCCATGGTAGGCGGTCGCCGCCAGTGCCATCAGTGCGAACATCAATACCGTTCCCTGCCGCCAGCCCCATGCCTTGCCGTGCCTGTGCATGTGGCGCGCCAGGGTTGACCAGGCGAACCAGCCCAGCAGCACCAGCAGGATCACGTAGCCGGTACGCCCCTGCACCATGAACAGCACATTGACGCTTCCCAGCAACGCGAACAGCCCCCAGGCCATCCGGGCCGTTCGCGACGGGGTGTCGCGCAGCTTCAGCAGCGCGAGAAAGACCGCGAAGGCCATCATGTTGTTCTGCGTGATGCGGCTGTGGAAGATGGCCGGGTCGTCCAGTGTGGCCGTCTTGTCCATCCATGGCTGCACGGGCAACAGGTCCAGTCCCACCAGGAAGGACAGCAGCAGGGTCAGGCCCATCGCCGCCAGAAAGGCGTATTGCGCCCTGCGCCGGATGGTCGCATCCGGCAGCATGAGCATGAACAGCGGGATGAAAGCCAGATCGGCATATTTGCCGAGGATGCCCGCCGCCTCGCGCAACGGTGTGGCACCGTAGAACATGGCAAGGAACAGCACGGTAAACAGCAGCCACGCAGCGCGTGCCACCGGATGTTGCGTGACGGCCTGCCACACCATGCGTGGATTGAACAGCGCACCCAGCAGCAGTACCGCCAGCAGCAGGTTATCCAGTGCCACCGAGATCGGCACGGTAAAACCGAGCAGCACCGTGCCTGTGCGCAACGGCAGAAGCGCAGCGTGCCGCATGGCGGGAGGCACAGCTGGTTTCACGATCCGTCGTCCTGCCGGTGCGGCGAGGCGGCCGGGCCCGGCTGGTATTCCGGCACCCAGTCGCGCAGGGCGGTACGCACCTGTTCATCGGACATGGCCGGCACGGAAGTCCACTCCAGCAGTCTTTCCAGCCAGGCCGCGCCGGCCTGTTGCGCCTGCGCGATGCGCAGTTTGGGATGCGGCGTGGGCAGGGTATGCTCGTTATCCGCCAGCAGCTCTTCATAGAGCTTCTCGCCGGGGCGCAGGCCGGTGAATTCGATCCTGATCTCCTCCTCGGTGAAACCGGACAGGCGGATCAGGTCCCTCGCCAGGTCGACGATCCTCACCGGCTCACCCATGTCGAGCACGAAGATCTCGCCGCCCTGTCCCATCAGGCCGGCCTGCAACACCAGCTGCGCGGCTTCCGGGATGGACATGAAGTAGCGGGTGATCTCGGGATGGGTGACGGTGACCGGACCACCGCGCGCGATCTGCTCGCGGAACTTGGGGATCACGCTGCCGGTGCTGCCCAGCACGTTGCCGAAGCGCACCATCACGAAGCGGGTGTCGCCGGAAGGTTGCAGGGCCTGGCATACCATTTCCGCGAGGCGCTTGGAGGCACCCATCACGTTGGTCGGGTTGACCGCCTTGTCGGTGGAGATCATCACGAACCTGCCGATGCCGTGTTGCTGCGCCGCGCGCGCCACCGTCCAGGTGCCCAGCACGTTGTTGCGGATCGCCTGCCAGGCGTTGTGCTGCTCCATCAGCGGCACATGCTTGTAGGCGGCGGCATGGAACAGCACGTTCGGCCGCTGTTGCCGCATGGCTTCTCCGACCCGCGCCGCATCGCGCACATCGCCGACCAGGCAGAGAAAGCCCAGCGCCGGGAAGCTCTGTTTCAGTTCCTGTTCGAGGGTGTACAGCGCGAATTCGCTTTGCTCGAACAGCACCAGCCGGGCCGGCGCGAAGCGTGCGATCTGGCGGCACAGTTCCGAACCGATCGAGCCGCCCGCCCCGGTCACCATGACCACCTGACCCGTCAGCAGGCCGTGCAGCCCGGCATCGTCCAGCACCACCGGGTCGCGCCCGAGCAGGTCGTCCAGTTCGATGGCGCGCAGTTGCGACACGGCCACCTTGCCGCTCATCAGGTCGTCGAACGACGGCACGGTGAGCGCCTTGATCCTGGCGGTGTTGCACAGCTGGATCGCGCGCTTGCGCTGCTGGTGCGAACTGGACGGCATGGCGATGATGGCCTGGCTGACCGAGAGCCGTTCGGCCCACTCCGGCAGGCTGTCCAGCGCGCCCAGCACACGGATGCCGTTCAGGGTACGGCCATGGCGTTCGGCGTTGTCGTCGAGGAACCCGACCAGCCGCCAGTCGCTGCTGCGGGCCAGCTCCCTGGCCAGGCTCGCCGCCGCATCGCCGGCACCGAGCACCAGCACCGGTTCGCCGCCCAGCTTGAAGCTGCCGTACAGCCCCTGTTCCTTCCATAGCCGGTAGGCGAAACGACTGCCGCCCATCATCAGGATGAGCAGCAGCGGGTTGATGACCAGCACCGAGCGCGGGATCACCAGGCCGAGGCGCAGCATCCAGAACAGCAGCGGGATGAGTGCCGCCGCGAGCAGCACGGACAGCACGATGCGGCGCAGGTCGGTGGTGCTGGCATAGCGCCAGATGCCACGGTACAGGCCGGCCTGCCAGAAGATCAGCATCTGCAGCGGCACCACCCATGCCAGGGTGTGGCGCAGCTCGGCAGCAAAGTCATTCGGCAGATCGAAATTGAAACGCAGCAGGTAGGCGAGGCTCCAGGCCAGGACTGCGGCAACCGCGTCATGCGCCAGGGCGAGGAAGGTCCGGGTCCCCGATTTAAGCATGCGCCCCTGCCCGGCTATCGACAAAACGCTTCCAGCGCACATCCAGCCAGACCATCAGGCCGAGATAGATCAGCAACCAGCCGGCCAGCGTCATCAGTTGAGCCATGGCCTCCTGCCGCAACCCCCAGAGCGCGCAAATGCCGCAGGCCATCATCAGCAGATACCCGGCCAGGGCCGTGTTGCGGTGCCCGCAACCCATCTGCACCAGACGCTGGTAGTAATGACTGCGATGCGCCTGTGACAATCTCTCGCCGCGCACGATACGCTTGACCAGCGTGACCGTCGCGTCCATGACAAAAGGCGAGAAGACCAGTGGCGGAAACCACAGCGGCCACAATCCCTGTTGCCAGCCCAGCAGGCCGACGGCGGCGGCGAGAAAGCCCAGCGGAATGGAGCCTGCGTCGCCCATGAAGACCCTGGCCGGGTGAAAATTGAACAACAGGAAACCGACGGTGGATGCACACAGGGTGAGATTCATCAGCGCGAAGTCGTTCGCGCCATGCATCCAGGCTGCCGCACCATAGCTGCCGAAGCCGAACAACGCCATGCCGCCGGCCAGGCCGTCAGCCCCGTCCATGAAATTGAAGAGGTTGGTCATCCAGACCACCGGCAGCAGCAGCAGGGGCATCCACCATTCGAACCCGGCGCCCAGCAGGAATGCGGCAGCCGCCATCAAATGGGCAAGCAGGCGAAGGCGTACCGGCAGGCCGCGGATATCGTCCAGCGCAGACACCACCACCAGCGCGACAAGAGGAACGACCAGCCACACATTCGGCGTATCCGGCGATGCGGCCCAGCCGGCGAACACGCCGAGCATCAGGGCCATGCCGCCGATGCGCGGAACGGGCGTCCTGTGAAGCGAGCGTTCGTTGGGAATATCCTGCACGTGTTTGGCCGCCGCGCTACGCAACAGGAGGGACATCGCCAGCAAGGTGACCGTTGCTGCGAGGATGGGCGGATAAAAGGTCATGGGCGGATGGATCGGTACCAGTCGGCCGTGGCCTGCACGCCTTGCTGCAGGGAATACGGCGGATGCCAGTTGAGTTCGCGGCGGATTTTACCACTATCCACCTGCAGCGAGCCGAGCAAGCGCTCGATCTGTTCTGGCTTGCCCGCAAGTTTTCCCGCAAGGCGCAACAAGGCCGGAGGAAGCGGCAGCAGGCGTGCCGGGACACCCATCGCCCCGGCCAGGTGGCGCAACAATCCGGGTGTCGAAACCGGCTCCCCGTCACTCACCAGATAGGTCTGCCCGGCGGCTGCCGGATGGGTGGCACAGGCGATCAGCGCATCGACCAGGTTGCCGACATACACCAGGTCGCGCCGGTTGTGCACCGAGGCGAACGGCAGCGGGATGCCGCTTGCGACTGCCTGCATCATCCTCTCGAAATTGCCCTTGACTCCCGCACCATAGACCAGTGGCGGCCGCACGATCACGACCTCCAGGCCGGTTTCATGAGCGACTTGCAGCAAGGCTCGTTCGGCTTCCCATTTCGACTGGCCGTAGGGATCCTGCGGCGCCGGGGTATCCCGTTCGGAATAGGGCTGCCCGGCGGACGTGGCTTCACCGTTCACCTTGATCGAGCTGACATAGACCAGCCGCTTCGCCCCCGCGTGTGCAGCCTGCCTTGCCAGGTTCTCCGTGCCCTGCACGTTGACCCTGCGGAATTCGGCCAGCGGATCGGCGGAGGTGTCCTGCATCACATGCACCCGTGCGGCCAGATGGATCAGCACTTCCACATGGCACAATGCGGCTGACCAATCGGTTCCCCCATCGATCGAGCCGGTGATGATTTGTCTGGCCCCGCTGTGTTCGGCGCCGGCTGCCCGTACGGCGCTCACCACTTCATGCCCGCGCCGCAGCAATTCGGTACAGAGCGGCCTCCCCACAAAACCGCTGGCGCCCGTGATCAGCATTTTCATATGCCGTTCATCCATGGCTTGCCGCCACGTAGTGGGATGACTTGCGCAGGAAGCGCTTTTCCACGAAATGCCAAAGCAGGAACGCGGATACCAGCACCGTTACGGTTGACAGGGCAAGCGCAGCCCACGGTGACTCTTCGAAGGCACCATAGGAAACCAGCACTTGCAGTATCGGGAAGTGGACGATATAGATCCCGTAGGAAAAATCGCCATATTTGCCAAAATTGCCGAGGCAGGGGATGACGCACGCGAAACATACGATCAATACCCCCAGCGCGACCGGCTGGACGGCGGCCCATGGCAACCATGCCTGCAAGGCAAATGCCGCAAAGGCGGCGGGCATGAGCCAGGTCGCATATCGGGCGATATGCCGGAAGTAGTAATAACCGGCCGCACCGGCAACGAAGAAAGTCAACTGCCCGGGTAGCTGCCGCTGCAATTCGAGATAGAACCCGGACCCGGTTTGGGCCGCCAGTCCGCCCATGGCTGCAAAATAAGCCACGGAGCAGACATAGAGGGCGACCAGTACCGGCAGACGGCCAAGCCTGCGAAAAGCCATCGCGATCAAGGGTACTGACAGATAGAACATGACCTCTATCTTCAGTGTCCACAGCGCGCCATTGACGGCTTGCAGCGGGTTGTGTTCAAAAAGGCCGGGGAGGCTCGGCTGCAGGAAATTAAGAAACAGCAGATTGGCCGCGAGATACTTCAACACCGGCAAGGAAAAATAGCCGCTCCATGTCTGCGTGCTGAAAACGGCGCCAAGGGCGGCGCAAATCGTCACGATGAAAAGGTAGGCGGGATAGATGCGCTTGATCCTTTTTGCAAAATAACTCCGGATGTCGCGCGAGTTCTCGTGGCTCATGAAAATCAGGAATCCGCTGACCACAAAGAAGGATTTGACGGCGATCTCGGAAGACAGGAATTCACTCAACCCCTTGAGTTCCGGGGCGCCGGACAGGACATGGGCATGGACCAGAAAGACCGTGAAAGCGAACAGGAAACGCAGCAGGTCGAAATTGTTTTGCCGCAGATGCCATTCCGGAAGGGTCGCCGCAGCCGTCATGTCGTGCCTCGCAGAAGTCACCGTCAGGCTACCTTCCGGATCCAGAAAGAGCCCGGCTCGGATTGCTCCATTCTCGCTGCCAGCATAGGAAATTTTTCCGCCATCCGGCCAGGATGATGATGCTTCAGGAAGTTCAGGGCTGCGACCACTTCAAAGTTGGAATTGCAGGACATGAATGCTTCCAGCAGATACTGCTCATTCCAGAGTTTGACCTCATCCAGGAGCCAGCTGGCCAGATAATCGCGCGGTGTGAAGATGTCATGGAAATGAATCAGGACACCCGATTGAAGAATAGGGAGTATCTCCAGACACTCGCACAAAACATCTCCCTGCGGCCTTACCATATGAGACGAATCGATAAACAGGATGTCGCCATCTTCCAGTTCGCGGAATATCTGCCTGTCCATTTGCTCGACTCGCTGACGCAGCACCTCGATCTCTGGCACCGAGCTTAACCACCCCATTTCATAAGGCTCGATACAAACATGGCGGCATTGATAGCTACTGTCTTCCGCCATATTCCGGGCAATCGCATGGCGCGCCATCATGGTAGAAAATCCGCTGCCAATCTCGACGATACGCTTGGGCTTGGACAAGCGTATCAGACTATACAGGCACTCCGCATCGCCTTCTGCAAAATTCGGATTGCGGTAATAGAAGGACGAAACGTCCAATCGCGTGATGGGGAAGCGCTTGAGTTCCTCGGCATAATCGAAGCGCACGAGCAGCTCCAGCTGCGCGGCCTCATTCATATCTATTCCGGGCAGCTGGCGCTCATCCTCCAGCGAATGAACAAGTTGCGCCGAGTGATTGAACATCGGTTCGTAATAATGGTCGCGGATTGGAAAAATCCCAACCCGATTAAAAATGCGCTTGCTGATCGGCATACGCCAGATGCCGAGCCTCCTCACTAACTTCATTAATATTGCGGCAACAAATATCAAGGGTGAAAGCAGTAAATCCATCACGGGCACGATTAAATCGTTAGTTACTTTTTTCAACATAATTTATCCCGCTGTTTTAATTTTTCGCCACACAAGCTGGCGGTATACGGACGAAAGAAAAAATCGCATCATGCTGCGCAAGTGCCAGCTCAGGTACTTAAAATTGCGATGACTGCTGCGTTGCGCCAAGTGTGTCACTTGCGCATGCGGAGACATGACAATCTCATAACCCATCAGCCTCACCCTAGCGCAAAGATCTACATCCTCGTAGTAAAGAAAATAGCGCTGATCGAACCCGCCCACCTTTGCGTAAACATCGCGTGGGATCAACAGGAACATGCCGCCCGCCCAATCGGGATATACTAGCTTGTCTTTGATCTCATAATCGAAGCCCTTGCAGCCGCCAAAAGCCTTGCACAGTATTTTGAGCGGGCCCGGAAAACGCCGGACACTATCCTCAATGACACCGTTTTCGCCCAGAACTAATGGAGCGGCTACGCCGACTGACGAGCCTTCAAAGCACTTCAACAATATTTGAAATGGATCCCTGGCTAAACGGATGTCCGGGTTCAACACGCAAAAAAACTGTCCGGTACTGTATGCAAAGGCCTGATTGTGATTGGCGGCAAAGCCCAAGGGGATCGAATTTCGGACAACCCTTATTGGGTACGAAAACTCAACCAAGTCGAATGGTAGAGCCTCCTCTACATTAAGCGTAAGAATCAACTCGATGGCTATCGCACGGCAATGTTCGTCAATGTCATACAGCAGATCTTTAACTAACCCAATTTGGGCATGACTGACGACAGATATGGAAACCTTCATCGTAGGCTCCATGGCTATTTTTTCCAACGCAAGTAACTCCCATAGATCACTAACCTGCGAATGTATTTGAGCACAGAATAAATGGCGAGTAGCCCCAATTGAATTGGACCAATATAACCCAAACGATAAAGTCGACGGTAGTTGCCCAAATCTCCGCGCTCCATTGCCCAAATCTGCGCACTCAATCCCGTCATACCAAACGGGCTTTTATAGATGGCCGCCAATTCAGCAGATAGTTTTACGACGCCCTTCCCTCCGCAGGATAACAATAACCACAACATATGGTCTTCCATATGGCGCTGTCCTTCGACGAAGCGCTGCTCGACATCACGACGTATCATCACCGATGGTGTTACAAATTTATTCGATAGCAACAAAGACCATTTATGGATGCTACGAGCTTCATATTGCGGCAAGTCCCAATCCGGAAGTCCTGCCTCTTGCACAAGCAGCCTGCGTTCGTGTCCACACAAGTCGACTTCCGGGTGTGCGCTCATGTAGGCATACTGAATTTCGATCTTTCGCGGATGCCAGGCATCATCGGCATCCAGAAAAGCGACAAACTCACCGGAGGCCATTTCCCAGCCCGCATTCCGAGCTTCCCCTGCCCCCACATTCTTGGGTAAGGCCACAATTTTTATCCAGCCTTGTGGATACTTCTTGGCCAAAGCTTCGATAATGGTCAGGGTGTTGTCACCGCTACAATCATCTACAAGCAACACTTCCAATGGCAACAGGGATTGTTTCGCGACTGACGCAATTGCCCTCGATATGGTTTCGGCACAACGAAAACAGGGAATTACGACACTGACAGGCGCACCCACCGATGCATCAACTTGCATCATATCTTTGTCCAGTGGCCAGGCTTTCCAAGTAGCTTCCTGCCTATATCCAACAAATAAAATGTCACACGCTCAGTCAACAATGTTTGCAGCATCAACCGCAAATAGATACGCACCATTGCCATCATCAAACGCTTGCCTGGAAAATGTTTCCCATGTGCTCTTTGTGCTCTCCAAACCTCTTTGAGCTGCTTAATCGCATTCTGTGGCGTACTACTAATACCGCCCAGCATCATTCCCACTACAATCACATCTGAGGCGAAAATAGCATCTTCTTTAGGCCATCCACGCAACAGCATTTCGTAATCACCGGCAATCCTATACGTAGCATCGAACAATCCATATTCTTTAAACCAGGATTGGTGATGAAGCATTCCCGGATGCGGTACCGACATTACATCGCCTAACCTTTTTTTAGCAATGTCCCAAGATTCACCAATGGTATAGAGCAACTCATTTTGTGCATTCACCACTGCAAGGCGACCATATACCAACTTTGCATGCACCTTGGCCGAATTCACCGCGCAAATAATCTTTTCCAACGCTGTTGGTTCCCAGAAATAATCATCGCTCCCCAGAAAGCAGATCCATTCTCCGCGCGCATGCCGCACCCCCTTATTCCATGCATCATAGATACCCTCATCAGGTTCGCTTACCCAATAGCTGATGAAATGTGCATATTTTCGGATAATATCGAGCGTGCCATCAGTTGAGCCACCATCGATGATGATGAACTCAATGTTTGAACAGGTTTGATTTGCCACACTGAGGATTGCCCGTTCTAAGGTATTTGCGCCATTGAACACAACCGTGATGACAGTAATTAGCTGCGCAACCTGAGCCTCGGAACTAGAATCTGAACAGCCGTCCATCTTGATACGCACATGTCGCCTTTCGCCGTTCTCGCCATATTGCATTGCAGGGGGCGGCGAGAAAGAAAAATCGACATTTTTTGACATGTACGTCACTTGAAAATTACGATCTCACTGCCAATCTGTGGCCAGTATAAAAGGAAAAAGGGGAGTCTCTCAGTTGCGACTGAACAATACAGTTGCTAACTGAGAAATCTTGCTTTTCCTTTTCTCGCCTTCTGGGGTGACACAGAAATTCAAAAAGTCATCGCGATTCAAAGTCAGCCCGTTTGTGAAATCTTTCTTTGTATCCAGAATCCTATCAGGGTACTGTGAAGCATGGCTTTCATCTTTTATGAAAACCGCCACAAAGTCATTCCAAATATCATCGACTTGTTTACTTGTATAAGATTCCAATAATGCGACATTTATTCCGTTTCGCTTAGCCCACGTAACCAATGCCCTGCCACTATCAGGATAGAACCTCCAGCAATCAACTGGATAACGATGAAAGTCCCCATTTGATGGAACGTTCATATAGAAAAGGCCATTCGGTTTAAGTACACGCATAATTTCTAAAAAGACAACCCAAAACATCTCCGAATGTTCAAGGCAAGAACTCGAAATAACGATATCGACTGTTCCAGTTTCAAATGGCAATGTGTACGGATCAACCAAAACGATATCAACCCCTTTGCCTACAACGAAATCAACCCCAATGTATTGAAAGTTTTCGGGGCAATAGCCCCTCAAACTTCCGTTGACATCTTGAGAGCCAATTTCAACAACCTTTACAGGCGCCGTTGAAGTTACAAACTTGCTGTAACAATCAAAGAAACTTTTTGCATTTATCATTGCTGTGGGGTGCATAACGGAACTCTTTATTAACCTAAGACCAGATTATTTTACGTTGAACAACAACAGGTGTATAGCAACCGTAAAACCCATAAGCTCCCAAAAATGAACGCAGCAGGGGTAATTTTGCGCTTCGGTTGCGGCGCTACTACTAAGGTAATTTTATTCCGCGCCCAATTAGCTCTTGCTCCCAAAAGGCTCTGTCATATCTTTCCCAAGCATGACATCCGAAAGGAAGCTGTTGGTGATTAAGCTCATACAGGTAGCGTGGTTCGGCATCAAATGCAAAAGCCACAGCTTCCTTGGCTGGCGGCACAGTAAAAAATGAGCAACATTGCGGCGCAAGCAGCCCCCAAAAACCATCTTCATTAATTCGCGGCAAAAGTGGGGGAAAGTTATAAGCAAATAGATATTTATGGATCAGTATTTGTTTTAGTGGATTTGTAACGTTGTGATTATTTCCCAGTCGCAATTGAGCATTTGGCATCCATCTCGGCACTGAAAGAAAACGAATAAAGTCATTTACTTTCCTCAAAGAAAGCCCCCCGTTCCCTACTCCTAAAAAAGTCAATGGTTTTTGTGGCTTATCAAAACCCACGAACCATGGCGCACCGATATAGGAGTAGTTTCGTTGGCACCAACTATCCAACTGATCTGAAAAAACTAGCGCATCAGTTTGCGAAATCAAAATATATTCATACCCAGCAAATGTTGTATAAAAAGACTTGGTCATCAACAAGCTGTTATAGCCATTGATACTAGAAAAAAATTCATCTTTATACAGAGATAGCTGGAAACTTAAACCTGTTTTCTTTTTATAAGACTCCAGAGAGTCTCTTAATTTTTCAGGCCCAATTACAAAAATATCACGCCCCCTTAATACATCTAAGGTGGTTCTAAGTGAGAACTCTTCCGCGGCGGAAAGCGCTGTTTTATACAGGGGAATTAATACAGCAACTCGACCTGAGGAAACAGGCGATTTCATTTCTGGATAAAACCCAAATTATAGACAGGAAGATCTTGTGACTTCTTTATGTAGGAAAAATACTTCCCGCCCAACCAACCATCATCAAGCATGGTAAACGATCCCACATAACCGTATATCCGAGCCCAGGCTGGTTCGCAAAAATATAAATGCATAGTATCTTCAGTCATGATGTTTACATGCGTAGGATCCTGAAAGGCCTCTTTGCTTGGGTAACAAGGCTGCATGTTAAAAAAGATCCCTCCCGGCTTTAACACACGAAAAACCTCATTCATCAACTGGATAAAGGGAAACCGCGTTTCCCCATTTACTATAGCCACTCGTTGTATGTGCTCCAGAACATCATAGGCTGTTACGAAGTCAAAAGTATTATCGTCAAACGGCAAGTACCCAGATGATAAATCGGCGTGAACCACTTTATTCTCTTCGCACGCCCTTAGGTCTACTCCATAAAGAATTTCCGCCTTAAATGGATTTTTCGGCCTGGGCCCTGAGCCAATGTCCAACGCAGCAGTTCTGGGCGCGGAGGAAAATAATTCGAATTTCTGTTGAACAGCCGCGTCGCTACTATAGTATTTTTTTGTATGGCCACTTATTTCTATAAATTTACTCAGCTTTCGCAGAAAGCCACCCATACCATTCATTAATACATAAATAAATTTCATAGATAGAACACCCAGTGTTATTAAGCGCAATGTCAAAGGCTTAACTGCGTTGCCTTACAGGATCTCTTTGCGTTGCAATAACGTCTCGTCAATTCTCTTCTGCGATTACAGCTTGCGTTTCACCCAACAGACGAAGTCAATCAATCCTAATGCACCTAATATCGCTTTAACTAAATGCGACGATGTAGAAATTTGCGCGTTGTAGGCTTTGATAACTCTATTATCAATATCCGCATCTTTTGAAAATGACACTTTATCCAAGGTGTTTTCTAAAGTGACGCCATCACCCAGCGGGTTCACTCCACAATGAAGACCCGACCCATCTAATCCGATATTCTTTGCAAGGCTGACCGTCGGAACAACCGCTAACTGCGCTCTAAGTAACATTTGCCCTGCAATTCTTGCATCGCCAGCTACCACCTGGCCGCGCTTGTCGGCCTCAAGCAAGGGTAATAACCATGTGCAATACAAGAGCATCTTCAAATATACACGCCAGTCTTTCTTGATCTCTGGCAACGGATTCCACGATGGATCCAAGGAATCATAACGATCCTTCCACGTACCAAACCCCCAAGGGATGTGCACCAGAGAAAACCAGTACTTCTCCGTGTAATCTGTCGGAAATGGGATGGGGACGCAGTAACCTGCTATTGAACAAATCCTCTTGTCACTCTCAAAGTAATCCAACCCAGAATTGATGAACTCCAAGAAGGTTGGCGCAGTCACAATGTCGTCTTCCAGACAGATAATCCGCCCATGCTTCTCAAGAACCTCTCGATCTGCTGTCGTTGCGGATTTATAAACACCCCAATTTGTTTCTCTGAACATGGGGTGTACTTTTAAAAATCCTTTTGCCGCAAGGGCAATTTCCCTGACTTGATCTACGGCAGCCTGATGCTCAATACAAGCGGCGCCATCGGAAACGATATAAAGCTCAGATTCCGAAGCCAACGTATTTGCCGCCAACGCATCAATGCACTTCTTAAAATGCTCCGGTCGGTTATACACATACACGACGATGGGCGCTAGCCTTCTTGCTTGAATGGTCATACTGCCATTTTCCTATTCCGCCACACCTGCTTTATCACAACTCTCGCCCATCTCAGAACCTGATACAGCACATATTGCCTAAGACTTAACGAGAGAAATGAGCCATGTTCCACCAGCTAAACTGCATAATAGACTGACTCCCACTGAATAGGACTGTGATGCCCAAAGAAGAGCTTATAGTCTCCGTTTTGCTCCTTCAGCTTATGCGGAATTTCCCAGAGATCGTCTGGTTTGTGATAGGCCGAAATAGAAAGCCGCGGTTTAAACTTACGGATAATCTGCGTAGCACCTTCAAGGGCTCCCATTTCCGCACCTTCAATATCCATCTTAATTACATCAACCCGTCTCATGTCTTTGCCAATTACATAGTCGTCCAGAGAGGTCATCGTAAATGAATTGACCGCAAGACCTCCGGGAGATATTTGAACAGCATCACTCTGCGTGCCAACCACCACGCGAGAGGTGTTTCCTACGGCCAAAATATTGATGTGAAAAACATGTGCTAGTGACGGATTCAACAATGCCTGATACTCGCAGTAGCGTGCATGCAACGGCACGGGGTCAAACAGATGCACTTCACCTTGGCCGCCAACAAGCCCCGCAAACAACATCGATATCTCCCCGACACAAGCTCCACAGTCAAGAACCACATCCCCTGGGGATGGGGCCAGGTTGATCCCATTTCGGCGAACCAGATATTGTCGATAGCTATTCAACAGAACGATTTGTGCCTTGGTAGACACGATGGTAAGTAGCGGAACATGGGCTTGCTCACAAACCTGCAAATTAAATATTTGCAGAGGTAAGCCCGCATAATCTTTCGGAAGGTCAACAGACTGGAATGGAACTTCGCTCAATACCGAAACGAAATCCTCAAAGTCTATTCGGGGAAAATAGAAGCGATGATAATCCGTCGCTTTAAGGATTAGTGACATATCAAACAAATGCTTGCTGAGATCATCTTCCAGCATATTCCGTGCGTCCCACAGCTGCCCTGCGTTCTCATTTAGCCATTCTTGCGAGTATGGCTGAGCACCCCGACCCAGCCGCGCATTCAACATGGGAACCTGTTTGAGTGCATTTTTGGCAAGACTCCGAGCGACATCACGCATTTTTGGCTTCTGCGAACTTTCTAGCCATGCCCATTCAAATTCCGCATCCGTCCTTTTTTTCTTGGCAGAGTGCTTATAAAAATCGACCTGATGATTAAGGCTGCCCAGCCAATTACTACGCGCAGTTATCATAATTTCCACTCACAATTATGCTGAGACCGAGGAATTTCGCATTCTCGTTTCAAATATACAAGTGAGCCTATCCCCTGAGCAGCACAATCCTCCCCGGGTAACCAACTGATGCTATTAATATTCCATCGCATTGCAAACCCCATTAAATTTAGCTGCTACCTTTAAGCTCATTTAGCAAATTTCGCATGCCATTTGCTACCTATCCAGTTTCTTAGATAGGTTGAACTGATAGTTGCAATTCCTCCAAGGAAAATGCCCGCAATCATAATTGCAATTGCCCCATTAAATCGGGACGTAGGCCATGTTATAAATTCATTCATAATTAACGCGGCAACCGTGGGAAATGCGACTATCCCTGCCACGTCGTACATCAGCCACAGAGAGTGCAGACCCTTTACAAAACGCCTGTGTATTCTGGGGACCCAAAGTGCAAAAAATATCACATTCACACCTAGGCAGGCATAGCCCGCCCCACGAGCACCATAATGCGAAGCACCCAATATCACCAATGGAATCAACAGCGCAGTATATAAACCAGCGCCTATCGTATGAAGCTTCAAGTCACCCTTGGCGAGTTGCAGGCAATAAGGCATTGCGCCGATAACCTGAAAACCGTTAGCTAAAGCATAAAGCGTAAGTATCGATTTTGCCTTGTCGACGATTTCGGCATTACCTATCCATACCCACAACACCTGTTCAGAAAAAACAGCCAATATCAGCATGGCGGGAATAGTAATTACGCCTATTGCCTGCGTGGCATTCCGGTATACCCGAATCAGACCGGCTTCATTGCCTTCAGCATTTAGTGCGGTCATACGCGGCAATAGAGCCCCACTGAGGGGGGCACCAAGCATCAACACACCGCTGGCAACCAATACCGCCAGGGAGAAGTATGCATAATCGGTGAGCGTAAGAAGATTAGACAACAGCAATTTGTCGGCTTGCGTCCCTGCTAAATATAACAAGACTGCAACAGAAATGCTGAGAGAGAATTTGAATACCTTGCGCAGGGGCTCCCATTCCCAGAGTATCGGCTGATCTGATGCCACCTTGGGCAACAAGCGATAGGTTTGCATCGCTAAAATTATCAGCTCAATAAGCGTAACTACTAACTGATAGCCAAAGAAAAGCGTTGGGCTAGTTCCTACATATAGGAATAACGGGATTACAAGAACAAAACGGCCTGTAGCAATGGCAATATTCAGACTGCTTAACCACACCAATCGCTCAAGGCCATTGATTACTCCACGATACAATCCACATACCAAACGCATCGCGACGGTTATGGCCATCAACATTACCGCGTTGCGCACTTCTTCCAATGGCAATTGTTGCACCTTTAACCAACTACTCGCGATAAAGTCAGCCCCCGCCATCATAATGACCGCAGCCGTCAATGCGATCCCAAGAAATATCCCTTCCAGTGCCCGTAATAAACGCCTCAGGCTTAAGGGGTCAACAGCTCCGCCCTGAAAAAGTGCCGACTCCCTTGCCATTGCAAGCGTAAACCCCATGTCCAGCAATTGGAGCCATGCTTGCAGCACGGCATAAAAACCAATGAGGCCATACGCCTCCGCACCAATGTACTTCACATACATAGGCACTAACACAATGCCGATTAACGTGGCATATGTTTGACCAACAAAATTAACGATGGTATTGCGCTTAAGTGACATCGAAGCGTAGTTATTTCTGTGAGCTATGGCCACGCTCACACATCAGGAAAATGCTGGAGCACAGATCCGGATAGTGTTGCCCAAGTTTGTAACAGCCTTCCAGATACTCTTTCGACACAATATCGGTCTGCAGCAGACGGTCCCACTGGAAGTTGGCCAGTGCCTTGAAGAAGATGCCGGAACGATGCACCACCTTCAGCCCGGCTGCCACCGCGTCGCGTTCCAGCGTATCCAGCGTGTAGGTGCAACGATGGCCATGCTCGGCTTCTGCGGGAGTGACTGCGGCATTGTGCGAGATCAATCCCATCTTTACCGCAATCTGCCGGGAAGGTGCATTCGCATTGGGGCATACCAGAAAGAAGCGCCCACCTTCGGCAAGCCACTCGTCATTGATACGTTTCAGTACCCTTACCGGGTCGTCCAGGTGCTCCAGCACATGGGTCAGCACGATGTTGTCATAGCGTTTGGGCAGGGTCGCTTTTTCGAACAGCGCATTGACGAATCCCACCTTGTCGCCCAGTTTCTGTCTGGCTTCTTCGACAGCAACATCCGAGGCTTCGACGCAGGTGATGTCATCGAAATACTGCATGAACCTTCTGGTGAAATCACCCTTGAAGCTCCCCAGTTCGAGCAAACTTCCCTTGTTGATAAATGGCTCGAACGACTTGATCATGTAAGGGTGCATCACATCGAAATCAAAGCTGTAAGCGTACTTCTCACTTGCAGCGTTGTCCGCATCGTTTAGTTCCCGGTTGTAATTTCTTGGTGTCGACATGCCCTATCTTCCTCCTGATTGTTTATGCTTCCCACACGGCTAGACCAAAACCTCGCCGTCCAAATTCGTTGCCGTTATAGAGTAAATAGACTTTGCCATCGCACTCGAATACATGCGGATAACACTGCATCTGCGAATCCCAACCTTCTGCTGAAATGTCTATGCCTGCCAAGCTATCGTCACGCGTCCAGTTTTCCAGATCGGTGGACCAAGCGTAGCCGATGCGGTAGGCGCGGCTACTGTCCTGCCGGAAACCATGAGCCTGACGGTAGCAGAAATACATGTGGTACACGCCATCCAGGCAGATTACCGTGGGTAGGGCCTGACATTCGTCGGCATTTAGTCGGTCGCTGATGATTTGCCGCCCGTCGCGCTGCCAGTGGATGCCATCTGGCGAAGTAGCGCAGGCGATCTTGTACACCCGATCGGGCGGTTCAGTCTTGTTGAACTGCTGCCACTTGGTGCCATAGATGTACCACATGTGATAGGTATCGTCGTAGCGCTGCACAAAGGCGTCGGCTACCAGAAACGGCTCGTTCAGCGAGGCCGTCAGCAAGGGGCCAGTGCCGTAGCGCTGGAAAGTCAAGCCGTCGTCATGGCTGATGGCGAGGCCGATCGAAGCGTCCGCCGACACCGACACCTTGCGATTCCAGCCCGTGGTGTAGGCCAGCACCCGGTCGCCATCCTTGAGCACGTTGATTGGAAAGATGCCGTGTTCATCGAAGCAGCCCAGCCCCCCCAGCGGCAGCACGGTTGCGGAGGATACGCACAGCAACTGTCTCATGTCGCGGGGAAAATCGACATAGGCGACGTGACTCAGGTATTTGCCCACGCTGTCGCGCTCGCGGGTGGAAAAATACACCCGCACCCGGTCGGCCAGTACCAGCGTCTGCGGCGACTGCGCGAACTCCACGCAGCGGTTGGGCAGCGCGTGCTCGGTCGGGTCAAAAATCTTGCCCAGTTTCTTCCACTTCATGCCTGTCCCCATGCGTTCTCCGATTCCAGCACTGCCAGCCCGAATCCGGCACGCCCCATGCCATTGCCCTGATAGAGCATGAAGGTCGCACCGTCCAGCTCGAAGATATGCGGATAGTTGACCATTTCCGAATCCCAACCGGTTTCGGACAAGCTGATGTCCACCAGGCCGTCATTGCGCTGCCAGTTCACCATGTCTGGCGACGAGGCATAACCGATGCGGTAGCCGCCCTCGCGTCCCTTGTAATTGCGGATGTTGCGGTAGGAAAAGAACATATGGTAGCGGCCATCGCGAAACGTCACGTCCGGGCAGGCTTGGCATTCATGCTCGCCCAATTTGTCGGCAATCAGATCCCGCCCCAGCTTGACCCAGTCGATGCCGTTGTCCGAAGTGGCCATGCGGATTTTGTACACCGGCTCCGGCTTGCCATCGGTCATCCGCCATTCCTTGCCCGCCACATACCAGAGCTGCCAGCGTCCGTTGAACTTGCGAATGCGCGGGCTGCCAAGCAGGAACGGTTCGTCCGGGGAATAGGACAACACCGGCCCGTCACCCAGCCGCTCGAAAGATTCACCGCCATCGCGGCTGACAGCCAAGCCAATGGCGGCGTTGAACGGCACCGATTCGCAGCGCGTCCATCCGGCGTAGTAGGCGCGAATCTCGTCGCCGTCGCAGATCACCGACACCGGATAGGTGCCAAACTCATCGAAAGTGCCATACTTGCCGAGTTCCAGCACAGGCCGTTCGCATACTCTCAGGACGTTGAGCGGGTTGCCGCGGTCGACGTCGATGTAGGAAATATAGCTGAGATATTGCCCATCCGGACCAGGCGCCGGACGCGAGCAGAAATACACCCGCACCGCTGTCTCCCCAACCAGCACAGAGGGTGACTGTGCGAACTCGTACATCCAGCCGGGGCTGGTCATATCCCTGGGGTCGAACACCTTGCCTAGTTTTTTCCACCTGAACATGTGAATTTCCTATCCGGCGTCAGTCCGCCAACCGCCGCAAATTGAGCGCGCCGGTTTTCAGTCCGCCATAGTAGTAATCGCTGAAGCCAGCGGCGTCCATCAGGTCAAACACTATTTGCATGTTGTATTCGACGCGATGCAGGGTGACTTCGCCCGCCTCGTACACGGCAAATGCTGCGCGTGGATCGCCATCCCTCGGCTGCCCCACCGAACCGGGATTGCAGTAAATCTTGTCACCGAAGCGCTGTACGGTTTGCAGATGGGTATGACCGGAGACAAACACCCGCCCCAGTACCCGCATGAAATACTCGGCGGTCGGCTTCAGATATTCATCAATCGGATCGGCCCAACCGCCATGCACCAGCCGCACCTCGCCAATCTCGCGGTGCACCGGAAGGGTACGCAGCCAGTCCAAATGCTCTGGCTCAATGATGGTGCGCTGGTAGGCCAGACAATCGTTCACGCTACGCGAACGCGGACAGAAACCACCGCCTGCCATGTACCAGTCGTGGTTACCCATCACACACGGAATCCCTCGCTCGCGCAATTCACGACAGCACTCGTTTATCTGCGAGTAATAGCCCACCACATCGCCTGCGCAATAAATTTGAGTCACGCCCAGCCGGTCGATTTCGGCCAGCACCGCCTTGAGCGCCTCATAATTCCCGTGGATATCAGAGATGAATGCTATCTTCATAGAATATATGTTCATCGGTGTATCGAATCGCACGCCCACGCCGGATTTCCGGCTGGTTGGGTGTTTTGTTTTTCAGGAAATAGTCTACCGCCATTACACTCTCGTTGTACCCGAAAGCGGCCCGAATGGAGGTTGAAGACGAAATCCGTGGATTGATCTCCAGAAGCCTCGGTCCGTCCGAGCAGCGACGGAACTGAAAATTAGTTGGTCCCAACGGACGAAACAAGCGACACAACGCATCAATTGTCGGAACAAATTCTGCTGTATCGGCCACTTCGGCCTTGTCGGTAAAGCCATCTCGCGACAATTTGCGCCGCAATGTCATGCTGGCGAAATATCCGCCGTGCCCATCACAAAACGCCGAGGTGGTAAATTCCTCCTCGTCATTGCCGACGATGGGCTGCGCCATCAGCACCGCGCCGATGTCGGCTCGGTGCTGATCAAACACTGCTTCCGACACCACCCGCACGATACCCTTGGAACCGAAGCCTCGGCGAGGCTTGAGCAGGAACGGCAGCCCGAACTTCGTCGTCAGTGCGGCAAAATCCTGTTCCAGTGAACTCTCGATGGCGCAACCCACTCCAGCCGCCGCCAGCCGCTGGTAGAACCCCCATTTGTCCTTGCACAGCGCAATCAACCCAGGCTCATTGAGCAAGGGCAGCGCACCAGCCGCGCGAATCTCGGGCACATGCTCGACCCAGCGGTACATGTCGATCTCAATACCGGGAATCAGCAGATCGATACGGTGCCGCCGCAACGTGGCGAGCAGCCAGTCGAGATATTCCGGCGCACTGGTTGGCGGCGCTTGCTCGAACACGTCGCAGAACGCAGGCGCGACCGAGTCATCATAGATGGACGTACCAACCAAAAAGCACGGCGGCCTGGCCTGCCGCAGTGAACGCAAAACGCCATAGCCAACAATACCGCTGGCACCGGAAACTAGCACACGCTTCATGGCAAAGCCTTTCTGCGTGCAGCTTCACGAGCCAGGCCCTGGGCCAGAGAAATCTGCGGAAAATAGCTGATGCGGCGATACAGGGCGTCATCCGCCGCAAAGGCATTGTCGGGAATATCCGGTTTGCCCGTGTCGAAACTGATGGTGCTGGCGCTTCCGAAAGCGGCTATTGCTGCCGCCGCGATTTCGGAAAAGCGTACGTTGGTCAAACTGGCACATTCGTAACGGCCTTCGATGCGCTGTTGCACCACACGGGCGATAACTTCGCACACATCAGCGACATGGATGAAATTGCGCTGGGCATCGTTGCAGCCATAGAGCACGATGTCCTCACCGCGTTGCGCGCGATCCAGCAGGGCATACAGGAATGGCTGGTGGCGACGGAAAGCATCACCCTCTCCATACAGTTGCGCCGGTCTCAAAATCGCCAGCGGCAAACCTGCGCTGCGACAATACAACTGTGATAGCTCTTCGCCGTGTCGCTTGGACAGAGCATAACTGTTATAGAACGGCGAATCCTCATCCAGACCGGCAAAGATGCTGGAAACCTGCACCAACTGGGCGACGCCGGAGCGACGACAGGCATGAGCCAGCTTAAGCGCACCGAGTACGTTCACCTCCTCTGCGGCCAGCATCGAGTCAAAATCCTGCCCACCGAAATGCGCCACCAGATGAATGACGACATCTACCCCGTCTGGCAGATTGAAGCGCTCGGCGGACCAAATCAGATCCAGCGCAACATCACAGCCTGTGCGCCCCGCTGTCATCACCTCAGCGAACGAGGTCAGCACCGGGCGCAGCACCTGTGCCAGCGAAGAGTGTCCGCCTACGAGCAATATTTTCATCGGACAGAAATCTCGGCAAGCAAGCCGCAACTTAGTTCTGGATAGTCATTGCCGACGGCGCACAGCGCATCGATGACTTTGCGATCCAGTTGCAGGGAAATGATCTGGCGGGTAGTGAACGGCTTGAGGTAAATACCCTCCAGCCGGTCGATACCACAGCCTGCCCCCTCAACGTCAGTGCGTAGGCTGCCCACGGTGTAGTAGCGCTTGTGACCCAGCAAACGGTCGTTTGCTGATAATTCGGTCATGTCGTCCAGCATTCCGGCGAGATGCCCTAAGCGTCGGTTCATCACTTCTGCGTTGGGCACCGCCAGGAACATCCGTCCGCCGGGAGCAAGGAACTCGCGAAAACGGCGCAGAATCAGTAGCGGGTCGTCCACATGCTCAAGGATGAAACCCATGACGATCAGGTCAAAACGCTCGCTGGTGGCGAAGTTCTCGAACCAGGTTTCGACGATCTCGGCGCGACAATCCGGGTGTTTGCCGCGAAAATTGTCAATCACCGCAGGCGAGCCTTCCAGCACCACATGGCGCTCGAAACGGCGCGAGAAGATGTCGGTGGTGTAGCCATGCCCCAGCCCGAGTTCCAGCAAGGAGCGCGCTGCACCTGCGTGATGCAGCACGCGCTGCGGATACCAGGTCAACAGTATCTCGTTGTCAAAGTCGTATAGGTTGTCGCCTTGGTAGGCAGCGACGTGTGTGTCTAGCGCGTTGCTCATATTTTTCCTTCAGACCAATTCATAGCCACCCCGAATTGCATCACCGATCTGTGCTGGCGCATTGAACATCATCACATCGACAATCGATAGCCAGGGCACGAACTCATTGCCGAATTGCGCATACTCGAACGGTTTTGATTTGATGAATTTCAATTCGACGCCTTTTCCCAGAAAGGCCTTTTTCGAATACAGCTCCATGCCGCCGATGGCGTTCACGTAGGTGGTTGCGCCGACCGCTTCGCACAGGGCGAGTACCTTGTCCTGGCTCTTCAGGGCATGATCGATGGGGATTTCTGAAGATATCCGGATCTTCGTGGTGATGCCCAGGTGCCCGCATGTCTTGACGATGGAGTGGAGCAGAAAGCGAAACAGATTCGCATCTTTATGCCGTACGATCTGTTCGATCAGCGGGAACGTCCGTTCAAAATAGGGTGCCTGCCGGTATGCACCCTTGAACTGGTTGAGCAATTTGTCCCGGTTGAAATCTGCGGCCAGTTCGCGATCGCCTATATCTAGAGAGTCCGAGCCGCTTTTCAGCGGCAGCGAGAACATCACGTCCTTGCCGTTCTGTAACATGCGGTTGCGGTTGATCCAGCCCTTCTTGGTGTACTTGATGTTGTCGTACACGACAAAAATATCCGCCGCAGCGATTAGCTGGAAATAGCCGATGTAGGGCAGGAAGTACGGCTGCATGATGGCTAGCCTCATCTCGCCTCTCCCGTGAGTCCGCTCGTTTGCCTGGTATCCACTTTATTGAACCACGATGAAACGGGTGATTTCGTCGACCACTGACATCTCCAGGTCGGGATAGATTGGCAGGCAAAGGACTTGCTGCGCCGCAGCTGTTGCCACCGGCAGGTTGTCGCGATGGGCGGACGGTAGTCCACGATACATGGGGAATTCAGAGATCAGCGGGTAAAAATAGCGCCGCGGGTGGATGCCATGGTCTTTGAGTCTGGCGTAGAGCTGATCTCGGCTCAGCGGGTAACCTGCCTCAACCATAATCGGGAAATAGGCATAGTTGGCGACTTTTTCGCCCGCATCGTTCAGACAGCGGATTCCCTTAACGTTCTTCAGCCGCTCGCGGTAGGCCGTGTCGATTTCCTTACGGCGCGACAGGGCCTGGTCTATGTATTTCAACTGCAGCAGCCCCAACGCCGCATTGAATTCACTCATCTTGCCGTTGATGCCGGGTGCCACCACGGTGGTTTCGCCCACATGGCCGAAGTTCTTCAGTTGGTCGATGCGCACTTTGGTCTTGGCATCGGGACATACGATAGCGCCGCCTTCAAAGGTGTTGAACACCTTGGTGGCGTGGAAGCTCAGCACAGATAGGTCGCCGTGATTCAACACGCTGCCATTTGTATCTTCGACTCCAAAAGCATGGGCGGCATCATAGATGACCTTGAGGTTGTAGTTGTCGGCGATCTTCTGGATGCCCTCGACAGCGCAAGGGTGGCCGTAGCAATGCACCGGCATGATGGCAGTGGTCTGTGGGGTGATTGCGGCTTCGATCCTAATCGGGTCGAGGTTGAGGGTGGCCGGGTCGATGTCCACGAACACCGGCCTGATGCCATTCCACAGCAGGGAGTGCGAGGTGGCGACGAAAGAGTACGGTGTAGTGATCACTTCGCCGGTGATGCGCAGTGATTGCAGCGCCGTCACCAGCGCGAGGGTGCCATTGGCGAACAGGGAGATGTGCTCGACTCCCAGATGTGCGCACAGGGCTTGCTCCAATTGCTGGTGGAAGGGGCCGCCGTTGGTCAGGATTTTGTTCTCCCAGATTTGCTTCAGATAGGGAATGAATTCTTCCAGCGGGGGGAGGTAGGGCTGGGTTACGTAAATATTTTTCATATTGCCTCCTGCCCGATCCCGTGATACTTGGTACCCGGCCCTTTAATGTCAGCGGGCACGATGTTTACCCCGTCGCGTTCAGCAAACCATGCACCGGACACCAAGTCAATAGAACCGGAATCTATGATGGTAGTTTTCAAGATACTTTCCTTAGATATGTTTCATATGCAGATGCAATGCCATCCCGCAAAGAAGTTTTCGCTTTCCAGCCCAGCGCATTCAACCTGCTCACTTCCAGCAACTTACGCATCGTTCCATCCGGTTTTCGGGTATCAAAAGCAAGGCTGCCAGTGAAGCCGGTCATGTCTTTGATTAGTTCCGCCAGTTCGCGGATGGTCAGGTCTTCACCGCAACCCACATTCACCAGCGGCGGCTGTTGGTCGTTGAACAGGCTTTGTAATTTTTCTTCCGGCTGTTCCAGTAAATAGATGCAGGCCTCCGCCATATCGTCGCTGTAAAGAAATTCGCGCTTCGGCGTGCCTGTGCCCCACACTACGACCTCATTGTCGCCGCGCTGTTTGGCTTCGTGCATCTTGCGTATCAAAGCAGGCAGGACATGGGAGTTGTTCAGGTCATAATTGTCACCCGGGCCGTACAGATTGGTTGGCATTGCCGCAATGAACCTGGTGCCATATTGGCGGTTATAGGCGTGGCACATCTCGATGCCGGCGATCTTGGCCAAGGCGTAGGGGCGATTGGTCGGTTCCAGCGGGCCGGTGAGCAGATATTCTTCCCTGATCGGCTGTGGACAGTCCCTGGGGTAGATGCAGCTTGAGCCGAGGAACAGCAGTCGCTTGGCGTTGCTGCGCCAGGCTTCATGAATCACATTGGTCTGAATCGCCAGATTCTGCTGGATGAATTCCGCTGGGTAGGTATTATTGGCGTGAATGCCGCCGACCTTGGCGGCGGCCAGCAGGACGTACTCAGGCTGTTCCGCAGCAAAAAAATCACGCACGGCGGCCTGTTCGGTCAGATCCAGTTCTGCATGGGTACGGGTGATGATGTTGCGGTAGCCCTTGGCGCGTAGCTGCCGTATCAGGGCGGAGCCAACCAAACCACGATGGCCCGCGACGTAAATTTTGCTGTCCTGCTTCATAACTATAGGCGACTCATTATTCGTGGTAATCCATGGCTTTGTAGCCGTGCTTCTTGACCAGTTCGTCACGTTCGGCAGATTTGAGGTCTTCGCGCACCATTTCGGCCACCAATTCGTGGAAAGTGATCTTGGGTGTCCAGCCGAGTTTTTGTTTGGCCTTGGTCGGATCGCCGAGTAGGGTCTCGACTTCGGTGGGGCGGAAATAGCGCGGGTCGACGGCAACGACTGGTTTGTTCTGGATTGCCGCATCGGCTACGCTTCCTCGCAATGACGAGTTGATCCAGTAGCCTTTTTCATCCACCCCGCTACCTTCCCAGCGCATCTTCATGCCGAGTTCTTCCGCCGCCGCGTTGACGAAGTCGCGCACGCTGTATTGCACGCCGGTCGCAATGACGAAATCTTCCGGCTTTTCCTGCTGCAGCATCAGCCATTGCATTTCGACATAGTCCTTGGCGTGACCCCAATCGCGCAGCGAGTCCAGGTTGCCGAGATACAGGCAGTCCTGCAGGCAGAGTTTGATGCGCGCCAAGGCGCGGGTGATCTTGCGCGTGACAAAGGTCTCGCCGCGCACCGGTGATTCATGGTTGAACAGGATGCCGTTGCAGGCATAGATGCCATAGGCCTCGCGGTAATTGACGGTAATCCAGTAGGCATACAGCTTTGCTACGGCATACGGGCTGCGCGGATAGAACGGGGTGGTTTCCTTTTGTGGGGTTTCCTGCACCAGGCCGTAGAGTTCGGAAGTTGATGCCTGATAGAAGCGGGATTTCTTCTCCAAACCGAGGATACGGATCGCTTCAAGCACGCGCAATGCACCCAGCGCATCGGAGTTGGCGGTGTATTCGGGTTCTTCAAACGAAACGGCGACATGACTCTGTGCCGCAAGATTGTAGATTTCGTCCGGCTGCACCTGCTGGATGATGCGGATCAGGCTGGAGGAATCCGTCATGTCGCCGTAATGCAGGATGAAGTTGCGGTTGCTGACGTGCGGATCCTGATACAGGTGATCGATCCGATCAGTGTTAAACAGCGAGGCACGACGCTTGATACCATGTACGACATAGCCCTTTTTCAGGAGGAATTCGGCAAGATAGGCACCATCCTGTCCGGTCACACCAGTGATTAATGCGACTTTCTGTTTTGATTGCATGCCTATCTCCTTGGTTTGGCTACCTGCCGTAGTTGTCTTCGTAGCGTTGGATGTCGTCCTCGCCTAGATAATTGCCGACTTGGATTTCAACGATATGCAGAGGTTCATTTCCAAGATTTTCTAAGCAGTGTTTTACGCCGATTGGAATGTAAGTGCTTTGATTCTTGTGTATGGTAATGATTTCATCGCCGGTTGTGACGGTAGCTGTACCGGATACCACCACCCAGTGTTCTGAACGGTGGGCATGGCTTTGCAGGCTCAGCCGTGCGCCAGGAGCTACTTCGATGCGCTTGAGCTTGAAGCCTTCGGGATCTTCTTCCAGCACTGTATAGCTGCCCCACGGGCGGTTCACCTTGACGTGATAAATATGCTCGGTCGCCCCTCTTCCGTGCAACATATCCACCACTTCGCGCACCCGCTGGGTCTGGTCATTTTTCGAGATCAGCACCGCATCAGCGGTTTCAACAACACACAAGTTTTCTACACCGATTGCAGCAACCAGCCTCTTCTCAGCCCGAATCAGGCTGTTTTTGCAATCGACGGCGATGACGTTGCCTTGCAATGCATTGTCGTTCTCATCCTTGACGGATATTTCATGCACCGCCTGCCAGCTGCCGACATCGTTCCAGCCGATGTCACAGGGAATCAGCGATACGCGGTCGGATTTCTCCAGCACGCCGTAGTCGATGGAGATGGAAGGCATGGCAGCGAAATGTTTTTCGACGGCTTGCTGGAATGTCCCTACATGACGACTCCCCGTAATGATGTTTTGCACGATCTGATGAACTGCAGGCAAGTAGCGTTTGATCTCGGCCAGGATTACCGAGGCGCGCCACACAAACATGCCGGAGTTCCAGTAGTAATTGCCTTCCTTCAGGAATCGTTCGGCGGTGGCGAGATCGGGTTTCTCGGTGAAGCGCTCCACCGCATACACTTGCCCATACTCATCGCGTTGCGCCTTTATATAACCAAAACCGGTATCGGCGCGGGTGGGCCGAATACCGAAGGTGATGAGCCTGCCGTTTTCGGCCGCTTTGATAGCGATATTCAAATGGTCACGAAAGCGCGCTGCGTCTTTGATGATATGGTCGGCAGGAAGCACGACCATGACGGGGTCTGCGCCATCGGCCATCAGACAGGCGGCGGCCAATGCGATTGCCGGTGCCGTGTTGCGCCCGACGGGTTCGAACAGGGTATGGTAGGGCAACAGGGCATGGTAGGCCTCGCCCTTGGCATGGGTTTCTTGCGTGACGATCAGGATGTTCTCCGCTTTGATCACCGGAGACAAGCGATCGATAGTGGTCTGCAGCAGCGATGCATCGCCATCCAGCGACAAGAACTGCTTGGGCAGATGCTGGCGGGAGAGCGGCCACAAGCGGCTGCCACTGCCGCCAGCAAGGATGACCGCATGGACATCACTCATGGGAACCCTCCAGCAGGCCTTTGCGTGCCGCCTCGTGCCGCAATTCCTCGATCTCCGTGCGCAGCCGCTCGTATTCGTGCATCTTGATCTGCAGGAACTCCACGGTCATGCGCGCCTTCTGTTCCACGCCGCGCGGGGTGAGCAGGTAGGCATAGGCCAGCTTGTTGTCGCTGTTGCGGAAGTTGTTGACCTTCAGGCAGCCTTTTTCGATCAGCGCATTCAGGCAGAAGTTGACCTTGCCGAGGCTGATGCCCAGGTGTTTCGCCAGATCCCGCTGGGAAAGGCTGGGGTTGTCTTCCAGTGTCTTGAGCAGGCCGTAGCTCGTGTTGTCGTCATTCATGGGGTGCGTTCATCAGATGAACAGCGCGTATTACAACAGCCGCGCGCAGTGCTGTCAAGCCTGCAACACCGGCCCGGGTTTGGCGAGGCCCGCGAAGCACTATATCATTCGCCTGCCCAATTCCGAGCCTTTGCCATTCCGTCCGTGCCGAACCCCTCGAACATCCTGCTGGTCAAGACCTCCTCGCTGGGCGATGTGGTGCACAATTTCCCTGTTGTGACGGATATCCTCGGGCGATTCCCCGCCGCGCAGATCGACTGGGTGGTGGAGGAGGGCTTTGCCGACCTGCCCGCGCTGCATCCCGGCGTGCGGGAAGTCATCCCGGTGGCGATGCGCCGCTGGCGCAGATCGTGGTGGGCATCGCGCGGCGAGATGCGCGCAGCCTGCCGCGACCTGCAGGCTCGCCACTATGACATTGTGCTGGATACCCAGGGGCTGCTGAAGAGCGCCCTGATCGCGCGCTGCGTGCCGGCGATACGCTGCGGCCTCGCCCGGGACAGCGCGCGAGAGCCGCTCGCCAGCCTGTTCTACGATCGCCGTTTTTCTGTCGCCGGGGACCAGCATGCCGTCGAACGCAATCGCCAGCTCGCCGCGCAGGCGCTCGGCTATGCGCCGGAAGGGCCTGCCGATTACGGCATACGGCCGCCCCGGATCGCCCATCCGGACTGGCTGGCGCAAGGACCTTATGCCTTGCTGCTGCACGCCACGAGCCGCACCGACAAGCTGTGGGACGAGGCGAACTGGGGCGCATTGGGGCGTCACCTGCATGAGAAGGGTATCCGCTGCCTCCTGCCGTGGGGCAGCGCGGCAGAGCAGGCGCGCAGCGTGCGCCTTGCCGGGGCCATTCCCGATGCCGTTGTGCCGCCGCGCCTGAGGTTGAGCGAAGCGGCCGCGCTGCTCGGCGGCGCGCGGGCGGTGGTCGGCGTGGACACCGGCCTCGCCCACCTCGCGGCGGCACTGGGGGTGCCGACGGTCGGCATCTACACAGCGACCGACCCGGCACTGACCGGACTGCATGCCGGGCGGAGCGCGGTCAACCTCGGTAACATTGGCAACGCGCCGAATGTCGCTGCCGTCATCGAGGCGCTGCCCGCTGTCCCCGATATGCCGCAAGGAATGGCGGCATGCTGAACCCGAGGTGGCTTTACACCCTCGTCCTGTGGCTGCTGCTGCCGTACATCTTCCTGCACCTGTTGTGGCGTGCACGCAGACAGCCGGAATACCTGCGCCATATCGGCGAGCGCTTCGGCTCCTATCCCGTGCACAGCGACCGGCCGGTCATCTGGCTGCATACTGTCTCGGTGGGTGAGACACGCGCCGCACAGAGCCTGATCAGCCGCCTGCGTGCCGCCTACCCGGATCACCGTATCCTGCTCACCCATACCACGCCCACCGGCCGCGCCGCGAGCGAACAACTGTATGGTGACGGTGTGCTGCGCGTGTACCTGCCCTACGATTATCCGTTCGCGGTGAAGCGCTTCCTGCGTCACTTCAAGCCGCGAATCGGCATCCTGATGGAGACCGAGATCTGGTTCAACCTGGCACACGCCTGTCATGAGCAAGGCGCACCACTGCTGCTGCTGAATGCACGCCTGTCGGAAAAGTCCGCGCGCGGCTACGCGCGTTTTGCGCGGCTGACGCGCGATGCGCTGGGCGGGCTTGCCGCGGTTGCCGCGCAGACCACTGACGATGCGGCGCGCCTGACCGGTCTCGGCGCGCGGCGTGTCGCCGTGACCGGCAACCTCAAGTTCGACATCGAACCGCCGCCCGCGATGCTGGAACTGGGGCGGCGCTGGCGCGGGCAGTTTGGCGCGGAAAGAAAGGTTTTCCTGGCCGCCAGCACCCGCGACGGGGAGGAAGCGCTGCTGCTCGACGCGCTGCAAGGGATGCAGGTTGCCGGCCTGCTGCTGGTGATCGTGCCGCGCCACCCGCAACGTTTCGCGGAGGTCGCCGCTTTGCTGGAGCAGCGCGGCATCCCGTTCCTGCACAGGAGCCAAATGGGAGATGGCGGCGCGGTCTCGCCGGAGATACGTGCGGTGCTGGGCGACAGCATGGGGGAGATGTTCGCCTATTACGCAGCCGCCGATCTCGCGTTCATCGGCGGCAGCTTGCTGCCCTGCGGCGGTCAGAACCTGATCGAGGCCTGTGCGACCGGCGCGCCGGTGCTGGTCGGCCCCCATACCTATAATTTTGCCGAAGCGACGCAGCTGGCGATCGCGGCGGGGGCGGCGGTACGGGTGGAAGGGGGCGGCGGGCTGGCGGCACAGGCGCAGCGCCTGCTGCAGGATACCGCTGCACTGGGCGAAATGCGGCAGCGTTGCGCCGGGTTCGTCGAGGCCAATCGCGGTGCGACCGACAAGTCGCTGCAGATCGTCGCATCGCTTTACGGCCAGACCGCTGTCCATGCAGACGATTGCGGTTTTTAGGTTTATAATCCGCGCCCTCCGAGGGGTGCTGCAGCGGGTTTGACCATCATTCCCCCGCCAGGCTCGGATGTTTCAACGGCACCCATTCATTAACCTTTTATGAATGGAGTGCTTCATGAACGCCGCCTTTACCGATTACAAAGTCGCCGACCTGTCCCTGGCCACCTGGGGACGCAAGGAAATCGCCATCGCCGAGACCGAGATGCCCGGCCTGATGGCGATCCGCGAGGAATATGCACAGAGCCAGCCGCTCAAGGGTGCGCGCATCACCGGCTCGCTGCACATGACCATCCAGACCGCCGTGCTGATCGAGACGCTCACCGCGCTCGGCGCACAGGTACGCTGGGCGTCCTGCAACATCTTCTCGACGCAGGACCATGCCGCTGCCGCGATCGCCGCGGACGGCATACCGGTGTTCGCGGTCAAGGGCGAGACGCTCACCGAATACTGGGACTACACGCACCGCATCTTCGAGTGGGCGGACGGCGGCTACAGCAACATGATCCTCGACGACGGCGGCGACGCCACCCTGCTGCTGCATCTCGGCGCCCGGGCCGAGAACGACCTCTCCGTGCTGGCCAACCCCGGCTCCGAGGAGGAGCGCATCCTGTTCGCCGCGATCAAGGCCAAGCTCGCCACCGACAAGACCTGGTACTCGACGCGCCTCGCGCAGGTCAGGGGCGTCACCGAGGAGACCACCACCGGCGTGCACCGCCTGTACCAGATGCACGAGCGCGGCGAGCTGAAGTTCCCCGCGATCAACGTCAACGATTCGGTGACCAAATCCAAGTTCGACAACCTGTACGGCTGCCGCGAATCGCTGGTGGACGGCATCAAGCGCGCCACCGACGTGATGATCGCGGGCAAGGTCGCGCTGATCGCCGGCTACGGCGACGTGGGCAAGGGCTCGGCACAGGCCATGCGCGCTCTCTCCGCGCAGGTATGGGTGACCGAGGTCGACCCGATCTGCGCGCTGCAGGCCGCGATGGAAGGCTACCGCGTGGTGACCATGGAATACGCCGCCGACAAGGCGGACATCTTCGTGACCTGTACCGGCAACTTCCACGTGATCACCCACGATCACATGGCGAAGATGAAGGACCAGGCCATCGTGTGCAACATCGGCCACTTCGACAACGAGATCGACGTCGCCTCCATCGAGAAATACCAGTGGGAAGAAATCAAGCCGCAGGTCGACCACGTGATCTTCCCGCCCATGAATGGTCAACCGTCCAAGCGCATCATCATGCTCGCCAAGGGCCGCCTGGTGAACCTCGGTTGCGGCACCGGCCATCCGTCCTATGTGATGTCCTCGTCGTTCGCCAACCAGACCATCGCGCAGATCGAGCTGTATAGTCGCACCCAGGACTATCCGGTCGGCGTGTACACCCTGCCCAAACATCTGGACGAGAAGGTGGCGCGCCTGCAGCTGACCAAGCTGAACGCGCAGTTGAGCGAACTGACCGACCAGCAGGCCGCCTACATCGGCGTGCCGAAGCAGGGGCCGTACAAGTCGGAGCACTATCGCTACTAAAAGCAGGACTCGGGATTCAGGATTCAGGATCGAGAACCCATACCCGCTCCTGCATCCCGAATCCCCGATCCTGATCAATGGAGGCACATGCAACTCATCCTGATCTGGATATTGAACGCCCTGGCCCTGCTGGCCGTGGCGAATTTCGTGCCGGGCATCCGTCTGGACAGCTTCGTCGATGCGCTGATCGCCGCGTTCTTCCTCGGCCTGGTCAACACGCTGATCCGGCCGCTGCTGCTGTTGCTCACCCTGCCGGTCACACTGCTCACCCTGGGGCTATTCATCTTCGTCATCAACGGGCTGCTGTTCTGGTTCGTCGGGTCGGTGCTGCGCGGCTTTGTCGTGGACGGCTTCTGGCACGGCGTGCTCGGCGCAGTCCTGTACAGTATCTTCTCGTGGGCGCTGTCCGCAGCCGCCGCACAACTCATGAGGCCCCGCAATGGATAAGAACGGCATGAACAAACCGCTTTTCAGCTTTGAATTCTATCCGCCGCAGACGCCGGAAGGCGCGGAAAAACTCGCCGTCACGCGTAGACGACTGGCGGCACTCGGCCCGGACTATTTCTCCGTGACCTTTGGTGCGGGCGGCTCCACGCGAGAGCGCACGCTGGAAGTCGTGCAGCAGATCAAGGCGGAGGGGCTCGAGGTCGCACCGCACCTGTCCTGCATCGGCTCGACGCGCGAGAACATCTGCGACATCCTGAACACCTACAAGGACATGGGCATCAAGCGCATCGTCGCGCTGCGCGGCGACCTGCCGTCCGGCATGGCCACCACCGGCGAATTCCAGTACGCCAACGAACTGGTGTCGTTCATCCGCTCGCAGACCGGCGAGCATTTCCACATCGAGGTGGCTGCCTATCCGGAAGTACACCCGCAGGCCCGTTCGGCGCATGACGATCTCGTCAATTTCAAGCGCAAGGCCGCGGCGGGCGCGGACTCGGCGATCACCCAGTATTTCTATAACGCCGACAGCTATTTCCATTTCGTCGACGAATGCCGCAGGCTCGGCGTCACCATCCCCATCGTGCCGGGCATCATGCCGATCGTGAGATTCTCGCAGCTGGCGCGCTTCTCCGACACCTGCGGCGCGGAGATCCCGCGCTGGATCAGGAAGACGCTGGAAGGCTACGGCGACGACAGCGAGTCGGTGCAGGCCTTCGGCCTCGACGTGGTCACGCGACTGTGCGAGAAGCTGCTCGCGGGCGGTGCGCCGGGGTTGCATTTCTACACCCTGAACCAGTCCGGTCACGCACTGGAGATCTGGAAGCGGCTGGGGCTTTGATGCGCGTTCCCGAGTTGTTGTTGCCGGCGGGGACGCTGGAGAAGATGCGCACCGCCTACGCCTTCGGCGCGGACGCGGTGTATGCCGGGCAGCCGCGCTACAGCCTGCGCGCGCGCAACAACGAATTCAAGCTGGAAGAGTTGCAGACCGGCATCCGGGAGGCGCACGCGCTCGGCAAGAAGCTGTTCGTCGCCAGCAACCTGATGCCGCACAACGCCAAGGTCAAGACCTACATGGCCGACATGGAACCGGTCATCGCGATGCAGCCGGACGCGCTGATCATGGCCGATCCCGGCCTGATCGCGATGGTGCGCGAACGCTGGCCGGAGATGCAGGTGCACCTCTCGGTGCAAGCCAACACCGTCAACTACGCGGCGGTAAAATTCTGGCAATCGCTCGGCCTCACGCGCGTCATTCTTTCTCGCGAACTGTCGCTGGACGAGATCGAGGAGATACGCCAACAGTGCCCGGACATCGAGCTCGAAGTGTTCATTCACGGCGCGCTGTGCATGGCCTATTCCGGCCGCTGCCTGCTGTCCGGCTACTTCAACCACCGCGACGCGAACCAGGGCACCTGCACCAACTCCTGCCGCTGGGATTACAAGGTGGACAGCGCGATCGAGGACGGCACCGGCGACATCCAGAAAATTGACTTCGATTTCGACAAGGCGCTGAGCGAAAGCGCGCTGTCATCCTGCGGCAGCCAGCCGCGCCACCCGCTCGCCGACCGCGCGTACCTGATCTCGCGTGCCGACCATCCGGAAGAACTGATGCCGGTGCTGGAAGACGAGCACGGCACCTACATCATGAATTCCAAGGACCTGCGCGCGGTCGAGCATGTCGAGCAGCTGGTGAAGATCGGCGTGGATTCGCTCAAGGTCGAAGGCCGCACCAAGTCCATCTACTATGTCGCGCGCACCGCTCAGGTATACCGGCAGGCGATCGACGATGCGGTCGCGGGCAGGCCGTTCAACTTAAGTCTGCTAGGTGCGCTGGATGCGCTGGCAAGCCGTGGCTACACCGACGGCTTCCTCGAACGCCACCACACCCACGAGCACCAGAACTACATGCAGGGCCACTCCGAGAGCACGCGCCAGCAATACGTCGGCGACATCATCAGTTGCGCGAACGGCATCGCCGAGATCGACGTGAAGAACAGGTTCCAGGTCGGCGACCGGCTGGAGATCATCCATCCCTCCGGTAATTCCATCATCGAGTTGAAAGAGATGATGAACCTCGAAGGAGATGCTGTGAAGGTCGCGCCGGGCAGCGGCCATCGCGTGCGGATACCGCTGCAGGGCGAACTGGCGAAGGGGATGGTGGCGAGGTTCTTGTAGGTCCGCCCGATCGCGCGTCCGCCGGAAGACCGTCTAGTCGGACACCGCCAGCTTGCTGTGGCGGACAGAGTAGGTGAAATAGACGATCAGGCCGATGGTCAGCCAGACGATGAAGCGCAGCCAGGTCTGGGCGGGCAGGAATGCCATCAGTCCGGCGCAGGAGATCATGCCGAGCACCGGGAACAGGTGGCCGAACGGGTTCCTGAACGGGCGCGGCAGGTCCGGATGGCGTATGCGCATCACGATGACACCGAGGCAGACCAGCACGAAGGCGGCCAGTGTGCCGATGTTGACCAGTTCCGCCAGTGCGCCGAGCGGGAACAACCCGGCGGCCAGCGACATGATGACCCCGGTGATGACGATGACGCGCACCGGGGTCTTCCTTTCCGGGTCGACTTTGGACAGGAACGGCGACATCAGGCCGTCACGCGACATCGCCAGGATGATGCGGGTCAGCGCGTAGTAAAGCACCAGCATCACCGTGGTCAGTCCGGCGATGACGCCGGTGGCGACCAGGGCCGACGCCCAGTTGTAGCCGAGCAGTTGCAGCGCATGGGCGACCGGCGAGGAGACGCCGAGGCTGGTGTAGGGCACGATGCCGGTCAGCAGGCCGGACACGACGATGTAGATCACGGTGCAGAACGCCAGCGAGGCGATGATGCCGGTCGGCAAGTCGCGCTGCGGGTCCCTGGCTTCTTCCGCCGCCGTCGAGACCGCATCGAAGCCGACATAGGCGAAGAACACCAGCGAGGCGCCCGCCAGCACGCCGGTGGTGCTGCCGTCGGGCAGGGTGTTGAACCAGCCGTAGGGCATGAACGGTTGCCAGTTGGCCGGATCGACGTTGAACGCGGCGATGCTGACGAAGATGGCGATGGCCGATACCTTGACGAACACCATCGCGGTGTTGAGCTGCGCGCTCTGCCTGACCCCGATGATCAGCAGTCCCATCAGGACCAGGATGATGGAGGCGGCGGGCAGGTTGACGATGCCACCGAGTTCCGGAGATTTGGTGAGCGCCTCCGGCAAGCCCATGCCCATCGCGGAGAGCGCGTTGTTGAAATAGCCCGACCAGCCGTTGGCGACCGCCGCCACCGACACGCTGTATTCCAGCAGCAGGATCCAGCCGATGACCCACGCGACGATCTCGCCGAACGCGACGTAGCTGTAGCCATAGGCGCTGCCGCAGCCGCCCACGGCGGCGGCGAGTTCCGCATAGGCCAGCGCGGCGAAGGCGCAGGCGAAGCCGGAGATGACGAACGACAGCACCACGGCAGGGCCGGCCTGGTTGGCGGCGGCGATGCCGGTCAGCACGAAGATGCCGGTGCCGATGATCGCGCCGACGCCGAGCAGGGTGAGGTCGAATGCGCTCAGGCAGCGCTTCAGTCCGGTCTCGCTGGCGGTGTCTTCGGTATTGATCGGCTTGGTGCGGAATATCGGCAGCGGCATGGGATTCCCCCGGTGTTTTTGTGGCGGGATTATGCACCATCGCGCCATTCGCCGCAGCAAACTGCTGTCTGCCCGGTGATACAATTCTCGCTCCTCAATCCCATCAAGGTTTTGCGATGCACACACTGATTTGCGGTTCGATGGCCTACGACACCATCATGGTGTTCCCGGACCAGTTCAAGAAGCACATCCTGCCCGAGCAGATCCACATCCTGAACGTGGCGTTCCTGGTGCCGGAGATGCGCCGCGAGTTCGGCGGCTGCGCGGGCAACATCGCCTACAACCTGAAACTGCTCGGCGGCGACCCGCTGATCATGGCGACGGTGGGTGACGACTTTTCCACCTACGCGCTGCGCCTGGAGAAACTCGGCCTGTCGCAGGCGCACATCCGCCATGTCTCAGGTACCTACACCGGGCAGGCGTTCATCACCACCGATCTGGACGACAACCAGATCACCGCGTTCCACCCCGGCGCGATGAGCTTCTCGGAGCAGAACCACGTCGGTGACGCAAAGACGGTCAGCCTCGGCATCGTTTCGCCGGACGGGCGCGAGGGCATGCTGCAGCATGCGCGTGAATTCCATGAGGCGGGCATTCCCTGGGTGTTCGATCCGGGCCAGGGCATGCCGATGTTCGGCGGCGACGAACTGCTGCGCTTCGTCGAACAGGCCGATTACGTGACGGTGAACGACTACGAGGCGCAGCTGCTGCAGGACAAGACCGGCAGGAAGATCGAGGAACTCGCCAAAGCGACGCGCGCCTTCGTCGTGACCCTCGGTGCGCAAGGCTCGATCATCTACGCCGGCGGCAAAGAGATCGCCATCCCCTGTGCCAAACCGACTGCGCTGCTCGACCCGACCGGCTGCGGCGACGCCTATCGTGCCGGCCTGCTGCACGGCATCCGGCAGGGCTGGGACTGGGAGACCACCGGACGCTTGGCATCGCTGCTCGGCACGCTCAAGATCGCCAGCCGCGGCGGACAGAACCACGCGCCGACCCGCGATGAACTGAAGGCGCAATTCCGGCAACATTTCGGTTTTGCCGTGCCGCTGTAATCATGCATACCGTTCTATTTATCGTTGCCCTGCTGCTGGCCGGATGCGCCGGCGACCAGTATGGTCTCGGCGGCAAGCCGGCTACTGACGCGCCCAAGGAGGTCGTCAAGCTGGGCGTGATCGAAAGCGTCACACCGATCGAGATGGATGCCAGTTCCGACGGCGGCGCCACTGCCGGGAGCATCTTTGGTCAGGCCGGCGGAGCCAGTTCCGGCGGCGGGCGCGGGGCGGCGGTCGGTTCGATACTCGGTACGGTGCTCGGCGGTACGCTCGGTCATCAGGCGGGCATCGCCACCAAGCCCGGCCTGGAGATCTGGGTCAGACTGGACGGAGGTGAAGGCAAGAGCGCTTACGTGATGCAGCCCGGCAAGCCGGATGCATTCAAGGTCGGCGACCGCGTGCGCGTGGTGCGCAAAAGAGGCGAAACCCGCGTCGAACCCGATACCGGCGAGACGGCAAAGTAATCCCCGATGAACCTGACCATCCCGCGCATGACCGTCATCACCCTGGGTGTGGCCGACCTCGCGCGCGCCACCGCCTTCTATCGCGATATATTCTCCACGCCGCCCGTCACCCGGTACGAAGGCGTCACCTTCATCCCGCTGCCCGGCGTGTGGCTCTCGCTCTATCCACTGGAGAAACTCGCCGGGGACATCGCGGAGGATGTCAGGCTGCCCGCCCCGCATACTTTCCGCGGCGTCACCCTCGCCTACAACGCGCGCAGCAAGGACGAGATCACCAGTATCTTCGCCCCCGCGCCGCCGATGCGGGCGCGCACATCGCCAAAGCGCCGCAGGCCACCTCCTGGGGCGGATACAGCGGCTATTTCACCGACCCGGACGGGAACTACTGGGAAATAGCCTGGGGGCCGATGTTCGAATTCACCGAGCATGGCGACCTGCGCTTCAAGGCGTGAATCCAGAACTTCTCTCTCACCTCTCCGCGGTCATCCACGCTGCGACACATCGCCCGTTCGAGGTGCGCGACGCGACACCCGTCGGCGGCGGCAGCATCAACCAGGCCTATCGCCTGGAAGGAACGGGCGGCTCGCGCTATTTCCTCAAGCTCAACGATGCCCGGCATCTGCCGATGTTTATCGCGGAGACAGCGGGGCTCGGCGCGATCGCCGCGACGAGCACCCTGCGCGTACCCCGGCCGGTCGCGCATGGTGCGACAGATTCACACAGCTTTCTCGTGCTGGAACATCTGGAACTGGGCTCGCGCGGCGATGCAAAACTGCTCGGCACTCAGCTTGCGGCGCTGCATCTTTTCACTGGCGAAAGATTCGGTTTCGCGCAGGATAACTTCATCGGTACGACGCCGCAGCCGAACGGCTGGATGGACGGTTGGATGGACTTCTGGCGCGAGCGGCGTCTCGGTTTCCAGTTGCGCCTCGCGGCGCGGAACGGTTACGGCGGACAGTTGCAGACCCTGGGCGAGAAGCTGCTGGATGCGCTGCCCGCGTTCTTCGCGGGCTACACGCCTCAACCTTCGTTGCTGCACGGCGACCTGTGGGGCGGCAACCATGCCTTTCTCGCGGACGGCACGCCGGCCATCTTCGACCCCGCAGCCTATTACGGCGACCGCGAATGCGACCTCGCGATGACGGAGCTGTTCGGCGGCTATCCCACCGATTTCCACGCCGCCTATCGCGCCGCATACCCGCCGGATGCAGGCTATGCGGCGCGCAAGGATCTATACAACCTGTACCACATCCTCAACCATGCGAATCTGTTCGGCGGGGGATATGCGAGGCAGGCGGAGGGGATGATGCAGGGATTGCTGGCAGCACTTGGCTGAGAACTTCAAGGCCATCACCAATGTTTCGCCACCGGGTTGTTGCAGGCGGCCTGGAAAAGCCGGCGGTCATCGAGCCGCACGGCGCTCATCGGGCCGCCCCACAGGCAGCCGGTGTCGAGCGCGATGACGTCTTTCCTGAGCAGCAGGCCGAGCGCCGACCAGTGGCCGAAGATGACGGTGGCTTTGCGGCTGGCGCGATCTGGCACATCGAACCACGACAGATAGCCCTGGGGGATGTTCTCCACCTCGCCCTTGAACTTGAATTCCATCTCGCCTTTCTTCGTGCAGATGCGCATCCGCGTGAATGCATTGACGATGACGCGCAGGCGCTTGTAGCCGGTCAGGCTGTCGTCCCAGTTGTGCGGGGCGTTGCCGTACATGCGTGCGAGGAAGGTCGCGTAATCATCGGCGCGCAGTGCGGCTTCGACTTCGCGCGCCAGGCTCCCGGCCTGCGCCACGCTCCATTGCGGCAACAACCCGGCATGGACCAGCACGTAGCCGTCCTGCGCATGCAGCAGGCGTTGGCTGCGCAGCCAGTGCAACAATTCGTCGCGGTCCGGCGCGGCAAGGATCGCGTCCAGCGTGTCGGTGCGGTGCAGTTCCCCGATGCCTTCGGCGACGGCAAGCAGGTGCAGGTCGTGGTTGCCGAGCACGGTGATCGCGCTGTCGCCGAGCGATTTGACCAGGCGCAGCACGTCCAGCGAATCCGGTCCGCGGTTCACCAGATCGCCGACCAGCCAGAGCTTGTCCGTCGCCGGATCGAAGCGGGTATCCTCCAGCAACTGCCGGAGTTCGGCATAACAGCCCTGCACATCGCCCACCGCATAGATCGCCATCGCGTTTTTCCGCCGTGTTTACCTGTAAAATAGCGTAACAGATTTTCGTGCAGTTCAGATGAAACCCATCCCATTCAACAAGCCGTTCATCATTGGCCGCGAACTGGCCCTGATAGCCGACGCCGTGGCGCAGGGCCATCTTTCCGGGGACGGCCCTTACACGAAACTCTGCCATGGCTGGTTCGAGGAGCACCTGGACTGCCGCAAGGCGCTGCTCACCCATTCCTGCACGGCCGCGCTGGAAATGGCGGCGATCCTGTGCGACATCCAGCCCGGCGATGAAGTCATCCTGCCGTCCTACACCTTCGTTTCCACCGCCAATGCTTTCGTGCTGCGCGGGGCCGTGCCGGTGTTCGTGGATATTCGCCAGGACACACTGAACCTCGACGAAAAGTTGATCGAAGCCGCCATCACCCCCAGAACCAGGGTCATCGTGCCGGTGCATTATGCCGGTGTGCCGTGCGAAATGGATGTGATCATGGAGACCGCACAGCGCCATAAGCTATTGGTGGTGGAAGATGCCGCGCAGGCGCTGCTCTCCACCTACAAAGGCAAGGCACTGGGCACGATAGGACACTTCGGCTGCCTGAGCTTCCACGAGACCAAGAACATCATCAGCGGCGAGGGCGGTGCGTTGCTGGTGAACGATGCGCGATTCATCGGGCGTGCCGAGATCGTCCGCGAGAAGGGAACCAACCGCAGCCAGTTCTTTCGTGGCGAGGTGGATAAATACACCTGGGTGGACATCGGTTCTTCCTACCTGCCGAGCGAACTGGTCAGCGCTTTCCTTTATGCGCAACTGGAGCGCGCTGACGAGATCACCGCTCGGCGCTGCCGCATCTGCTCTGCATACGCCGAGCAATTGGCGCCGCTCGAACAGGCCGGGAAGCTGCGCTTGCCGCACTTCGATGCACACAGCAACGGGCATATGCTCTACATCCTGCTCGACAGCCTCGCCACGCGCACCTTCCTGATCGCACACCTCAAGGCGCATGGCATCCATCCGGTGTTCCACTACGTGCCGCTGCACTCCTCGCCCGCCGGGCGCGAATATGGCCGTGTGAGCGGCAGCATGCGGGTGACGGACGACATGAGTGAGCGCCTGTTGCGCCTGCCGCTGCATTACGAGATGGATGATGCGGATGTCGCGCGCATCAGCGCGGTGATCCGGGATTTCTTCCGGATGCCGCCACGGCAAACCCGATGAAGCTCAACTCCATACTCGAGCAGCCGGTCGTCTACAAGCTGTTCTCCGCATTGGTCGGCGCACAGAACAGCCAATCCGCTTTCGTCAATCAATATGTGCGCCCCGCCGCAGGCAGCCGCATACTCGACATCGGCTGCGGTCCCGGCAACATCCTCGACCATTTGCCGCAAGTTGATTATTTCGGTTTCGATTTCAATCCGTCTTACATCGGATCGGCGACCAGGCGCTACGGGCATCGCGGGCAGTTCTTCTGCCAGCGTGTTTCCGAGGCGCGGGTGTTCCTGGAGCAGCCGGAGTCATTCGACATCGTGCTGGCGATCGGCATCCTGCACCACCTTGACGATACGGAAGCCATCCGCTTGTTCGATATCGCCAGACATGCACTCAAGAAAGGCGGGCGGCTGGTCACCTTCGACGGTTGTTATGTGGACGAACAGTCGCGTGCAGCGAAATATCTGCTGTCGAGAGACCGGGGGCGATTCGTGCGCGACGAGAAGGGGTATGCCGGCCTGGCCAAGACCCGGTTCGACGAGGTGCGCGTGTCCATCCGTCACGACCTGTTGCATATCCCGTACACGCACATCATCATGGAATGCGTGAAGTGACCTTTTTCCTTTGGTGTCCATGAATCATGCCTGTCACAAGCCAACTCTCCGATAGCGAAAAACGATACTGGTTGCTGTTCGCCATCGCGGCACTCAGCTTCTTGCCCACACTGTTCTTCTATTACGTCGGCGAAGAGGCCATCTTTCCGATAATCTCCCAGGAGATGTGGGAACGCGGCATCTGGCTGAAGCAATCCCTTTACGGCGAAGACATCCAGCACAACCCGCTGTTCAACTGGCTGATCATGCCGCTCTCGGCGCTGTTCGGATGGGAGCATGTGCTCCTTGTCACCCGCGTGCTCACCATTTCTTCGACGCTGGTCACCGCCCTGACGCTGGCCTGGCTGGCGGGACGCCTGTTCCAGGACAAGACCTTTGGTGTCTTCGCCGCGCTGGGTTATCTCACCATGGCCGATGTGTTGCTGTATCACGGCTGGTTGGGCTATGTAGATCCGAACTATGCGATGTTCATCTTCGCCGCCATCGCGACATTATGGGTGGCTGTGCGTGAACAGCGCATCCCGTTGCTCGCCTTGTCATGCGTGCTGCTCACCTGTGCATTCCTGAGCAAGGCGCTCACGGCATACATCTTTTACGGCGGGGTCCTGTTCGTGCTGCTGTTCGATGCACAACAGCGCCGCTTCCTGCTGCACTGGCGCACGCTGCCGGTCTTGCTGCTCGCCTATGCCGGCCCGCTCATCTGGTACGCATCCATCCCGGATGGGATGGCGCAAGGCAAGCGCATGTTCGGCGAGCTGACCAGCAAGTTCGCCAATCCGTCTTTCTTCGAGTATTTAGGCAGATTGATCGGCTTTCCCGTCGAGGTGTTGGTCTGGTTGGCGCCGCTGACGCTGCTGGCGATCTATCTCTGGTTGCGCAAGCGCCCTCAGAAGGAAGCTGCTGCCGCGCACCGCCTGCTGTTCATCTCAGCCTGCTGGATGTTATTGCTCAATTTCCTGCCCTACTGGATATCGCCACGCGGCGGGATGCGTTATCTGATGCCTATCTATCCGCTGTTCGCACTGGTTGCGGCACGCATCATCTGGCAGTCCGGCGAGGCGGCGCTCACCCTTGCGCGCAAATGGGTCGTTGCGGCACTGGCCCTGAAGTTTGCGGCAGCGCTGGTTGTCGTCCCTTATTACCAGGATCATTATCGGGGGGCCAATTACGCAAAAGCAGCCAGCGATATCGTTTCGATAACGCAAGGATATCCCCTCTATGCCAAGACTCCGAATGCCCATGGGCTAAGCGTTGTCGCTTATATAAACCAGCAGCGATATCCCCAGGCGGCTTTGCGCTGGCCTCCCGAGCATTGGCAGGATGGGTTCCTGGTGGCCGTTCCGGAGCAGGCGCAGGCCGATATGATCTACAAGGAGTACATCCTGGCAGCGGATAAGCTATACCTGCTCTGCCGCGGGAGTGCCTGCAACAGGCCCAAGTAGAGAACCGGTATTGCCCCGGCCACTCCCGCTGATACAGGGACGACTCATTCAACGAGACGGTGATAGACATCCAGGGGATTGCGGAAAGAGAAACCAAGCGAGGCATACAGATTGAGCGCCGCGAGATTGGCGGCGGAGATCGAGCTTCTTATTTCGGCATGGCCCGCCGCGAATAGCTCCGCACTTACCGCATTCCACCAGTATTTCGCCCGGCCTTTGCCGCGCTGCGTTTCAGTCACGGTGTGCAGCGCCAGATTGTTGCCGGCATGGGCGATGAAGCCTGACAGTTCGCCGCGCCAGAACAGGCCGTACACGGCATCTTTCTCATATAACTGGCGCAACCAGTTATCGTAACGCAGGTCGGCGCGCACATTGTCCAGGTTGAAATCCCGATGGAAGCGCCCGTGTGAGAAGGCGCTGTGGCAGATGGGCAGCAATGCCCGCCAATCCACCTGTTTGCCGACGGCGGCATCGGGATGGCTGAATGTCCGCAGCTTGCCTGCCGTGCAATAGGGTTCGATCAGTGTGTCGCAGTAGTAGAACCCGTGTTCATGGAGCAGGCGCTTGTTCGCCAGCGGGTCGACCCTGATGGTGTAGTGCCCGGGTGTTTGCGCCGCACGATGCAGGGCCGCATCGCTGTATTCGGTGATCTCGGCAGTGTGTATGCCGAACGCTGCCGTGTCCCACGGGGTATCCTCAATCATGTTCATCGAAAGTCACACGCCTGACGATATAGAGCGGGCGCTTCTTGCTTTCGTCGAAAGCCTTGCCCAGATAGATGCCCATGATCCCCAGGATGGAAATGATGACGCCGCCGATGAAGTACAGCGAGACGATCAGGCTGTTCCAGCCCGGGATCGGCGAACCATAGAACAGCGCATGGCCGAAGATATACATGCCATAGCAGAAGGCGGAAAATGCCATCAGGAAGCCGAAGCGGACGGCCAGCCGCAAAGGTTTGTCGGAATAGGCGATGATCGTTTCAGAGGCCAGCTTCCATAGTTTGGCAAAGGTGTAGGTGGATTTTCCCTCGTGGCGCCCGGCATGTTCTACCTCGATACTGGCTACGGGGAAGCCCATCCATTGCACCAGGCCGCCGAAGAAGCGCAGCTGCTCGCGCATCAGCCGGAAATTTTCCACCACCTTGCGCGACATGATGCGGAAGTTGCCGGTCTGTGCGTCGTATTCGATATCGGCAAGATAGCTGAAGATCCTGTAGAACAGCCAGGAGGTGAAACGCTTGAGTGCGGGGTCTTGCCGCACGCCGCGCCGCGCCAGCACGATGTCATAACCTTCCAGCGCCTTGGCATACAGGCGTACGATCTCCTCCGGACGGTCCTGCAAGTCGCAATCCATCACTACCACCCAGTCGCCATCGCAATAATCCAGGCCGGCAGTGATGCCGTAGTGCTGGCCAAAATTGCGGCTGAACTGGATGCCTCTGACACGCCCATCCCGCACGGCCAGCTGCTTGATCATCTCCCATGATCTGTCGCCGCCGCAATCTTCCACCAGCACGATCTCGAAGTTCGGAGAGATCGTCTCCAGCGTCTGCGCCAGGCGACGATAAAGTTCATCGAGGCAGTTCTCCGCCTTATAGACGGGAACGACGATAGAGATAAGCGGTCGGTTCGGTTTCATGGCGCGTATTCTAATTGTTCTCGGCGGCGACGGGTCTTTTTGCGATCACCAGCAGCGAACCGCCGAATGGCAGGCGCAGACCGATGCGTATCAGACCACGTTCGACTGCCATCACCGCGTTCAATATGGTATTGGTCAGTCTCCCGATGCTCAGGCCAGCCGCATCCATCTGGTCTTCCATCCCGGTACCAGCCGGTTCGCGCAACAGCCGCGCGGTCAGCATCAGGGGGAGCAGCAGCGAAACAAAGGAGGTGGTGTACTCCACGCGGAATCCCACGCGCTCCAGCTTCCGCACCAATTCGCTGCGCGTGTAACGGCGCTTATGGTGCGCGAAGTCATCCATGCGGCTCCATAGCCAGCGGTGTTGTGGCACGGTAAGCGCCACCCCACCACCCACTTTGCATGCCTGGAACAATTGCGCCAGCACTGCTTCGTCGTCTTCGATATGTTCCAGTACATCGAACGCGCCGATCAGGTCGAACTCTTCATGGAAAGGAATGTGCCGCGCATCCATCTGGAACAGGAATGCTTCCGGTACGCGCCGCGAGGCATAGCCCAATCCTTCGGTATAGATGTCGCTGGCATTCAGGTTGGCCTGTGGAAACATGGCGCGCATGCCGGACAGCACGAAGCCGGTACCACAACCGATCTCCAGCACATTGGCAGGGGCGGCGAAGCGCCTGCGCAATATGTCGCCCAGGATGCGGTTGCGCGATACGAACCAGAAATGTGTCGGTTCGACCTTGACCATCAACTGAAAGAACTTCGGGTTGAAGCCGTCGTTCTGTGCGGCGAGTTGTGGGGCGAAAGTGAGGAAGCCGTCGCGCTCGGTTGGTAAATAGCCGCAATGCGGGCAAAGCCAATCCCGGGCAGAGAAACCACGCCGGCATTCGAGGCATGATTTCATATGCGGTATCCGCGATATTTTGCGGTAAACCATATTGTCGGCAGGTGTCGTGTCATGTCTGTACTGTCTCACTCCGGCAACGGGAGAATCGGCTAACCGATTTTACGTGACTGCGGCATAATCCCGCCCTGTCGTTTACATCATATCGGCCCGAAGCCAGTGAAAACACTCTTCCAAAGAAACGTCCACAGTGAATTCTTCCGCTTCCTGCTGGTCGGGATGAGCAACACTTTGGTTGCTTATGTGGTGTATCTGCTGCTGCTCCCGTTCCTACCCTACCTTCATGCCTACACCCTCTCATACTGTGTCGGGGTGGTGAATTCCTATTTCATGAATGTGTTTTTCGTATTCAGGAAGAAGGTCTCACTGCACAGTTTCCTCAAGTTCCCTTTCGTTTACGTCGTCCAGTATTTTCTGGGAGCAGCCATCCTCTGGTTGCTGGTCGACAAGTTGGAGCTTGCGCCTGCGTGGGCGATGGTCGCCGTGATCATCGTGACCGTCCCCATCACCTTTCTGGCCAGCCGTTTCGTCTTGAAGAAATAGCCGTGGTTCGTTCTACGGATTTGTGATCCCGGTTCTCGGATCATTCCGGGCTATTGGCAGCCAATGCCATAATGACACCGATGTCCATCGCCGGTCCGGCTGAGGGCGGCTCCCATGAACAATCCAGGTCAATGAAGGGCCTGATTGACGTTTGCCAGATCGGACTCGGACAGTGTTCCGGCGGCAGCCTTCAGGCGTAGCTGGCTGATGAGGTAGTTGTACTCGGCCTGGTACAAATCGCGGCGCGTGGCGTAGAGCTGTTGCTGCGCATTCAGCACGTCGAGGTTGGTGCGCACACCGACCTCCTGTCCGAGTTTGCTGGCTTCCAGGACACTCTCGCTGGAGGTGAGCGCTTGCTGCAATGCCTTGACCTGGGCGATGCCGCTGACTACGCCGAGATAGGCCTGGCGGGTCTGCAGTGCGACGCTGCGGCGCGTATTTTCCAGTTCTTGCCTGGCGCGTTCGCGGTTGGCTTCCGCCTCACGCCATTTGGAATTGACCGCACCGCCCTGGAACAGCGGCATGTTCAGTTGCACGCCGATGCTCTTGCTGGTGTTGTCGCTGCCCACGCCGAAACTGCCGCCGTTGGACTGGTTGTTGGAATAATTCGCCACCAGATCCAATGTCGGGTAGTGCCCGCCGCGGTTGCGTGCCACTTCTTTCTCGGCGATCTCGGCGCCCGCTTGTGCGATGGCGAGCTGCAGGCTGTTCGATTGGGCATCGTCCACCCATTTTTCCATGTCGGCGGGTTGCGGGGACTCCAGCTTGAATCCCTTACCGAGATGCTTGAGGTCTTTCGGCATCGTGTCGATCAATTGCTGCAACGCGCGTTTCCTGATCTCCAGCGTGTTCTGTGCGGCGATCTCCTGCGCGCTGGTCAGGTCGTAGCGTGCTTGCGCCTCGTGGGTGTCGGTGATGGTGGCACTGCCCACCTCGAAGTTGCGTTTGGCCTGCTCCAGCTGTTCGGCGATCGCCGTTTTCTGCGCCTCGGCGAGCTGCACGCTGTCCTGCGCGATCAGCACGTCGAAGTAGGCCTGCGCAACGCGCAGGATCAGGTCCTGCTCGGCGATCCTGAACTGCGCTTCCGCCTGTGCGACCTGCAGTTCGGCTTCGCCATAGGTCAGCCAGTTCTGCTGGCGGAACAGCGGTTGTGTCAGGTTTACGCCGTAGCCATGGCTGTTGTAGCGATTATTCCCGCTCGGGAACGGAAACGCACCCTTGTACTGCGTGGTTTGATCGTTTAGCGTGCTGTTCGCATTGAGGCTGATGTTGGGCATCAAAAGTGAACGGCCCTGCGGCAGTCTTTCCTGCCCGGCCTGCAGCGCGGCGCGCGCGGTGGCGAATACCGGGTCGTTTGCCCGTGCGTTGCGAAAAGTCTCCAGCAGGTCGGCAGCCTGTGCCCAGCTGCTCACGCCGAGCAGTGCCGCCAGGAGAAGTGGGGATGGCTTTGGGTTCATCAGGCGTTCTTGCGCATTTGTTATATTAGACATTTCTAATGTTATAGCCTGTCGCTGTTTTGCGCAATCACTAAGATGTGCGCCTCAGAATACGAATCGCCGGTGGTGCTCGGCGTTCCGCAACGGCGCGACGCAGGTTTCCATGATATTGACCGTCTCGAACGTGTCCGGTGCGACGCGGGTGATAAGCTTTGCTTCCATGGCAGGTGCGTCGCCCACGATGGCGAACAATCGTCCACCGATGTTCAGGCTATCCCGGAAAACGGTTGGCAACGCCGGTGTCGAGCCGGTCAACACGATGGCATCGTAAGTGCCGCTGCCCCAGCCATGTGCCGCATCGCCTGTCTCAAGCAGGATGTTGTCGCGGTGGCAGGCGGCCAGGTTCTGTCTGGCCATGGCATTCAGTTCCGGCACGATCTCGACCGAGGTGACATGTCCTGCCAGTGCGGACAGCAACGCGGTCAGATAGCCGCTGCCGGTACCCACCTCCAGCACCCTGTCATTGCGGGTGAGATGCAGTTCCTGCACAGTGCGCGCTTCCAGCTTGGGTTGCCACATGGCCGCCCCGTCATAACCCAGCGGGATCTCCATGTCGGCAAAAGCCAGTCCTTTTTTCCCCGCAGGCATGAAATGCTCGCGGCGGACATGCTTGAGCAGCTCCAGGATCCGTCTCTCGAGCACTTCGCACGGACGAATCTGTTGTTCTATCATGTTAAAACGTGCCTGTTCCATGTTCTGCATCACAACCTCCTGAATTGCCGCGTTATTATTGCCATGGCACAAACCAGGCGCATACTCTGGCAAGTATAACAACGCCCCCCTGCGGGCTCAACACCGATAATGCATGTTTGAGGCAAGGACTCTTCCCTGGTGCCTGCTCACGGCGGTTTGCATTTCGGGTCGCAAGCAAAGAAATCCGGAAAGATGACCGCCAAGCGGTTGAATTTTGTGGTTCGCTTGTGGTAGTTTCTCGGCTGCTTCGTTAGAGTACCATTATGGCGGGACTTGCGGTCTCGCCTTTTGGTTTTTCATTCACCGGTTTTTTTGATGGCGGGTTTCTTTATGATGCGACTTTATTCGGGTACCACATGCCCATATTCCCATCGTTGCCGGATCGTGTTGTACGAGAAGGGCATGGATTTTGAAGTGATCGACGTGGACCTGATGAACCGCGCCGAAGATATCGCGGTGATCAATCCATACAACAAGGTGCCGGTTCTGGTAGAGCGCGACCTGATCCTGTATGAAGCCAACATCATCAACGAGTATATCGATGAGCGCTTCCCGCATCCGCAGCTGATGCCGCCGGACCCCGTCATGCGCGGCCGTGCACGCCTGTTCCTGCATCGCTTCGAGCAGGAGCTGTACAGCCAGGTGGATATCATAGAACAGGGCGGAAAGAACGCCGACAAGGCACGCGCCGTGATTCGCGACAACCTGACCCAGCTCGCGCAGATATTGACCAGGCAGAAATTCCTGCTGGGTGATGAATTCTCCATGCTGGACGTGGCGATCGCGCCGCTGCTGTGGCGGCTCGAGCACTACGGCATACAGATGGGCAAGGATGCCGCGCCGCTGATGAAGTACGCAGAGCGGTTGTTTTCGCGCCAGGGATTCATCGACGCGCTGACGCCCTCCGAAAGAGCGATGCGCAAGTGAAAAACCTCTGCACAACTACTGCGCTTGGTAATACTTCGTCGAAAAGCGGCTCAAAATCCTCATGTATAAGCACATACATTCCGGTTTTTCGCCCCTTTTCTCCTTGTCTGACCTACGCTCGCTACGTTGTGTAGAGGTTTCTGTGAGTGACTTATCTACGCGCCCGTACCTGATCCGTGCGATCTACGAATGGTGCGTGGATAGCGGTCTGACCCCCTATCTGGCGGTGCGTGTCGACGAGCGCACCGAGGTGCCGCAGGCTTTCGTCAAGGACGGTGAGATTGTCCTGAATCTCGGCGCGGGTGCGGTACGCAACCTGGAAATGGGCAACGAAATGGTCACTTGCAGCGGGCGTTTTGGCGGTGTGCCATTCGACATCATGGTGCCCGTCGCGGCGGTCATCGGCATATTCGCCAGGGAGAACGGCCAAGGCCTGGTGTTCCAGGGCGGCGACCCGCAACAGCCGCCGCCGGCCGCGACCGGCGACGCCATGCCAAAACCGAAACCGCACCTGAAGATAGTGAAATGAGTCCGTCCCGGAGTGGTCGAAGAAAAAAGCCGCAGCTTGCTGCGGCTTTTTTGTTTCGCGCGGTCGATAGTCAGGCGGCAGCCAGTGCCACATGCATCCTGCTCAGTGCTTTCTGCTCGATCTGGCGGATGCGTTCGGCGGAAACGTTGAACTCGGTCGCCAACTCGTGCAGGGTGGCCGCATCCCCTTCGCGCAGCCAGCGTGCCTCGATGATACGGCGGCTGCGCTCGTCCAGGCCGGAAAGGGCATCGGCCAGGCCGGATGTCTGGAGGCGTTCATGCTCCGCCGTTTCCAGGATATGCGACGGTTCGTGCTCCTCGCCCCCGGCCAGATAGTGGATCGGTGCGTAGCCTTCCTCCTCATCGCCGCTGCCCGGTTCCAGCGCGACTTCGTGCCCGGCGAAACGCGATTCCATTTCCACTACATCGTGTTCGCTGACGTTGAGTTGCTGTGCGATCTCGCTGATCTGCTGCGGCTTGAGCGGCTCCAGTCCCCGCTTCATGCTGCGCAGGTTGAAGAACAGCTTGCGCTGCGCCTTGGTGGTGGCGATCTTTACCAGCCGCCAGTTGCGCACCACGAATTCCTGGATCTCGGCGCGTATCCAGTGCAGCGCAAACGAAACCAGGCGCACCCTGCGCTCCGGATCATAGCGTTTCACCGCTTTCATCAATCCGATATTGCCCTCCTGGATCAGGTCGGCTTGCGGCAACCCGTAGCCGGCATAGCCGCGCGCCACGCTGACTACCACGCGCAGGTGAGAAAGCACCAAGTCGCGCGCGGCATCCAGGTCGTTTTCGGTCCTGAAACGCGTCGCCAGTGCATACTCTTCCTCTTCCGACAACAGCGGAAAACGGTTCACCGCCTGAATATAGCCCTCCAGGCTGCCAATGGCGGACGGTACCGGCAGGTTCATCATGGCGTTCATGGCATTTCCTCCTTGTTTTCAATGTTAGCACTCATGGTCTGAGAGTGCCAAGAGGAAAAATGGTTCGGGATCCCAAGGGGCTGTTCCGCTCGGCCTCGAGCGCAGATACCTTGAGATCAGGCGAACAGCTCCGCCTCGGCGAGCGCCTTTCCTTGCGCATCTTTGCCGGAAAGGGTGGGGGCGGCCTGAAGCCGCCAATCGATGGCCAGGGCAGGATCGTCCCAGCGGATGCAGCGTTCATGTTCCGGATGCCAGTAATCCGTGGTCTTGTACAGGCACTCTGCCGCATCCGAGAGCACGGCAAAGCCGTGGGCGAAGCCCTCCGGGATCCACAGCATGCGTTTGTTTTCGGCGGACAGTTCCACTGCGACGTGCCGTCCGAAAGTCGGCGAGCTGCGGCGTATGTCCACCGCGACATCGAGTATCGCCCCTTGCACGACACGCACCAGCTTTGCCTGGGGGTGTTGTATCTGGTAGTGCAGGCCGCGCAGCACGTTTTTGGCGGAACGCGAATGGTTGTCCTGCACAAACTCCGCATCGTGGCCGGTCAGCCCGGCAAACTCGCGCCGATTGAAGCTTTCAAAGAAGAAGCCACGGTCATCACCGAACACTTTGGGTTCGATGATCAGCAAACCGGGAATGGGGGTAGGGATCGCTTTCATCCGGTAAGGCCCTTTTCTTTCAGTACCTGTATGAGATAACTGCCATAGCCGCTTTTCAGGAGGGGGGCAGCGAGTCTTTCCAGTTGTGCGGCGTCAATGAATCCTTGGCGGTAGGCGATCTCCTCCGGGCAGGCGATCTTCAGTCCCTGGCGGTGCTCGATGGTCTGGATGAACTGGCTGGCTTCAAGCAGCGATTCATGGGTGCCGGTATCCAGCCATGCGTAGCCGCGTCCCATGATCTCGACGGATAGCCTGCCGTGCTCCAGGTAGATGCGGTTGACGTCGGTGATCTCCAGCTCGCCGCGCGCGGAAGGTTTGAGGTCGGCGGCGATGTCCGCGATCTCGTTGTCGTAGAAATACAGGCCGGTGACGGCATAGCCTGACTTGGGTCGCGCCGGCTTCTCTTCCAGCGAAACGGCGCGTCCGCCGTCATCGAACTCCACCACCCCATAACGTTCCGGGTCGCGCACATGGTAGGCGAACACGGTCGCGCCGTTGCTTTGCTGCGCCGCTTTCACCAGTTGATTATGGAACGAATGACCGTAGAAGATGTTGTCGCCCAATATCAGCGCGGAGGGACGGTTGCCGATAAATTCCCGGCCGATTATGAAGGCCTGTGCCAGACCGTCCGGTGATGGTTGCACGGCATATTGCAGATTCAGCCCCCACGCGCTGCCGTCGCCCAGCAATTGCTCGAAGCGCGGCGTATCCTGCGGCGTGGAGATGATCAGGACGTCGCGTATGCCGGCCAGCATCAGGGTGGACAGCGGGTAGTAGATCATCGGCTTGTCATAGATCGGCAGGAGCTGCTTGGATACCGCCAAGGTGACTGGATGCAGGCGTGTGCCGGAACCGCCTGCGAGGATGATGCCTTTGCGTTGGGTCATGGTTGTTTGTCCATAATTTCAGTCAGCATGCGCGTCACGCCAGTTTGCCACATCGGCAGGCTCAAATCGAAGCTATGTCGCAGTTTTGTGGTATCCATGCGCGAGTTGAGCGGGCGTTTCGCGGGTGTGGGGAAAGTGCTGCTGGGCACCGGCAGGATGGCGGCAGGGGCGACCTTGAGCGGGATGCCCGCTCGTTGTGCATGGTCGAGCACAAAGCTGGCGTAGCCGTGCCATGAGGTCTCGCCGGCGGCAACCAGATGATACAGGCCTGACAGTTCCGGGCACAGGCGTACGGCGCGGATGGCATGGGCGGTGACATCGGCCAGCAGATCCGCTCCGGTGGGCGCGCCGGTCTGGTCGTCGATGACGGTGAGCCTGTCGCGCTCCTGCGCCAGCCGCAGCATGGTCTTGGCAAAGTTGCCGCCACGCGCGCCATACACCCAGCTGGTGCGGAAGATCAGGTGCCGGCAGCCGGATCGTTGGATGAGTTGTTCGCCTTCCAGCTTGGTCGCGCCATAGACATTGGGCGGGGCGGTCGCGTCGGTTTCGAGCCAGGGGCGCTCCCCGCTGCCGTCGAACACATAGTCGGTGGAGTAATGGACCAGCCAGGCGTTGCCGCGTCCGGCCTCCTGCGCCAGCACTGCAGGCGCCAGCGCATTGATGGTGCGGGCGAGTTCCGGCTCGCTCTCTGCCCTGTCCACAGCCGTATGGGCGGCAGCATTGACGATCACATCCGGCGCCACGGCGCGGACCGTCCGGATGAGGCCGTCCGGATTGGTGAAATCGCCGCACATCTTACGGCTATCGGCATCCAGCGCAACCAGTTCGCCGAGCGGCGCAAGGCTGCGCTGCAACTCCCAGCCGACCTGGCCGTTCTTGCCGAACAGCAGGACCTTCATCAACCCCGCCCCGCGTAGTTCTTTTCCACCCATTGCCGGTAGCTGCCGGACTGAACGTTGTCCACCCAGCCCTGGTTGTCCAGATACCATCGCACGGTCTTGCGGATACCGGTCTCGAAGGTCTCGGCGGGTTTCCAGCCCAGCTCGCGCTCGATCTTGCGCGCATCGATCGCATAGCGGCGGTCATGGCCGGGGCGGTCGGCAACAAAGGTGATCTGTTCGCGGTAGGATTTGCCGCCCGCGTGCGGGCGCAGTTGGTCGAGAAGGTCGCAAATGGTGTGGACGATCTCGATATTGGCCTTCTCGTTCCAGCCGCCGATGTTGTAGACCTCGCCGAGCCTGCCTTTTGCCAGCACGCAGCGAATTGCGGCACAGTGGTCCCCGACGTAGAGCCAGTCGCGGATCTGCTGGCCGTCTCCATACACCGGCAACGGTTTGCCGGCGAGGGCATTGACGATCATCAGCGGGATGAGTTTCTCCGGGAAATGGTACGGGCCATAGTTGTTGGAACAATTGGTGGTCAGCGCCGGCAGGCCGTAGGTGTGATGGTAGGCGCGCACCAAGTGGTCGCTGGAGGCCTTGCTGGCGGAGTACGGGCTGTTCGGCTCGTAACGGTGCGCTTCGCTGAAAGCGGGATCACCCTTGGTGAGCGAACCATACACCTCGTCGGTGGAAACATGCAGGAAGCGGAAACCGGTTCTTTCCTCACCCGTCAAGCCGGACCAGTAAGAGCGTACCGCCTCAAGCAAATGGAAAGTACCGACGATGTTAGTCTGGATGAAATCCTCCGGGCCATGGATGGAGCGGTCCACATGGCTCTCCGCCGCGAAGTTGACGACGGCACGCGGGCGATGTTGCGCCAGCAGCTTCGCCACCAGTTCCACGTCGCCGATATCGCCGCGCACGAAGGTGTGGCGCGGATCGTCCTTGAGGGAGGCAAGGTTCTCCAGATTGCCTGCGTAGGTCAGCTTGTCCAGACCGATAACGGCTTCATCGTGTCGCACAAACCAGTCCAGGACAAAATTCGAGCCGATAAAGCCCGCTCCACCTGTAACCAGAATCATAAGGCAGTCCCTTGAATGACAGAACTTGCCGCTCGAATTCCAGTGAAGGCTAATGCGCGAAAGCGCGTTATGCCGAAACTGAAATTCGAGCCGATAAAGTCCGCGCTGCCGGTTACCAGGATCATGGTTGCACTGCGCCCGACGAGGCGCGTCCGTTCAAAAAGTGGTGCGATTATATTTGATACTCCTGGCCATTCATATAGGCCATCCGGCCTGGCAGATCATGTGGCTTGAATGACAAGGCCGGCTTGCGCCGGCCTTGCTCTTTTCATCCTGCCGTGGGGCACGGGCACATGTCAATGCGCCGCTTTTGCCGTCGGGGCAGGCAGATTACGCAGCTTGTCCGGATCGGTCTCGCCGTTGATGTTGATGATGTTGAGCTTGCCGGTACCCTGCTTCATGTCGTCGGCAAAGTCATACACCGCGCCGACCACCAGCAAATGGCCTGCCTTCACCTGCGCATCCCACTCCTTGAGTGCGGCGGTGACCTGGTTGTTGACGTTGGTCTTCACGCCGTCGATGTTGGCTGAACCCTTGGCGATGTTGATGGTGTCCAGTTCCTTCCTGATCGGCTCCTCGAGTGTCGAGTAATCGCCGCCGGCCGCCTTGATCGCGCCGCAGGCGGAATGGCCGATGAACAGCAGCAGCGAGGAGGCCAGGTGGTTCACCCCGTATTGCACGGAACCCTTGGCGGTGGCCAGCTGGTTGCCGATGTTGCGCACCATGAACAGGTCTCCCTCGGGCGTCCTGTCGAGCATGTTGGTGTGCACGCGCGAGTCCGAGCAGGTCACCACGGTGGCGCGCGGTTTCTGCCCTTTGGACAGCTCCTGGAAGAACGCCGCGCCCTTGGCGGCGGCATAGGCGTTCTGGTCGGCCTGGATTTCCTTGATGAAGGCCTGTGCGACGGCGGCATCGCCGTGAGCATGGTCGCCGCTGGCATGGGCAGCCATGGGCATGACGAATGCGGTGGCGGCCAGCAGGGCCGCGAGTTGCTTCTTGAACATATTTTCTCCCCGAGACGGTTTTATATTGGAATGCGTACGAAACGCGAACATAGTCTAACAGACCGGCACCATCAACGCGCGATCCTCACATCAGGATGACATCATATTGTTCCTGGCCGTAAAGGGTCTCGACCTGCATGGAGATCGGCTTGGCGATGAAGTCGGAAAGCTGCGCCAACGCCTGGGATTCCTCTTCCAGAAACAGGTCAATCACCTGTTGCGAGGCCAAGATGCGGTATTCGCGCGCATTGAACTGGCGGGCCTCGCGCAGGATCTCGCGCAGGATCTCGTAGCACACGGTCTGCGCGGTCTTCACCTCGCCGCGTCCCTGGCAGGTCGGGCAAGGCTCGCACAATACGTGCGCCAGGCTTTCGCGGGTGCGCTTGCGCGTCATTTCCACCAGTCCCAGCGCGGAGAAACCGTTCACGCTGATGCGCGTATGGTCGCGCGACAGGGCTTTCTTGAATTCCTCCAGTACCGTGTCGCGGTGCTCCTGCGTATCCATATCGATGAAATCGCAGATGATGATGCCGCCGAGGTTGCGCAGACGCAGTTGCCGCGCAATGACTTGCGTGGCTTCCAGATTGGTCTTGAAGATGGTGTCGTCGAAATTGCGCAGCCCGACGAAGCCGCCGGTGTTCACGTCTATGGTGGTGAGCGCCTCGGTCTGGTCGATGATCAGATAGCCGCCGGACTTGAGATCTACGCGCTTGGCCAGCGCCCGCTCGATCTCCTCTTCCACACCGTACAGGTCGAACAGCGGGCGGGCGCCCTGATAGTGTTCGAGGTGTCCTGCCGCCGGCGGGTTATAGGCCTGCGCGAACTCCAGCATGCTCTGGTGGGTGGTGCGCGAATCGATCTGGATGCGGGCCGTGTCGTTGCCGACGAAATCACGCAATACCCGCAGGCTGAGATTGAGTTCCTGATACAGCAACTGCGGTGCGCTGGCGTCCTGTGCCGCGTTCTGCAGGTTGCGCCAGAGCTTGTCGAGGTAGGCGATATCCGCGAGGAAATCCGGGTCGTCCGCCGCCTCCGTGACCGTGCGGATGATGTAGCCGCCCCGATGTTCCGCCGGCAACGCGGCTTGCAGCCTTGCGCGCAAGGCATCGCGCTGCGCCGCGCTCTCGATGCGTTGCGATACGCCGATATGGGTTTCCTGGGGCAGGTAGACCAGCAGGCGTCCGGCGATACTGATTTGCGTGGACAGGCGCGCGCCTTTGCTGCCGATGGGTTCCTTGATGGCCTGCACCAGCAGACCCTGGCCCTCGAAGAGGATCTTTTCGATCGGCTTGGCAGTATCGCCGTTGTTGCCGTTCTCCCAGATATCCGCCACATGCAGGAATGCAGAACGTTCCAGACCGATATCGATGAAGGCGGATTGCATGCCCGGTAATACGCGACTGACCTTGCCGAGATAGACATTACCGACGATGCCGCAACTGCTGCTGCGCTCGATGTGCAGATCCTGCACCACGCCGAGTTGCATCACCGCGACACGGGTCTCCTGAGGGGTGACGTTGATCAGTATCTCTTCACTCATGTCATTGTGCCCATACAGGTCTTACGGTGTCGGGTGATCGAAGTGCCGCAACAATTGCACGGTCTCGAACAGCGGCAGGCCCATCACGCCGGAGTAGCTGCCGGAAATGTGCTCGATGAATGCTCCTGCATGTCCCTGTATGGCGTAGCCGCCGGCCTTGTCCGTGTATTCACGGGTGAGCAGGTAGCGCTGGATGCGCACTTCGTCAAGCGGCACGAAGCGCACCGTGGAAATGGAGATCGCGGTTTCGACATGCTCATCCAGCGCGACGGATACCGCGCTGAGTACCTGATGCTCGCAGCCGGAAAGCTGGCGCAGCATCGCGGCGGCGTGTTCGGCATCGTCCGGCTTGCCGAATATCTTGCCATCCAGTGCGACAGCGGTGTCGGCGGACAGTACAGGGAACGGCGGCAGGTTGCGTTGTTTCAGCGCGGTATAACCCGCCTCGGCCTTGGCCCGGCAGACCCGCCGTGTGTAGTCCTCGGGCGATTCGCCGGGATGCGGCGTCTCATCAATATCCACATCGCGGTGCGGGTCGGAGCGCAACAGCAGCAGCTCGAAATTGATGCCGATCTGCTTGAGCAGCTCACGGCGGCGCGGACTTTGCGAGGCGAGGTAGATGCGCGGCTGGATGATGCCCATGTCTTTATTCCCTGTGATAGGGATGATTGTGCAACAGACTGTGCGCCCGATACAACTGCTCGGCAAGCAACAGGCGCGCGAATCCATGCGGCAGGGTCAGCGCGGACAATGCCAGCAGTTGCCGCGCGGCCTGCTTGACCGAATCGTGCAGGCCATCCGCGCCCCCGATGATGAACGCTACATCCTGCCCGGCTTGCATCCAGTCCTGCATCTGTGCGGCGAGCTGCCGGCTGGTCGGCTGCGCACCGCGCTCATCCAGCGCGATGCGCAAACAGTTCTGCGGCAGGGCGGCGAGGATGCGCTGCGCTTCCGCCTCCATGATCTGTGCGGTGGTCTTGCCGGTGCTGCGCGGCTCAGGCCGGATCTCCAGCAGCTCGATCCTCGTCTCGCGCGGCATGCGCTTGGCGTATTCGTTGAAGCCGGCCGCGATCCATTCGGGCATCTTGTGTCCAACCGACACGACAAGCAGCCTCACGTTCTATTCCGGAACCTTGGCCAACTTGGGGCGTGCCGCCTGCGCCTTGCTCCACAGCTCCTCAAGGTTGTAATAATCGCGGATTGCGGGCTGCATGATGTGCACCAGCACCTCGCCCAGGTCCACCAGTATCCACTCGCCGCTTTCCTCGCCCTCGCGGCCGTAGACCTGTTCACCGCGCTCTTTGAGCTTGACCACCACGTTGTCGGCGAGCGCCTTGGTCTGCCGCGTGGAATTGGCGCTGGCGATGACCATGCGCTCGAACATCGAGCTGAGTTTGCTGGTGTCGATCACGGTGATGTCGTTGGCCTTGACGTCTTCGAGCGCGGCAATGACGGCTTGGGTCTTTTCTTCGGTAGTCAGCATGGTTGGTATAAACGGTGTTGATGGATATAGTCTGCCACCGCGTTGGGCAGCAGGTAGCGTATGGTACGTCCTTCCGCGGCGCGGCGGCGAATGTCGGTGGCGGAGATTTCCAGCTTGGGGATGGCCAGCTCGGCGATGCCGCCGCCGGGCTGCCGCGACAGCGTGTCTGCCGTGCACAGGCGGGTGTGGAAGTGCCGCTGCAATTCCACCGTCGCATTGTGGATGCGCTCTTCCAGCGTGAAACCGGGGCGGTAGCCGACCACGATGTGCGCCAGGTCGAACAATCGCTCCCACTCGTGCCAGGTATGCAATTGCAGGAATGCATCGCCGCCCATCAGCAGGCACAACGGCTGTGCCGCCCCCAGCTCGGTGCGCAGCTCGCGCAGCGTATCCACCGTATAGCACGGCGTGGTGCGGTCGGCTTCGCGGTCATCCAGCACGAAGGCGGGTTGGTCGGCGATCGCCAGACGCACCATTGCGCTGCGGTGTTGCGCGGATACTTGCGGGGCATCGCGATGCGGCGGTGTGCCGGCGGGGATGAAGCGGATCTGCCGGAGGCCGGCCAGTTGCAGCATCTCTTCGGCAAGGCGCAAGTGCCCGAAATGGATCGGATCGAATGTTCCGCCTAGGATGCCAATGGGAGGGATGCTCAAATTGCCGGAAACCATAAATTAGCCAGGGATGAATGCCGATCTGCACGGGCATGGAGGTGTGCCGGGCCCGATTTTCCCATGGGTACCCCCGGCAAACAACAAGTTTCGTGCGACTGGCGGTCATCCGTATCGTTCAGCGGTCCGGTACATGGGTCTCACAGCGCCATGCGGCGGACGTCCGCCAGCGTCTGCGCCAGTGAGACGATGAAGCGCGCTCCCGCAGCGCCGTCGATCACCCGGTGGTCATATGACAGTGACAGCGGCAGCATCAGGCGTGGCACCAACCCGCCGTTCTGATATACCGGCTTCATGACGGCGCGCGACACGCCGAGGATCGCCACTTCCGGCGCGTTGACGATCGGCGTGAAATACGACCCGCCGATGCCGCCAAGGCTGGAGATCGTGAAGCAACCGCCCTGCATCTCGGCTGCGGAGATCTTCTTCTCACGTGCGCGGCCGCTGATCTCGGCAAGTTCCCTGGCCAGCTGCACCAGCCCCTTCTGGTTCACGTCGCGCAGCACCGGCACCACCAGGCCTTCCGGCGTGTCCACCGCCACGCCGATATGGAAGTATTTCTTCAGCACCAGGTTGTCGCCGCCCTCGTCGAGCGAGGCATTGAACTCCGGGTATTGCTGCAGGGCTTCCGCCGCAGCCTTGAGGAAGAAGGCCAGCGGCGTGATCTTCACGCCCTGTGCGGCGTATTCCTCGTTCAGCTCCCTGCGCCAGGATTCCATTCCGGTGATGTCGGCTTCGTCGTGCTGGGTGACGTGCGGGATGTTCACCCAGTTGCGGTGCAGGTAGGGGCCGGACAGTTTCCTGATGCGCGACAGGGGGCGGGTCTCGATCGCACCGAACCGGGCGAAATCGACGGCCGGCATGGCGGGTAGCTGCAGCATGCCGCCGCGCGGCTGTGCCAGTACCTGCTTCACGAAATCCCGCACGTCGTCCTTCGTGATACGGTCCTTTGCCCCGCTGCCCTTCACCTGAACGAGATCCACGCCGAGCTCGCGCGCGAAGCGGCGGATCGCAGGACTGGCGTGTGCCTTGCCGGGTGAGGGTGCAGCGGGGGAGGGGACGGCAGGCGGGGGCGGTGAAATCGCAATCCCCTCCTTGGGAGGAGAGGAAGGCGGGACGGCAGGTGCGGCGGCAGGTGCCGCTTCAGCGCTTTCCAGCAGCAGGATCGGCGAACCCTGCGATACCTTGTCGCCGGCCTTTACCCTCACCTCCTTCACCGTGCCGGCGAACGGCGACGGCACGTCCATTGTCGCCTTGTCGGTTTCCAGCGTGATGAGCGCCTGTTCTGCCCCGACCATATCGCCCGCCTTGACGAGCACCTCGATGACGTCCACGTCCCTGAAGTTGCCGATGTCCGGCACGGACACTTCCCTGGTGCCTGTGCTGAGCCTGGTCGAAGCGTCTGCCATGTCGCTGTCCCTATGCGGTGGCCGGACTGGGCCTGTCCGGATCGATGCCGTACAGCCGGATCGCCCGGCTCACCTCGCTCCTGTCGATCGTGCTCTGGTCGGCCAGCGCCTTGAGCGCCGCGATGGCGATATGGCCGCGATCCACCTCGAAGAAGCGGCGTAGTCTCTGGCGCGTATCCGAGCGGCCGAAACCGTCCGTACCCAGCACGGTGTAGGGCGCAGACACGAAGGCGCGGATCTGGTCGGGGTGGCTCTTCATGTAATCGGTCGCGGCGATCACCGGGCCGTTGCGTCCGGCAAGGCATTGCTCCACATGGCTGATGCGCGCCTCGGCCTCGGGGTGCAGCCGGTTCCAGCGCTCGCAGTCCAGCCCGTCGCGGCGCAGCTCGTTGAAGCTGGTTGCGCTCCAGATATCGGCGGCCACGCCGAAATCCTTTTCCAGCAGTTCGCCCGCCGCGATCACCTCGCGCAGGATCGTCCCGCTGCCCAGCAATTGGACCATGGGCTCTTTCTGGCTCCCGGTTCCTGAATCCTGACCCTTAAACAGATACATCCCCTTGACGATGCCGCCCTCGACACCCGCGGGCAGGGCAGGGTGCGCGTAGTTCTCGTTCATCACCGTGACGTAATAGAACACGTTCTCCTGGTCGGCATACATGCGGCGCAGCCCATCCCGGATGATGACCGCCAGCTCGTAGGCGAAGGCAGGGTCGTAGGATACACAGTTGGGGATCAGCCCCGCCTGCAGGTGGCTGTGGCCGTCCTGGTGTTGCAGGCCTTCGCCGTTCAGCGTGGTGCGACCGGCGGTGCCGCCGATCAGGAAGCCGCGCGCCAGCATGTCGCCTGCCGCCCAGGCCAGGTCGCCGATGCGCTGGAAGCCGAACATCGAATAGAAGATGTAGAACGGAATCGTCGCCGCACCGTGATTGGCATAAGACGTTGCGGCGGCGATCCACGAGGACATCGCGCCAGCTTCGTTGATGCCTTCCTGCAGGATCTGGCCGTGCCGGTCTTCCTTGTAGAACATCAGCTGGTCGGCGTCTTCGGGGGTGTAGAGCTGCCCGACCGGCGAGAAGATGCCGATCTGGCGGAACAACCCGTCCATGCCGAAAGTGCGCGCCTCGTCCGGCACGATCGGCACGACCAGCTTGCCGATGTGCTGGTCCTTGACCAGGATGCCGAGCAGGCGCATGAACGCCATGGTGGTGGAGATCTCGCGCCCTTCGGTGCCCTTGAGCAGCGCCTCGAAGGCATCCAGCCCCGGTATCCGCAACGGCTCGCTGGCCGGCTGGCGCGCCGGCACCGTGCCCAGCGCGGCGATGCGACCGCGGAGGTATTTCATCTCCAGGCTGTCTTCGGGCGGGCGGTAGAAATCCAGGCTTTCCACCTGCGTGTCGGTCAGCGGGATGTTGAAGCGGTCGCGGAACTGGCGCAGCGAATCCAGATCCATCTTCTTCTGCTGGTGGGTCGGGTTCTGTGCCTCGCCGGCCGCCCCCATGCCGTAGCCCTTCACGGTCTTGGCGAGGATCACGGTCGGTTGGCCGACGTGCCGGACAGCTTCCGCATAGGCCGCATACACCTTGTACGGGTCATGGCCGCCGCGGTTCAGCCGCCACAGCTCCTCGTCGGACATGTCCGCGACCATTTCCAGCAGCTCCGGGTGTTCACCGAAGAAGTGCTTGCGCACATAGGCGCCGTCCCGTGCCTTGTAGGTCTGGTATTCGCCGTCGACCACCTCGTCCATGCGCCTTTGCAGCAGCCCGTTCCTGTCCTTGGCAAGCAGGCGGTCCCAGTGCCTGCCCCATACCACCTTGATGATGTTCCAGCCCGCGCCGCGGAACACGCCTTCCAGCTCCTGGATGATCTTGCCGTTGCCGCGCACCGGGCCGTCCAGGCGCTGCAGGTTGCAGTTGACGACGAAGACCAGGTTGTCGAGATGTTCGCGCCCCGCCAGAGAGATCGCGCCCAGCGACTCCGGCTCATCGGTCTCGCCGTCGCCGAGAAAGGCCCACACCTTGCGCCCGGCGGTACGGACGATGCCGCGGTGCTCCAGGTAGCGCATGAAGCGTGCCTGGTAGATCGCCATCAGCGGCCCGAGTCCCATCGATACGGTGGAGAACTGCCAGAAGTCCGGCATCAGCCACGGGTGCGGGTAGGAGGACAGGCCGTTGCCTTCGGTCTCCTGGCGGAATCTGCGCATCTGCTCCTCGCCGATGCGCCCTTCGAGGAAGGCGCGCGCATAGATGCCTGGCGCGGAGTGTCCCTGGAAATACACCAGGTCGCCGCCGTGCGTGTCCGTCCTGCCGTGGAAGAAATGGTTGAATCCGACGTCGTACAGCGTGGCCGCCGAAGCGAAGCTGGCGATGTGGCCGCCCAGTTCGGAAGATTCGCGGTTGGCGTTCAGCACCAGTGCCATGGCATTCCAGCGCGTCAGGGCGCGGATATGGTGCTCCATCTCGTGGTTGCCGGCGGAGCGCTGTTCGCGGTTCGGCGGGATGGTGTTGCAGTAGGGCGTGGTCGCGCAGAACGACATGCCGGCACCGGCGCTGCGCCCCTTGGCGATCAGCTGCTCGATCAGGAAGTGCGCGCGTTCCGCGCCCTCGTGCTCCAGCACAGAATCGAGCGCATCCAGCCACTCTTGTGTTTCTTGCGGATCCTGATCGGGTAGAGATGCCATCTTTCACCTCCCTTGCTGCCGCGATGCCGTCATGACGGGGATATTACCGGGTGCTCCCCTGTGCCGTACAGGCGATCGTTTCCCGTTCGGTAACGATCCATTCCATGTTGATGTCGGTCGCTTCCTGCGGAAGCTGCTCGACGATCTGCAATGCGAACGCCGCGGCGACCAGCACCGGGCGCATCGTCAGGCAGTGCAGCAGCTTGTCATAATAGCCGCCGCCATAACCGAGCCGTGCGCCGTCGCGCGTAAAGGCCACCCCCGGCAGCAGGGCGAACTCCACCTCGCCCGGCGCGACCAGCTTCTTGCAGCGTTCCACCACGGGTTCGCGTATTTTCCACAGGCCTGTCGCCAACTGGTTCTCCGGGTCTTCCACCCAGTACAGGTCGAGCTGGTCGGTGTGATGGTTCACCTTGGGCAGCGCCAGACGCTTGCCTTCCGCCAACACGCGTTCGACCCAGAGTTCGCTGGCGAATTCCGCGCCAAAGTTCATGTAGCCCAGCACGGCTTCGGCCTGCCGGTATTCCGGCAGCTGCAGTAGCCGTTCGGTGATGGTTCTGCTGTGCGCGGCGCGAACCTCGGGAGGGAGCCGCTCGCGCAGGGATAGCGCATCTTTGCGTATGGCCTGCTTGGGCGATGCGGTCATGGGTCACCCCAGGAACAGCCGGTATGCCGGGTTGCCGCTCTCGTCCCAGTAGCGGTAGCCGAGGGTGTCGAGGAAGGTCTTCAGCGCCTTCTTGTCGTGGTGCGGCACCTGCATGCCGACCAGGACGCGGCCATAGTCCGCGCCGTGGTTGCGGTAGTGGAACAGGCTGATGTTCCAGTTGTGGCTCATGCTGTTGAGGAAATTCATCAGCGCGCCGGGGCGTTCCGGGAACTCGAAGCGGAACATGATCTCGTCCCTGGCCTCAGGTGCGTGGCCACCGACCAGGTGGCGCAGGTGCAGCTTGGCCATCTCGTTGTCGGACAAGTCGAGTGTGGGCAGATCGTTGCGCCGCAGCTTGTCCACCAGTTCGGCGGTCTCGGACTGGTCGCGCACCTGGATGCCGGCGAAGACATGCGCCACTTTCGCGTCGGCGTAGCGGTAGTTGAATTCTGTGATGTTGCGCTTGCCGAGCAGCGCGCAGAATTTGCGGAAGCTGCCAGGCGTTTCGGGGATCGTGACGGCGAGGATGGCCTCGCGCCGCTCACCGATCTCGGCGCGTTCCGCGACGAAGCGCAGGCGGTCGAAATTCATGTTCGCGCCACAGGCGATGGCGACCAGCGTCTCGCCCCTGAGTTTCTCGCGCGCGGCGTACAGCTTGGCGCCGGCGATGGCGAGCGCACCGGCCGGTTCGAGGATCGAGCGGGTGTCCTCGAACACGTCCTTGATCGCGGCACAGGTGGCGTCGGTGTCCACCAGCACGATCTCGTCCACCAGCTTGCGGCACAGGCGGAAGGTCTCCTCGCCGACCTGCTTGACCGCCACGCCGTCGGCAAACAGCCCGACATGGTCGAGCATGACGCGCTTTTTGGCTTTCAGTGAGCGGTGCATGGCGTCGGAGTCGACCGGCTGCACGCCGATGATCCGGATGTCGGGGCGCAGCTGCTTGACGTAGGCCGCCACGCCGGCGGCCAGCCCGCCGCCGCCGATGGCGCAGAAGATCGCGTGGATCGGTTTGGTGTGCTGGCGCAGGATCTCCATGCCGATGGTGCCCTGTCCGGCGATCACGTCGGGGTCGTCGTAGGGGTGCACAAAGGTCATACCCTCGCGTTTCTCCAGTTCCAGCGCGTGCGCGCAGGCGTCTGAATAGGAGTCGCCGTGCAGCACCACCTTCGCGCCGCGGCCCTTGACCGCGTCGATCTTGATCTGCGGCGTGGTCGCGGGCATCACGATCACCGCCTTGCAGCCGAGCTTCTGTGCGGACAGCGCCACGCCTTGCGCATGGTTGCCCGCCGAGGCGGCGATGACGCCGCGCCTGAGCTGTTCCGGCGTGAGTTGCGCCATCTTGTTGTACGCGCCGCGCAGCTTGAAGGAGAACACCGGCTGCATGTCCTCGCGCTTGAGCAGCAGCGTGTTGCCGGTGCGCGCCGAAAGATTGGGCGCGAGTTCCAGCGGGCTTTCGATCGCCACGTCGTACACGCGCGCGTTGAGGATGCGTTTCAGATAGCCGTTCATGTCAGGTTGCCGGAAGAATACCCGCGCAGATTAGCATAAATGGAAGGCTTGGAGCCGTTGCGGGTGGACAGCTTCTCGCCTTGGCTGGCGCGATGGCATACAATCGCGCCGTCTTTTTCACGGTGCCGTGCGATGTATCCCAGACTGGTTTTCGCCACATGTATCCTCGCCTTTTGTGCGGTGGTATTGAGCGCCTATGCGCGCCTTTCCGATGCCGGCCTGGGCTGCGCCGACTGGCCGGCCTGCTACGGGGAGAACGCGCTGAAGGAACGGCAGCCTCCGCAGGCCGGCGCGCCGCGCGGCCATACTTCGTGGCAGTGGAAGCTGCACGGCCAGGTGGTGCAGTTGCTGGGGCTGCTGGCCATCGCGGTATGCGGGCTGGCGTGGAAGAAGCGCAGGGAGCTGCGACAGTCCCCGTTGTTGCCGACCCTTCTGCTCGGGCTGATGGTGTTCATGGCGGCATTCGGCATCTGGGCCTTCTCCCATTTATCGCGACCAGTCATCGTCTCGGTGCATCTGGCCGGCGGGATCGCGATGCTGGCGGTGGTGGTTTGGATCGCATTGCGCCAGTTGCCTGCACCCGCCATCGAGCCCGATGCGGTACGGAAGTGGCGCGGCCTGTCGTGGCTCGGCTTCGTGCTGCTGCTGGTGCAGATCATGCTGGGTGGCTGGGTCAGTTCCAATTTCGCCGCGCTGGCCTGCAACGGATTCCCGCTGTGCAACGGGGCACTGCTGCCGGCCATGGATTTTTCCTGGAGCTTCGATTCCTCCGGCCTTCCGCTCTCCGCGGAAAGGCTGACGGCGATCCACTGGATGCACCGCGCCGGTGCACTGGTCGCCGCTGCGTATCTGGGCTGGCTGTCCTTCGGGGTCATGGCGGTGCGGGGTTTGCGCGGTATCGGCAAAGTTGTCCTGGGACTGGTCGTGCTGCAGTTCGCGCTCGGTGTCACCAATGTGTCGTTCGGGCTGCCGCTGCCGGGTGCGGTGCTGCACAACGCGGTGGCGATGCTGCTGCTGGTCGCGCTGGTAACCCTGGGTTTCCGGCTGCGCAACCCCCTCAGCTGAAAGCCTTCAGCAGCATCCGCGCTGCCAATATCAACAACAGGACGGCAAAGCCGCGGCGCAGCGGCTGCAGCGGCAGCCGGTGGGTCGCCCGCGCGCCGAGCGGTGTGGTGAAGGCGCTGCCGAGGACGAGCATGAGCAGCGCGGGAAGATAGACGAAGCCCAGCGTTCCCCCGGGCAGCGTGTGCAGCATCAGGCCGGTGCCGATATAGCCGGCCGTGCCGCCGAGCGCGATGGGGAAACCGAGCGCGGCCGAGGTGCCGATGGCCTGCCTGAAAGGGATGTTGTGCCACAGCATGAAGGGCACGCTCAACGTCCCGCCACCGATCGATACCAGACTGCTGACCGCGCCGATGCCGCCGCCGACCAGCGTCAGCACGACGCGCCCGGGCAGTTGCCGGGCGGCTCCGGGTTTCAGCCCGAGCAGCATCTGCGCGGCGGCGAAACACATGAACAGCGCGAAGAACAGTGCCAGCCAGGACGGCGCGGCACTGCTGGCAAGCAGCGTGCCGAGCAGCGTGCCGGACAGCAGGCCCGGCGTCATGCCGCGCACGACGGACAGGTCGACCGCGCCATGCGCATAGTGCGTCCGGGCACTGGAGGCGGCGGTGTAGAGGATCGCGGCCATCGAGGTGCCCAGCGCGAGATGCAGGTCATGTTCCCCGCCCAGGTGTTGCGCCTCGAACAGCCAGCTCAGTACCGGCACCAGCACCAGGCCGCCGCCGATACCGAGCAGCCCGGCGAAGAAGCCGACGAAGGCGCCGAGCAGCAGATAGGCGGCATACCACTCCATCAGAAAACCTTTACCAAACGTAACGAGCGATTTGAGAGCAAGGCGCACGGAGCACAGCGTACGAGACATACCTCATAGGTAGGTGAGGAGCGAGTACCGCGCAACGCCGCTATCGAATTGCACAGTAGGTTGGTAGAGGTTTTCAATCGTGCGCCAGGTTTATCAGGATGAATTTCCACTCATCCGGGTCGAGCGGCGTGATGGACAGGCGGTTGCCGCGCTGCAGGGCGCGCATCCGCGCCAGCTCCGGATGCCGCCGCAGTTCGCCGAGGGCGATGAGCGGTATCCTGCGCACCAGTTGCACGTCCACGTTGAACCAGCGCGGCTGCTCCGGCGTGGCCTTGGGATCGAAGAAGCGGCTCTTTTTGTCGAACTGCGTGGCGTCGGGATAGGCGGTGCTGCCGACCCTGGCGATACCGGCGATGCCCGGCTCCCTGCAGTTGGAATGGTAGAACAGCACGCCGTCGCCGACCCGCATCCGGTCGCGCATGAAGTTGCGCGCCTGATAGTTGCGCACGCCGTACCAGGCGACGGTCCGGTTCGGCATGGCGGCGAGATCGTCGATGCCGCAATCGGCGGGCTCGGATTTCATCAGCCAGTAGCGCATGGTTCTTAATCCGCAAACAAAAAGTGCGGCCTTGTTCAGGCCGCACCGGAATAAAGCCCCCCGCCTGTGCCGTTGACCCGGCATCTTGAACCTGCGGTCCAAGAGGGTCGTTTCCCTGCCGCATCAGGCTCGTCCGGATCGGACGCTCACAACAGCGGCTTGGTGGGTCGCGACCTGAATTAACTTATTGGCTCAAAGAATTACAGGCCTGACGAACACCGCAGGGGGCAAATCAAAACAGCGAATCCTGTTCGGCTAACGCCTGGTCGATCGCTGCCTGCATGGAGTCCATTCTACGCTTAAAATCGGCGAGGTCAAAGCCGCGTCCGATCTTCACGGAAAGCAGCTCGTGGGTGATGTTGAGCGCGGCCATCAGGGCGATGCGCTCGACGCTGGCGATCTTGCCGGCATCGCGTATCTCACGCATCTTCTTGTCCAGATAGGCGACAGCATCGAGCAGTTCGCCGCGTTCCTCTTCGGGGCAGGCGACGCGCAACTCGCGGTCGAGGATCCTGATGTCCAGCGTTTTGGTGGCGCCGCTCATGTTTGTTCCGCAGGAAGGGTGACCAGCAATTTCTCCAGGCGTGCCTTTGCGCTTTCCATTTTGTCGCTGCATTGCCGGTTATTGCTGAGTGCCTGCGCCAGTTCCTGGCGCAACTGGTGATTTTCCGCACGCAGCTTGCCGCTCACCTGTATCAGTCGCGCAAGTTTGCCTTCCAGTGCGTTCAATTCGTTTTCCATGCGCTGACTATAATTTGGAAAGTGCTGATAAGTCAAATGGTAAGCCGAAGTTCTGAAAGCGATTTGTGATTTTTTGGCAGTGTGTTGCGCTTATGTTAGAGTGCGCGCTGCTTTGAGGTTCTCGCCTGCTTGCAGGCGAGTTAAACGGGAAACAGGTGAGGGTCACGACCCGATGCCTGTGCTGCCCCCGCAACGGTAAGCGAGTGCGGATCTGCCGATATGCCACTGTGAGCGATCATGGGAAGGCGGCAGATCAAGACTTGCGAGCCCGGAGACCGGCCCCGGAGCAAAGGTAACAGGAGATGCTGCGGGTGGCGCATCGGCACAAGTTGAACGGCATATCCGTCCTATCCTGCTTTCTCTGCCCGTGGTGTTTCCTGAATTTTAACGTTCCAGCGGGGACGCTCGGAACCTACTCGGGAAATCACCATGAAACAGAAACTTATCGCTGTCGCGCTGTCCGGCGCGACCGTTCTTCCTCTTGCCGCTCTTGCCGATACCCCCGGTCTGGATGAAGTGGTTGTCACGGCGACACGCGTGACGCAGCCGCTCGCCCAGTCACTGGCGCACACGACGGTGATCGGCCGCAAGGAGATACTGGTGTCGCAGGCGGCGGATGTCCCGTCGTTGCTGAAGAACCTGGCCGGGGTGGAGGTCTACCAGAGCGGCGGCGCCGGCAAGCAGAGCAGCCTGTTCGTGCGCGGCACCAACTCCAGCCATGCGCTGGTGTTGCTGGACGGAGTGCGGATCGGCTCCGCCACCTCCGGCATGACGGCGATCGACCAGTTGATGCTGGACCATGTCGAGCGCATCGAGGTCGTGCGCGGCAACGTCAGCAGCCTGTACGGCTCGGAAGGTATCGGCGGCGTGATCCAGATCTTCACCCGGCGCGGCAAGGGCGCGCCATCCCTGGATGCCGCCGCCGGGGGCGGCACGCATGGCACGCAGCGTGCCTCCGCGGGTTTCGGCGGCGCAGTGGCTGGCACTTCGTTCGACATGCGGGTGTCGGGTTTCCGCACGGGCGGCGTGTCGGCCATCAAGCCGTCCATCGTGCCGGCGGTGAACCCCGACCGGGACGGCTATGACAACACCAGCTTTTCCGCCAGCGTGCGCCAGAGCCTCGGTGCCGATCACAGTGTGTCGCTTTCCCTGTTCGACAGCCTTGCGGACAGCCGGAACGACAACTCCTTCGGCTTGCCGACCGACGTCAACGAGAGCCGCGCCAATGTACGGAAAGTGGCGCTGACCTCGGACAACCGCTTCGGCGATGTCTGGCAGAGCAGGCTGCAATTGTCGCAGGGCGTGGACGACACGCAGAACTTCCTGAACGGCGCGCCGGACCTCGGGCTGGGGGCGCAGTTTAAGACCACCGGCGACCAGATCAGCTGGCAGAACACCCTGCAACTGGGCGAACGCGACGCACTGAACATCGGGGTCGAGCAGCTGAGGCAGCGCGTGTCGAGCAGCACCGCGTTCACGCGCAGCGGCCGTACCGACGACAGCCTGTTCGCGGGCTATACCGGCGTGCACGGCGCGCACCAGGCGCAGTTCAACCTGCGCCGTGACCGCTACTCCGACTTCGGCATCGCGGATACCGTGTTGCTGGGATACGGCTACGACCTCAATGATGCGTGGCGCATCACGGCAAGCACGGGCACGGCGTTCAAGGCGCCGACGCTGAACGATCTGTTCTATCCGTTCGTCAACTTCGGCTTCGGGTTTTCCTATGGCGGCAATCCGAACCTGAAGCCGGAGCGGTCGCGCAACAACGAACTGGGATTGCACTATGCGGCGCACGGCCAGCGTATCGACCTGGCCTGGTTCGATAACCGCATCCGCGACCTGATCGTCAGCAACAACCTGCCGGCCGGCACCATGGTCAACCTCGGCGAGGCGCGCATCGACGGCATCGAGATGGCGTATGCCGGGCAGTTCGGCGACACAGAGGCGCGGGCGGCACTGACGTTGCAGAACCCGCGCGACAGCCAGACCGGCCTTGCGCTGTTGCGCCGTTCCAGGTCGTTCGCCCACGCGGGCGTCACGCGGCGATCCGGCGCATGGCAGGCGGGCGCCGAGTGGCAGCACAGCGGCACGCGTGCGGACGTGGACATCAACACCTTCGCGCGCACCACCCTGGCGTCCTATGACCTGCTGAATCTCACGGTCAGCTATGCGCTGGACCGTCAATTCAGTCTGTCGCTGCGCGCGGACAACCTGCTCAACCGCGATTACATGCTGGCGCATGGCTACAACACGTTGGGGCGCACGCTGTCTGTCGGCTTGGCTTACCGGCAGTAAAAAGAGGGTATCGGCAAAGGCGGCCCGACTTCATCGGCAACATTGCCGCCTTTGCTTTTTTTCCGGCTTCGTGTACTGTTGCCCCCATTAAACAAGCATCAGATTCGGGAGACAAGATGGACAGCAATCAAACCAGAAACATCGTAATTTTCGCAACACTGGCCGCGCTGATGGCGGTGACGCGCGATCATCACTTCGGCTCCGCCTTGCATCTGCCGGATGCTTCGCTGGCGATATTCCTGCTGGCCGGCCTCTATCTGTCGCGCTGGGCGCTTCCGGCGCTGCTGCTCGAAGCCGGGCTGGTGGATTATCTGGCGATCAACTATGGCGGGGTGAGCGACTGGTGCTTCTCGCCCGCCTATTGGTTCCTGATACCGGCTTATCTCGTGCCGTGGTTCGGCGGACGCTTCTATGCGGCACGCCATAGCCAGTCCTGGCGCGGGTTGTCGCTGTTCGCTGCGACGGCATTGCTGGCGACCAGCACGGCATTCGTGATCTCCAGCGGCAGCTTCTACCTGTTCTCCGGGCGTTTTGCCGAAATGGGAGCGCTGCAATATGCGGCTGGCGTGACCGGGTATTACGGTCAATATCTGACCGGCACATCCCTGTATCTGTCAGTTGCCGTCTGTGCGCAGATCATTGCCACGAATCTGTCCAGGCGTTCTGCGCGCGCCTGATCGCCCGCGCTTGCTGTGAGAGCCTGTCCGCGCGGAAGACACGGCACATGACGGAAGAGACCGAAGCGGCGCCAGGCGAAAAAGAGCGCCATCTGGCGCGCGCGCGGCGCCAGAAAGAGCTGGTGGACAGCAGGGTCTCCGCCGCCACGCAACGGCGCGGTCTGGTGCTGGTGCACACCGGCAACGGCAAGGGCAAGAGCAGCGCGGCGTTCGGCATGGTCGCGCGCGCCCTCGGCCACGACATGCGCGTCGGCGTGGTGCAATTCATCAAGGGCAGTTTCTCCACCGGCGAGGAGGCCTTCTTCCGGCGTTTCCCAGAAGTCGAGTATCACGTGATGGGCGAAGGCTATACCTGGGAGACGCAGGATCGCGCGCGCGACATCGCCAAGGCGCAGGCCGCCTGGCAGGTGGCGCACGACATGTTGCGCAACCCCGCGCTGCAACTGGTGGTGCTGGACGAGATCAACATCGCGCTGAAGCTGCGCTATCTCGAAGTCGAACCGGTGCTGGGGGCCCTGCGCGACCGCCCCGCGATGCAGCATGTGGTGCTGACCGGGCGCGGCGCACCGGATGCGCTGGTCGGGATCGCCGACACCGTCACCGAGATGCGCCCGGTCAAGCATGCGTTCGATGCAGGGATGCAGGCGCAGGAAGGCATCGAATTCTAGGTGCGCAGAATACATGCCGTTTCAAAGGCCGCCGCCCAACGTTGCGAGCGCCGGTCAGGCGAGGAGAAAAGCGGCGAAGAACCGGAATGTATGTTTTATACATGAGGATTTTGAGCCGCTTTTCGACAAAGCATCACCAAGCGCAGCAGTTGGGCGGCGGCCTTTTCTGCTAAAGTGCGCGCCATGAATCCATCCAGCGGCCAGCTCTATCTGCGCCTTCTCGACTACGTCAGACCCTACTGGCGCGCCTTTGCCGTCTCCCTGCTCGGCATGGTCGTGGTCGCCGCCACCGAGCCGCTGGTGCCCGCACTGATGAAGCCGATGCTGGACGGCACGTTCGTGCACAAGGACCAGGAGATGATGCGGCTGGTGCCGGTGGTCATCATCGTGATCTTCCTGGTGCGCGGACTGGCGACCTTCATCGGCACCTACGCGATCAACTGGGTGGGCAACAAGCTGGTGATGGACCTGCGCGACGCGATGTTCCGCAAGCTGCTCAGCCTGCCGACGCGCTATTACGACGACCACGCCACCGGCGCGCTGATCTCCAAGCTGACCTTCGATGTCACCCAGGTGACCAGCGCCGCGACCACCGTGGTGACGATCGCGGTGCGCGACAGCATCGTCATCGCCGGGCTGCTCGGCTGGCTGTTCTACCTCAACTGGAAGCTGACGCTGCTGACGCTGCTGATGGCGCCGGTCATCGCCTGGATCATCCGCGTCATCAGCAGACGGATGCGCACCAGCAGCCGTGACGCGCAGCGCGCGATGGGCGACATCACGCAGGTGATCGAGGAGAGCGTCTCCGCGCACAAGGTGGTCAAGCTGTTCGGCGGGCAGCAGTACGAGAGCGGCCGCTTCAACGAGCAGGCCAACTGGGTGCGCCGCTATGCGATGAAGCAGGCTGCCGCGGCGGCGGCGAACGTGCCCATCGTGCAGATGGTCGCGGCCATCGCCCTGGCCGTGATCGTCTATCTCGCCACGCTGCAATCGCAGGCCGACGAGACCACGGTGGGCGGTTTCGTCTCGTTCATCATGGCGATGCTGATGCTGACCGCGCCGCTCAAGCGGCTGGCAGGTGTCAGCGAATACCTGCAGCGCGGCCTCGCGGCGGCGGAGAGCGTGTTCGCCCTGCTCGATACCGCAGGCGAGACGGACAGCGGCACACAGGCGATAGGACGGGCACGCGGCGAGCTGCAGTTCGACCATGTGCGGTTCGCCTACGGGGCGGACGGGCGGCATGCGCTGCAGGACATCACGCTGCACGTCCGCGCCGGGGAGAGCGTCGCGCTGGTCGGGGCCTCGGGCAGCGGCAAGACCACGCTGGCCAACCTGGTGCCGCGCTTCTATACGCCGACCGGCGGGCGCATCACCCTGGACGGCCACGACCTCAACGAGCTGACGCTGGCCAGTCTGCGCGCCAACATCGCGCTGGTGAGCCAGGAAGTCGTGCTGTTCAACGATACCGTCGCGGCCAACATCGCCTACGGGCAGATGCGCGAGGTGAGCGAGGCGGAGATCGTCGCCGCCGCGCAGGCCGCGCACGCGATGGAATTCATCCGCGAATGGCCGGAAGGACTGGGCACGCTGGTCGGCGAGCGCGGCGTGAAGCTGTCCGGCGGGCAGCGCCAGCGCATCGCCATCGCGCGCGCCATCCTCAAGGACGCGCCGATCCTGATCCTCGACGAGGCGACCTCCGCGCTGGACAGTGAATCCGAACGTCATGTGCAGGCCGCGCTGGAAGCGCTGATGCAGGGCCGCACCACGCTGGTCATCGCGCACCGCCTGTCCACCATCGAAAGAGCGGACCGGATCGTCGTATTGCAGAAAGGCGAGATCGCCGAGATCGGCACGCACCGCGAGTTGCTGGAAAGGAACGGTGTGTATGCGCAACTGCACCGCATCCAGTTCGCCGTGAGCGGCAGCACATGAGCGCGCCCCGCGCGAACCGGAGACGGGGATCCCCGGTGCGTTCCATGACGCAGGTCAGGGAATACCAGGGCGGCCCGGGATAGACTTGCACCTGCACGCGTCAAGGTTGACGCGGCGGCGGCAAAAGCCTAAATTGTGCCGTCCAACATGACCGAGAGGAGATCACCATGGCCGTTCTCGTAGGTAAACCCGCACCGGATTTCAATGCCGTCACGGTGATGGGCAACAACGAAATCAACAAGACGTTCAATCTGAAGAAACATATCGCCGGCAAGTACGCCGTGATCTTCTTCTACCCGCTGGATTTCACCTTCGTCTGCCCCTCGGAGCTGATCGCCTTCAACCATCGCCTGGATGAATTCAGGAAGCGCAATACCGAGGTGATCGGCGTGTCGATCGATTCGCAATTCACCCACCTGGCGTGGAAGAACACCCCGGTCGAAAAGGGCGGTATCGGGCAGGTACAGTATCCGCTGGTTGCCGACGTCAAGCATGAGATCTGCAAGGCCTACGATGTGGAGTTCGACGAGGCCGGTGTGGCGTTCCGCGGCTCGTTCCTGATTGACCGTGCCGGCGTGGTGCGCCACCAGGTGGTGAACGACCTGCCGCTGGGGCGCAACATCGACGAGATGCTGCGCATGGTGGACGCGCTGCAATTCACCGAGGAGCACGGCGAGGTCTGCCCGGCCGGCTGGGTCAAGGGCAGGGCGGGCATGAACGCCTCGACCGAGGGGGTGGCGGCATACCTGGCCAACCACGCCAAGGAACTGTAGGTCCGACCGGAAAGCGTGATGCACGAACTGCTGGTCGGATTCGTCGAACTGGTCGCACCCTGGATCGAGGCGATCGGCATCGCCGTGGTGCTGTGGGGCGCGATTGAAGGACTGTTCCGGCTGCTGCTGCGCGTCAGGTCGACCCTGGTGCGGGAGCCGCAGCCGGCGCCGATCAGCCATATCCGCAGCGCCATCGGCGAGAAGACCGCGCTGGGGCTGGATTTCTTCCTCGCCGGCGACATCATCCAGACCATCGTGATCCCCAGCTGGGAATCGCTCGCTATGCTCGGCGGCATCGTGGTGATCCGTACCGTGATCGCCTTCTTCCTCAACAAGGACCTGCGCGAGCTCCACGAAAAATAGCCGCTTGCCGATTGTTCTTCGGCGCAGGGCTGCTAGAATCCGTCCCGTCACGATTTTGAGCGAGCGGGTGCCATGCTGGTCGGTTTCGTCTTCCTGTATCTGGTCCTTTCCATAGGCATCGGCATGTATGCGGCCACCAGGGTGCATAACGCGCGCGACTACATCACCGCAGGGCGTTCCCTGCCGATGTACATCGTGCTGGCCATGGTGTTCGCCACCTGGTTCGGTGCCGAGACCGTGCTCGGCATCCCTGCCACCTTCCTCGAGGAAGACCTCGGCGGGCTGATCTCCGACCCGTTCGGCGCCTCGCTGTGTCTGGTGCTGTTCGGCCTGTTCTTCGCGCGCAAGCTGTACCGCATGAACCTGCTCACCATCGGCGACTTCTATCGCCAGCGCTATGGCCACAAGGTCGAGGTCATCGCCGGCATCGCCATCGCGCTGTCCTATCTCGGCTGGGTGTCGGCGCAGGTCACCGCGCTGGGGCTGGTGTTCAACGTGCTGTCCGACGGATCGATCACCCAGGCGCAAGGGATACTCATCGGCGCGGCGGTGGTGCTGCTCTACACCCTGTACGGCGGCATGTGGTCGGTGGCGCTCACCACCTTCGTGCAGATGATCGTCATCGTGCTGGGCCTGCTCTACATCGCCTGGCTGATGAGCGGCATGACCGGCGGCGTCGTGCCGGTGATCGAGCATGCGGCGCAGAATGGCAAGTTCCATTTCTGGCCGGAGCTGAACGCGGTGGCCATGGTCGCCTTCCTCTCCGGCCTGCTGACCATGGGCTTCGGTTCCATCCCGCAGCAGGACGTGTTCCAGCGCGCCAACTCCTCGAAGAACGAGAACGTCGCGGTGTGGGGCACGGTACTGGGCGGAGTGGCCTATTTCGCCTTTGCCGCCGTGCCGCTGTTCCTGGCCTATTCGGCCAACCTGATCGACCCGGCGCTGGCCGCGCAGTGGCTCTCCGAGGACAGCCAGAAGCTGTTGCCGGAGCTGGTCAAGGCGCACTTGCCGCTGTTCGCCCAGGTGGTCTTCTACGGCGCGCTGCTGTCGGTGATCATGAGCACCGCCTCCGGCACCCTGCTCGCGCCCTCGGTCACGCTCTCGGAGAACGTGCTCAAGGGCTGGATCACGCGCAGGAACCTGTCCGACCGCAAGATGCTGGCGATGACGCGCTGGGTGGTGGGCGTCTTCGCGGCATGCGTCACGCTCTACGCGCTGTGGGCGCTGGACCGGGAGACCGGCATCCACCAGATGGTGGAGAACGCCTACAAGGTGACGCTGGTGCTGGCCTTCACGCCGCTGGCGGCCGGGCTGTACTGGAAGCGCGCCTCCACGCTCGGCGCTTATCTGGCGATGGGCCTCGGGCTGGCGACCTGGCTGCCGATGGAGTTCCTGGCGCCGGAGGCGGGCATCCCGCCGCAATTCGCCGGCTTTCTGATGAGCGTCGCCGGCATGGTGGCCGGCTCGCTGCTGCAGCGGCGGCCGGAGCATGTCGCCGCGCCGCACCACGCGCACCGGCGCGACTGAGCCGTGTCATATTCCCGTCACAAATTCTTCATACCCTTGCAATCTTCGAATTGGCGATAAGGGCCATATGATGAGCGCGAAGATACTGATTGTGGAAGACGAGCCGGCGATCCAGGAGCTGCTGGCGTTCAATGTGGCGCAGGCCGGCTTTCAGGCGCTGCGCGCCGGGGATGCGGACAGTGCGTGGCAGCAGATCCGCAGCAGCGCACCGAACCTGATCCTGCTGGACTGGATGCTGCCGAACACCAGCGGCGTGATCCTGGCGAAGCAGCTGCGCAGCGATGCCGCCACCCGCGACATCCCGATCATCATGCTGACCGCGCGCGGCGAGGAGCGCGACAAGGTGTTGGGGCTGGAATCCGGCGCGGACGATTACATCACCAAGCCGTTCTCGCCGCGCGAGCTGATGGCGCGCATCCGCGCCGTGCTGCGCCGCCATGCCCCGCGGATGCCGGATGAGGTGGTGGCGGCGGGCGGCCTGGAACTGTCCCCGGCCGCGCATCGCGTGACCGCGGGGGATACGACCATAGAACTTGGCCCCACCGAGTTCCGCCTGCTGCATTTCTTCATGACCCACGCGGAGCGGGTGTACGGCCGCACACAATTGCTCGACCAGGTGTGGGGCACGCAGGTGTTCGTCGAAGAGCGCACGGTGGACGTGCACATCCGCCGTCTGCGTGCCGCACTGGAGCCCGCCGGAATGGATGGCCTGGTCCAGACGGTGCGCGGCAGCGGCTATCGTTTTTCGGTTAACTGAAGGGGATGACTTGCAGGGTTTCTGGCTCCGTTTAAGCGTGCCCATTGCGCTCGTCGCGCTGACCGCGTTGCTTCTGTGGGCGCTGTTCTCCGCCACTCTGGCGCTGCTGTTCACGCTGCCGGTGCTGCTGGTCATGATGGTGCTCCATGCCCGCCAACTGTACCGGCTGGGCAGCTGGCTGCAGGATGCGTGCATCGAGACCGTCCCCGAGGCGGGCGGCATCTGGGACGAGGTGTTCTCCCGGCTGTACAAGATGGTCAAGCGGCACAACCAGACCCAGCTCGACCTGACCACCGAACTGCAGCACATCGAACAGGCCACCGCCGCGTTGCCGGAGGGGGTGGCGATCCTGAACGAGGCGAACCGCATCGAATGGTGCAATCCGCTCGCACAGCGGCACTTCAGCCTCGACCCGGAGCATGATTGCATGCAGGACATCACCTATCTGGTGCGCCAGCCGGAATTCGTCGGATACCTCCACGAATCCAACTTCAGCGAACCGCTGGTGATGCGCCCCGTGCGCCATGAAGGCATGGTGTTGTCCGTCAAGCTCATCCCCTATGGCATGAACAAGCGGCTGCTTATCAGCCGCGACGTCACGCAACTGGAGCGCATCGAGGCCATGCGCCGCGATTTCGTCGCGAACGTCTCGCACGAGCTGCGCACGCCGCTGACCGTGGTGAACGGCTTCGTCGAGAACCTGCAGGACATGCCCGACCTCAACCGCGAGGATGCGCGCCGAGCCCTGCAGCTGATGGCCGAGCAGACGCGCCGCATGGAGAATCTGGTCGCCGACCTGCTCACCCTGTCGCACCTGGAAAGCGACCAGAGCCCGTTGCACGAGGAAAAGGTGGATATGGGCGCGCTGATCGGCGAGGTTTATCGCGAAGGCCAGTTGCTGGGTGACGGCCGGTATGCGTTGCGCCTCGAGATGGCGAGCGGGGTGGGGCTGCTCGGCAACCGTGATGAGCTGCGCAGCGCGTTCGGCAACCTGTTCAGCAATGCGATCCGCTACACGCCGGAAGGCGGCTCGATCCTGCTGCGCTGGGACGAGCGCGACGGCCAGCCGGTGTTCTCGGTGCGGGACAGCGGCATCGGCATCGCCGCGCAGCACATCCCGCGTCTCACCGAACGCTTCTACCGCGTGGATCGCAGCCGCTCGCGCGAGACGGGCGGAACAGGTCTGGGCCTGGCGATCGTCAAGCACATCGCGATGCGCCACCAGGCCAGGCTCGAGGTGTCGAGCGAGGAAGGCAAGGGCAGCACCTTCGCGCTGGTGTTCCCGGTCAAGCGGGCGGTGCACTGAAGATATTGCCGGGGTAATACTGCGCATGTCGCGGCCGTCAATGGCTGCGGTCCCCCTTTTTGTTTATACTGCGGCATATTCAGAAGACCGACCATGAGCGCATTGAACATCGTTATCCTCGCTGCCGGCAAGGGCACGCGCATGTATTCCAAAATCCCCAAGGTATTGCATGCGCTGGCCGGCAGGCCGCTGGTCCGGCATGTGCTGGATTGCGCCGCCGTACTTCAGCCGCAGCAGGTCTGTGTGGTGTATGGGCATGGTGGCGAAGCCGTGCCGCAGGCCCTGCAGCAGTACCCTGCGAAGTTCGTCATACAGGAGCCTCAGCTCGGCACCGGACATGCGGTGCAGCAGGCTATGCCGCACCTCGCCGGCGACGACGGGCGGACGCTGGTGCTGTACGGCGACGTGCCCCTGATCCAGCCGGCCACGCTGCACCAGATGCGGCAGGCGGGCGACGGTCTGGTGCTGCTGACGGTCGGCCTGGACGACCCGGCGGGCTACGGGCGCATCGTGCGCGACGCGCGCGGCAGCGTGCTCGGCATCGTCGAGGAGAAGGATGCCACGGCCGAGCAGCGCGGGATACGCGAAGTGAATACCGGTATCCTGCTTGCGCCGACCGGCAAACTGCGTGAATGGCTGGCAAAACTGCAGAACAACAATGCGCAGGGCGAGTATTACCTCACCGATATCGTCGCCATGGCCGTACAGCAAGGCATTGCGGTGTACGCTGTGCAGCCTGCCCACGAATGGGAGATCCTCGGGGTCAACAGCAAGGCGCAGCTCGCGGCGCTGGAGCGCGCCTGGCAGCAAGTCGAGGCAGCCCGCCTGCTGACGCACGGCGTGACGCTCGCCGACCCGGCGCGCATCGACGTGCGCGGCAGGCTAACCTGCGGGCGTGATGTCGGCATCGATGTCGGCTGCATCTTCGAGGGCGACGTGACCCTCGGCGACGACGTGCAGGTGGGCGCCTACAGCATCCTCCGCAACGCCAGCATCGCTGCCGGCGTGCGCATCGCGCCGTACAGTCTCGTCGAGAACAGCGAGGTGGGCACCGGGTGTCATATCGGCCCCTATGCGCGCCTGCGTCCCGGCACAAAGCTGCACGACGGCGTACACATCGGCAATTTCGTCGAGGTCAAGAATAGCGAGATCGCGCAGGGCAGCAAGGCCAACCATCTCAGCTACATCGGCGACAGCACGGTGGGCAGCCGCGTCAACATCGGCGCCGGCACCATCACCTGCAACTACGACGGCGCCAACAAATATCGCACCATCATCGGGGACGACGCGTTCATCGGCTCGGGCACGCAGCTGGTCGCGCCAGTGACGGTGGGCAGCGGCGCGACCATCGGCGCCGGCTCCACCATCACGAAAGATGCGCCGGACGGCGAGCTCACCCTGTCGCGCGGCAAACAGACGAGTGTCAGCGGATGGAAACGTCCGGCGAAAGAGAAGGAATAACATGTGCGGAATCGTCGGCGCGGTGGCGCAACGCAACGTCGTACCGATCCTGCTGGAAGGGCTGCAGCGCCTGGAGTATCGCGGCTATGACTCCGCGGGACTGGTGGTGGTGCGCGACGGCTATCTCGAACGGGTGCGCAGCGCCGGGCGGGTCGCCGAACTGGCCAGGAAAAGCGCGGCGACCGAGGGCCTGATCGGCATCGCGCATACGCGCTGGGCGACGCACGGTGTGCCGAGCGAGCGCAACGCCCATCCGCATATCAGCAGGGATCACATCGCCGTGGTGCACAACGGTATCATCGAGAACTACGAGGAGCTGCGCGCCGTCCTTGCTGCGGCGGGTTACGCATTCACCTCGGATACCGATACCGAGGTCATCGCGCACCTCATCCACAACCAGTACGCGCGCGGCAATTCATTGCTGGCGGCGACCCAGGCTGCGCTCGCCGAGTTGGTGGGCGCTTACGCCATCGGCGTGATCGCGGCGGACGAACCGGAGC
>JBGARW010000049.1:0-22525 GCA_044230015.1 Gallionella sp. | reverse complement strand
CACTATGTCCAAAGTCTCTAAGCGACCCGCTGTTCGCATGCCTACCGCAGCCGAAGACAAGGCCATTACCGCGGCAGCCAAAGGCGATCCCGACGCGCAGCCGCTAACGCCTACGCAGCTGAAAGCCATGGTTCCCTTGCGCTCGTTGCGTGGGCGCCCGAAGTCCGAAAACAAGAAGCTGCTGGTATCGGTGCGCTACAGCCCCGAGGTCGTTGCCTACTTCAAGTCCACGGGCGAAGGCTGGCAATCGCGCATGGATGGTGTGCTGCGTCAGTACGTATCGCGCCACTCCCGTGGCGCATAGGTATGTGCCCGAACCCGTCGTTCCAGAGGACGCTGCGCGGTAAAGCCGCGCAGCACCGGTGACCTCCACGTTAGATCTCACAATCTCCATAGCGCATCCCACCTCAATGAAACAAGCTCTCGGCCTCGCTGGGTGGCTTGTCGCTTCCTTCGTCACGGGAGGTATCGGAGCCATCGCCTCTGCCAGCGCCGCCTCGTTCTATGGCGCACTCTCCCAGCCGTCCTGGGCGCCGCCTGCCTGGCTCTTCGGCCCGGTCTGGTCGGCGCTATATGTCCTCATGGGCATCGCAGCCTGGCTCGTCTGGCGAGAGCACGGCTTTCGTGGCGCCTCCACCGCCCTGAAGTTGTTCGTCGCCCAGTTGTTCGCCAACGCGCTTTGGACCTGGATCTTCTTTGTCTGGCACCAGGGTGCGCTGTCTCTGGCGGAGATCGTCGTCCTGTGGTTGCTCATCGCCGGCACCATCCTGGCGTTTTGGCGTTTGCATAGGCTGGCGGCGCTCCTGCTCGTGCCTTATCTTGCCTGGGTGAGCTTCGCCACCGCTTTGACCGCCTCGCTGTGGCGGCTCAACCCCGCAGTTCTCGGTTAACGGTCGTGCGAGTGAGACCTGGCCCGCCACCCCGCCGGACCTGCGCGATCCCCGACCTTGAACGTTGCCTGATGGAGTAAGGGTAAATGGCCAACGCGATCATTCACTTTGCAGCAGGGACGCTCGGTGCGCTGTCCATCTTTCTGGTTTTTGCCAGGCTGTCCGGCATCAAGCGATTTTCCATGCCCTTCGGCGTCGTCTTTATCGGGATCATCTGCGCATCGCTTGCCCATTTTGTCTCGCCCTGGGCTACTCCCGCCATTCTGCTCTTGTACGCACTGGTGAGTGCGCATGAGTTCCAGCAGGATCGTGCAGCGGCCAAGGCCGCCGGCAGGAAGACATTTCCATGAGCCCGAAGGCTGGCCGCCCCGCGGTCTTTCAGGCCCGCATCAACTCCTCGATCTCCGCGACCGCCTTCGGCGCGGCTGCGGTCAGGATTTCGCAGCCTTGGTCGGTGATGGCCACATCGTCCTCGATGCGCACGCCGATGTTCCATAACGCCTGCGGCACGTCGTCGGCGGGGCGGATGTAGCAGCCCGGCTCGACGGTAAACGCCATGCCGGCTTGCAGTTCGCGCCACTCGTCGCCCACCTTGTAATCGCCGACATCGTGCACGTCCATGCCCAGCCAGTGGCCGGTGCGGTGCATGTAGAACCGCTTGTAGCTCCCGCTCTCCAGCACGGCATCCACGCTGCCCCGGCATAGCTTCAGGTCGATGAAGCCCTGCGCCAGCACGCGCAGCGCGGCGTCATGCGGCGCATCCCAGGTGTTGCCGGGGCGGGCGGCGGCGATCGCGGCGGCCTGCGCGGCCAGCACGATCTCATAGACGTCTTTTTGCGCGGCGGAGAAACGCCCGCCCACCGGAAAGGTGCGCGTGATGTCGGCGGCGTAGCCTTCCACTTCGCAACCCGCGTCGATCAGCAGCAGGTCGCCGCTCTCAAGCCGGGCGTTGTTGTCCACATAATGCAATACGCAGGCATTCGCGCCGGCCGCGACGATGGCGGGATAGGCGGGATGTCGCGCGCCGTGGCGGCAGAATTCATGCAGCAGCTCCGCCTCAACCTCATATTCGAAGCGACCCGGGCCGGTGAAGCGCATGGCGCGCCGGTGCGCCTGTGCCGAGATCGCGGCGGCGCGGCGCATGATGTCCAGTTCGTGCGCATCCTTGACCAGGCGCATCTCGTGGAGCAGCGCGCGGATGTCGCGTATCTCATCCGGCGCACGGATGCCGCTGCGTATCCCGGCCTGCACCGTGCCGCGCAGCTTGAGGATGCGCTGGTCCCAGGCGGCATCCTGGCCCAGCGGATAGAACAGCACCGGCTGGTCGCCCAGCCACTCGGCCAGTTTTTCATCCAGTTGCGCGATGGGATGGGCGACATCAAAACCGTATCGTTCTTTCGCGACATCGGGGCCGGCGCGGTAACCGTCCCAAACCTCGCGTTCCGGATTCTTCTCGCGGCAGAACAGGACGGTTTGCGGCCGGTCGTGGCCATCCTGCCCGGCGACCAGCACCAGCACCGCCTCCGGCTCGGCAAAGCAGGTCAGGTAGTAGAAGCTGCTGTCGTGCCGGTAGGCATAGTGCGTGTCGCCGTTGCGTGCCACCTCTTCCGCGGTGGGAATGATGGCGATGCCGCGCCGCATCTTTTCCAGCAGGCGGGCGCGGCGTTGTGAATAGATGGTCGGGTCGATGATCATGACGCATTGTGCTGTGCGCGGATTTGCTTGTCGAGCTCGGCGAGGCGTTGCGGCGTGCCGACATCCACCCACAGGCCGCGGTGGTGTTCGCCGCTGACCTTGCCGAGGGCGATCTGCGCGCGCAGCAGCGGCGCGAGCGGCGCGGTGGCGCCGTGTGGAATATCGCCGAACAGCGCCGGCCGGTAGATGCCGATACCGCTGAAGGTCAGTCTGGCGCCGTTGTCCGTGACTCGGCCATCCCGCAAGCCGAAGTCTCCCAGCGGATGGTGCTCCGGATTATCCGTCAGCACCAGGTGCGCCATGTCGCCGCTGGCCTGCATGGCTGCTGCGCATCCATCCAGCCGTGCGAAATCGTAGTCGCAGCAGATGTCGCTGTTGATCACGGCAAAGGGCTCGCCGCCGAGCAGCGGCAGGGCATTGGCGATGCCGCCGGCGGTTTCCAGCGCGCGGGCTTCGGGTGAATAGCGGATATGCGCGCCGAAGCGGCTGCCGTCACCCAGCGCGGCTTCGATCTGCGCGCCGAGGTGGGCGTGGTTGATGACCAGTTCGGTGATGCCTGCACTCACCAGTCTTTCGATGTGCCAGACGATCAGCGGCTTGCCGCCGGCTTCCAGCAGCGGCTTGGGAGTATGGTCGGTGAGCGGGCGCATGCGCTCGCCGCGTCCGGCCGCGAGCAGCATCGCAATCATGGGTTTATGCCTTTCACGTTTACCCCCTCGCCCGCTTGCGGGAGAGGGTTGGGGAGAGGGAGATGCGCAGCATCGTCAAAACGTATACCCCGTCTGGTTGCCGCGCGGCTCCAGCTCGTCGAGCAGATTCAGCAGCGGCTTGAGATCGACATAGCGCGCGCAGGCGGCACGCAGGTAGTCCATCACCAGCGGCAAATCCTTCAGGTAGCCGTCCTTGCCGTCGCGGTGGTACAGGCGCGCGAAGATGCCCAGCACCTTGAGGTGGCGCTGCACGCCCATCCATTCGTAATCGCGGTAGAACTCGCCGAAATCGGCGCGTACCGGAAGCCCGGCCCTGCGCGCCTGTTCCCAGTAGCGGATCAGCCAGTCCATGATCTCTTCCTCTTCCCAGCGGATATAGGCATCCTTGAACAGCGATGCGAGGTCGTAGGTGATCGGGCCGTATACCGCGTCCTGAAAATCGAGGATGCCCGGGTTCGGTTCACTCAGCATGAGGTTTCTGGAGTGGTAGTCGCGGTGCACGTACACGCGCGGCTGCGCGAGGTTGTTGGCGATGATGCGCGCGAAGGCTTCCTCCAGCCTGGCGCGCTGCTTGTCGGTAAGCGTGAGGTTGAGATGCCTGGCGATGTACCACTCCGGGAACAGGCGCATCTCGCGCATCAGCAGGGCCTCGTCATAGGGGGGCAGCTCATTCTCGCGCGAGGCGAGCTGGATCTTGAGCAGCGCGTCGGTGGCCGCGCCATACAGCTCGCGCGCCGTGCTTGAGTTCAGCGCCTGCAGATAGGTGGTGTTGCCGAGGTCGGAGAGCAGCAGGAAACCCTGCTGCAGATCTTGCGCATACACATGCGGTACATGCGTCCCGGCCTCCTCGAACAGTCTGGCGATATGCAGGAAAGGACGGCAGTCCTCGTGCTGCGGCGGCGCGTCCATCACGATGAGCGTGCCAGCCTGCTGCCCGCGACGGTCGGCGCACTCGTCGCCATGTCCCGGATCCCGGAACGTAACGCGGAAATAGCGGCGGAAGCTGGCGTCGGCGGAAGCCGGGGAAAGGGCAAAGGGATCGTCGGGGAACTGGCTGTGCAGCCATGCGGCAAGTTGTTGCTGGCGTTGCATATCGGGCTTCCCGGATAATCTTGGTGGTAAACTTGCGAAAGTTTACCACCTTACCATCGTCATGCGGCCCTGTCTCAAACCCGTCGCACTCGCCTTGCTTTGCACATTCGCGCACCATGCCGGCGCGAATGCGGAGCTGTTCGCGCTGCACATGGACAAGACCTTCAGTGCGATGGCAGAACCGGTGCAGGAAACGCCCGCCTTCATGGATGCGGACCGTCTGACGGGCAAGAAGGAGAACCAGATCGAGGCGACAGGCAATGCGATATTGCGCAAGCGCGGGCAGTCCATCCGCGCCGACCGCCTGCTGTATTTCCAGGATACGCAGGAGCTCGACGCGCAGGGCTCGGTGGTGCTGGAGCAGGACGGCAACACGATGAGCGGGCCGCATCTCAAGCTGAACCTCGACACCAGCATCGGCACCATGGAACAACCGGTGTTCCGTCTCGCGGAGAACGACGGGCGCGGTTCGGCAGACATGATGCACATCCACGACAGGCAGCATTACACGCTGGACAACGCAACCTACACCACCTGCCCCGCCGACAACCAGGACTGGCTGCTGAAGATGCGCGGCCTGGAGATCGACCGCGACCGGCAGGTCGGCGTGGCCCATCACGCTCTGGTGGAATTCATGGACGTGCCGATCCTGTATTCGCCGTGGATGGATTTCCCGCTCAACGACCAGCGCAAATCGGGATTCCTGTCGCCGGTATTCGGCAGCACGACCAAGGGCGGCAGGGAGCTGACCGTGCCTTACTACTGGAACATCGCGCCGAACCGCGACGCGACGGTCGCGCCGCGCGTGATGACCAAGCGCGGTGTCTTGCTCAACAACGAGCTCCGCTACCTGGAGCCCGGCTATGGCGGCGAACTGCAGGCGGACGTGCTGCCCAGCGATGCGCTGGCGAAGCGCAGCCGCACGCGCCTCCATCTCATGCACAGCCAGGTCATCGCGGGCGCATTGAATGGCTACGTCAACCTGAACAGCGTCTCGGATGATGCGTATTTCCGCGATCTGGGAAATACGGTGAACGCCACCTCGCAGGCCAACCTGCTGCAAGAGGGCGTATTGAGCTACGGCGCCGACTGGTGGAACGCGACCGCGCGCGTGCAGCGTTACCAGACCCTGCAGGATCCGGCCGCGCCGATCGGGGCGCCTTACAAGCGCCTGCCGCAGTTGACCGTCAATGCGCAGCGCAACCACTCCGGCGCCAATCTTGCCCTTGCCGGCGAGTATGTCGATTTCAGCCACCCCACCGCGCTGAACGCCAGGCGTCTGGTGATCCACCCCAGCGCCAGCTACCCCCTGATCAGCACCCCGGCCTTTTACATGACGCCAAGGATCGCCCTGCACAGCACGCATTACGTGCTCGGCGCAAACAATGCCGGCGGCCTGCCGGACGCCTCGCGCACCCTGCCTCTCCTGAGCCTGGACAGCGGGGTCGCCTTCGAGCGCGACTGGAGCATGTTTGGCGGGGACTATGTGCATACCCTGGAGCCGCGCGCCTTCTATGTCTATGTGCCATACAAGGACCAGAGCCTGCTGCCCAATTTCGATTCGGCGCAGGCCAGCTTCGACTTCTCCCAGATGTTCACCGAGAACCGTTTCTTCGGCAGCGACAGGGTGGGCGATGCGAATCACATCACGCTGGCCCTGACTTCGCGCCTGCTGGAACAGGAGAATGGCGTGGAGCGGCTGAAACTGATGGTGGGCGAGCGCTTCAGCTTCAGGACACCCCGGGTGAATCTGGTGGCCCCCGCGACGACCACCAACAAGTCCGATATCCTGCTTGCCGCCTCTGGACGCGTGACAAAAGCATGGTCCTTCGACAGTGAATTCCAGTATGACCCGAACCAGTCGCACAGCCAGCGCTACAACATCGCCACGCGCTACCGGCCCGAACCCGGCAGATCCTTCGACCTCGGCTACCGCTTCGCCCGCAACACCCTGCGCCAGGTCGATCTTTCCGGGCAATGGCCGTTATCCAGCCGCTGGCATGCGGTGGGGCGCCTGAATTACTCCCTGCAGGACGGCAAAACCTTGGAGTCGATCGCCGGGCTTGAGTATAATCAAAGCTGCTGGACACTCCGTTTCGTGGCACAACGCTTCACTGTGGCAGCCCAGCAGGCCAACACGGGATTCTTCCTGCAGCTCGAGCTGAACGACTTTGTCAGTGTCGGCGTGGATCCCATCAATGCCCTGAGACAGAACGTGCCAAGCTATACCAAGTTGAACGAAAAATCCGCCAACAAACCCGATTCGGTCTTGCGTTGAACAAGGCGGAGGAATGATGATGCCCGATATGACTGCTGACCGGACTCCCGACGCTTCCACCGGACTGCCAAAGGAAGGCAACCATGCCGGTTTCAGCACGGCCGCCAGTGCCCTGGTTTGCTGCGCCGCACTCATGGCGGCGCACCCTGCTTGCGCCGCCGGTGCCGCGACGGCGAAACCCGAACAGACCCCACCGGCCATCGCCGGGTCGCACAGGCCCGACCCGCAGAACCAGGTCGCGGTGATCGACTCGGTGGTTGCGGTGGTCAACGACGATGTGATCACCCGCAGCGAGCTGGACGACCGGCTGCGCATGGTGGTGCGCCAGCTGCAGAAACAGGGCACACCGCTGCCCGCGCCGGAGGTGCTGGAAAGGCAGATACTCGAGCGCATGATCACCGACATGCTGCAGGCACAGTTCGCCAAGGAGAACGGCGTGCGCGTGGACGATACGCAACTGGACCTGGCGATCATGCGCATCGGGCAGCAGAACAACTTCCCGTCACTCGCCGAATTCCGCGCCAGGCTGGAGGCGGACGGCGTGGATTTCAGGAAATTCCGCGAAGAGATACGCAGCGAGATCATCTCCACGCGCTTGCGCGAGCGCGAGGTGGAAAGCAAGCTGGTCATCAGCGACAGCGAGGTGGACAGCTATCTTGCCAACAAGACGAAGATGAGCGGCCCGGAGGAGGAACTCCGCCTCGCGCACATCCTGGTAGTGATACCGGAACAGGCCAGCGCGGAAAAGATCCAGGCTGCGCGCGACAAGGCGGAGCAGGCGCTGGGCCAATTGAACGGCGGTGCGGACTTCGCCCAGGTGGCGGCAGGCTACTCCGACGCCAAGGACGCACTGAAGGGCGGCGACCTCGGCTGGCGCCCAAGTGACCGCCTGCCGCCGCTGTTCGCCGGGGAACTGCAAAAGCTCCAGCCCGGGCAGGTCACCGCCGTATTGCGCAGCCCGAACGGTTTCCACATCCTCAAACTGATCGAAAGGCGCAGCGGCAGCGCGCCGGTGGTGATCACCCAGACCCATGCGCGGCATATCCTGATCAAGACCAGCGAAATCGTTTCAGAGAACGAGGCCAGGAGCCGCTTGATGGAGGTCAGGCGGCGCATCGAGGCGGGAGCGGATTTCGCCGAGCAGGCCAGACGCTTCTCCCAGGACGGCAGCGCGCAACAGGGCGGCGATCTGGATTGGCTGTCCCCCGGGCAGACCGTGCCCGAATTCGAAGAAGCGATGAACAAGCTGCAGCCCGGCATGGTAGGCATGGTGCAAACCCAATTCGGCTGGCACCTGATCCAGGTGCTGGAGCGGAGGACCGCCGATGTCAGCGAGCAGCAGCAGCGCCAACAGGCGCGCCAGGCCATCGGCACGTTCAAGTCCGATGAGCAATACCAGGACTGGCTGCGCCAGTTGCGCGACCACGCGTTCATCGAATACCGCCTCGAAGAGAACCAATAATCCCAACCCCATCTCCCCGGTAAAACTGTGTTGGCCTCCCTCCCAGCCCCGTTGGCGATCACTGCCGGTGAGCCGGCTGGTATAGGCCCCGATCTGTGCGTGCAACTTGCCGTCACGCCGCCCGATATTCCGTTCGTGGTCATCGCCGATAAAAACTTGTTGCAGCAGCGCGCCGCGCAACTCGGCATCACGCTGCAAATGCACGCGGCGGGAAGCGGGAATGCGCCCGCCTCTCCGCGCTCCCTGCCGGTGCTCCATGTTCCGCTCGCCGCACCGTGCCATGCCGGTGTGCCGGATGCCGCCAACAGCGGATATGTGCTGGCGACGCTGCGCCGGGCCGTGCAGGGCTGCCAAAGTAACGAACAAGGGCCCGGCGAATTCTCCGGCATGGTCACCGCGCCGGTGCACAAGGGCATCATCAACGATGCCGGCATACCGTTCACCGGGCATACCGAATTCCTCGCCGAAACAACCCATACCGGATCGGTGGTCATGATGCTGATCGGCGGGGGGATGCGTGTGGCCCTCGCGACCACGCACCTTGCCCTGAAGGACGTACCCGCGGCGATCACCGCATCGCTGCTGGAGGACGTGCTGCGCATCATCCGCCACGATCTGCGATCACGTTTCGGCATCGCACAGCCGCGCATCCTGGTGGCCGGGCTGAACCCGCACGCGGGTGAAGGCGGCTATCTGGGACGCGAAGAGATCGAGGTCATGATCCCGGTGCTGGACAGGCTGCGCGCCGGGGGCTTCGATGTCAGCGTGCCGCTGCCGGCCGATACTTTGTTCACACCACAAAAACTTGCGCAATGCGACTGCGTGCTCGCGATGTATCACGACCAGGGGCTGCCGGTGCTCAAGCACGCCAGCTTCGGTCACGGTGTGAACGTCACGCTCGGCCTGCCGATCATCCGCACCTCGGTGGACCACGGCACGGCATTGGATCTGGCGGGAACCGGCAGGGCCGACAGCGGCAGCCTGCTGGAAGCGATCAGGGTCGCGGCGCAGATGGCGCAGAACGAGCGCGGGAATCGTGCATAAGGCCAAGAAAAAGTTTGGCCAGAACTTCCTCGTCGATGAGCGGATCATCGCCGACATCATCGCGGCGATCCGCCCCGAGGCCGGAGACAGCATGATCGAGATCGGCCCGGGCTTGGGTGCACTGACCCGTCCGCTGCTGAAACGACTGGATCATCTGCACGTGGTGGAGATCGACCGCGACATCATCGCGCGACTGGAACACGACTACCCGCAGAATGATCCGCAATCGAAACTGACCATCCACGCGGGGGACGCTCTGGAGTTCGATCTTGCGACGCTGCCCGCCCCGCTGCGCATCGTCGGCAACCTGCCCTACAACATTTCCTCGCCGCTGCTGTTCCATTTCGCCGCCCATGCCGGCCGCATCCGCGACATGCACTTCATGCTGCAGGACGAGGTCGTCGAGCGCATGGTCGCCGAACCCTCCACGCCCCAATATGGACGGCTGTCGGTGATGCTGCAATACCGCTTCCACATGGAGAAGCTGCTCGATGTGCCGCCGCAGTCCTTCCGCCCGGCACCCAAGGTGGATTCCGCCGTCGTGCGCATGGTCCCGATTCCCGCCGGCGAGATCACGGTGCGCAACGAAAAACTGTTCGCCGCCGTAGTCAGTGCGGCATTCGGGCAACGCCGCAAGACACTGCGCAACACACTGCGCAGTTATTTGAACGAGGCGGATTTTGAAAGACTGGGCATCGATGCCCGACTGCGCGCGGAGAACCTGGCCGTGGCCGAATTCACCAGAGTGGCGAATCATCTGGACGCGCTTGAGGGCCTCAGGTAGCTGCGCTTCAATCGATAGCGTACTGCTTCAGCTTCTTCCACAGCGTGGTGCGCGACATGCCGAGCCTTTCGGCAGCAGCAGCCTTGTTCCCCCCGGTCTCCTTCAGGGCAAGCAGCAGTGCCTCCTTTTCCCCTCCTTCCTGCCGCGCGGGAGCACGGTAATAGCGCTGCACCAGCCCTGAAGCCGGTGCCGTGACCGTCGCGGCACGCGGATCGGCGACCCGGAGTCCGGCCTCCTGGATCTCCGGCGGCAGGTGGCGCGTCAAGATGGACGTGCCATCCACGTGCACCATCGCATATTCCAGTGCATTCACCAGTTCCCTGACGTTGCCGGGCCAGTCATAGGCGCCAAGCGCCCCGAGCGCCTCGCTGGAAAGCTGGACGTCCCGCCCCTGATGGCGGGCAAGCATATTGGCAAGCATGGTGCCGGCCAGTAGCGGGATATCCTCGCGATGTTCGCGCAAGGCGGGGACATGCAGCGGGAGCACCCGCAACCGGTAATAAAGGTCCGCGCGGAACTCGCCGCGGCTCACCATGGCTGGCAGGTCGCGGTGCGTTGCCGCGATGATCCTCACATCCACCTTGCGCGTCTGGTTCTCGCCGAGCCGTTCGATCTCGCGTTCCTGCAGGACGCGCAACAACTTCACCTGGATGCCCAGCGGCACCTCGCCGATCTCGTCCAGCAACAGCGTCCCGCCGTGCGCGGCCTCGAAGCGGCCTTCCCGGGCTGCAGTCGCACCGGTGAACGCGCCGCGTGCATGGCCGAACAATTCGGCTTCGAGCAGATGCTCGGGAAATGCGGCGCAGTGCACCCGCACATAGGGCCCCCTGGCGCGGCTCGAATTCTCGTGCAGCGCGCGGGCAACGAGTTCCTTGCCCGTGCCGCTCTCGCCGGTGATGAGGATGCTGGCCTCGCTGGCCGACGCCCGCAGGATATGGCGGAACAGATCCTGCATCACCCTGCTGTGTCCCACCAACCCCCCCAGGCGCAGCCTGTCGCTGGCCGCCTCTTCCAGTTGCGCCTCAAGGGTGCGGTCGCGCAACACCACGGCGCAATATACCAGCTGCTCATCGGAGGACAGCACCATGGCCCACATGTGCAAGGGTATCAGCGTGCCATCCGGCCGCTGCACGACAAGGTCCTGGACCTTCTTTTCCTCTATCGCGTTCTTCATGAGCGTGCAGTGCCCCACCCTCTCGCAGTTCCGCGCGCAAGCCGTCCCCTGGAAAAGACTGGGGCAGAGCTTGTCCAGGATACTGTCGTGGTTCTGGCCGAGCATGTGGCTGGCCGCCTTGTTGATCGCCACGACCTGGCGCTGCTGATTGAGAAACAGAACCCCCTCTTCGAGGTTGTCGAGAAACTCCCTCAAGCCCGGCAAATTGATCATGATGGTCTAACGCTCCATGAAAGTGTTCAATGTGAACTGCATGTTAACGTCACCTTTTAACGCTGTCAACTCGTTATTGCAACCGTCTGCATATTCAATCTGTTGATTCTAAATGAACTTGATTGTTGGCACGGTTAATGCTCATGTTATTACGCAAACCTGGGAATACAAACGTGTCGTTCACAGGCGCCCCCCGCAACACGGTGGGAAACTTACCAGCTAACAGAAAGGACTTCATCATGAAAACGCATATCCTAGCAGGACTCATCATCACCGGCGCCTTGGCAGTTCCGGTCGCACAAGCCTCCACGCTCGACGAGATCTACTCGGGCATGAGCGCCGCCGCGATACAGAAAGACCAGCAAGCAAACCCGGCTGCCGAACGGCATTCGACAGCAAAGACAACCTGCTCCTGGCAGGAGGGAAAGGATGACAGCAACCCGCTCTTCGCCGCCTACCCCGGCGACGAATACGCGGAAAAAGCCTACCTCAACCCGGTCAACCAGCGCTTTGTCTGCTGACACACCTGACGTGGCACAGGCTTCCTGACGTTTCTCCAAGTCTTAACCTCTCCCAAGCTGTTAAGATGTTCGCCCCCGGACCGTCCAGATCCGGGGGCATTTTTTTGCGTATCCGGCGAACCGGACGCGCACCCGATGGTCAGACTGCGGCTGCGCAACAGCACATGTGACCGCATTCCCGGCGTGGCCGGAACCGAACCCCAAATCAAGGAGATGATATGTTTGCCCGATGGAAAAGAATGGCCGTGACCCTGTCCGCCGCCGCGTTGCTGAACGCCAATGCAGTGCCTGCACTGGCCGAAGTGCATGACCAAAACCATTCACACGACGCGGCAGAGGCGACGCGACTCACCCTCGACAACGGCAGGAAATGGGCCACCGATGACAACCTGCGCCTGGCCATAAGCCGCATCCGCGACGCGCTGGCAGCGGAACTTCCCGCCATCCATTCCGGCAAGGCCACCGCAAAGCAATATCGCCACCGCAAAGCAATATCGGGCGCTGGCGCAGAAAGCGGATGACCAGATCGCATTCATGGTGAAGAACTGCAAGCTGGAATCGAAAGCGGACGCCATGCTCCACCTCGTGCTGGCCGACATCATCGCCGGCGCGGACGCGATGAAGGGGAAGGACAGCAACGAGGCACACAAGGGTGCGGTGAAGATCGCCCAGGCCCTGAAGAATTATGCCGCCTTCTTCAATCACCCCGGCTGGCGTGGCCTGAAGTAAGTCCGGGCTTCCTTCACGGAGCCGCATCCGGCGGGAACCGGGCGGAATAGCCGCCCTACAACCGGTCCTCGCGCCGGCGCAGCGCACGCCACACCCAGACCCCGGACAACAACGATGCCGCGACCAGCAGCCACAGCGGCCAGCGCACGGGCCGGTTCCACTCGCGGCGCAGCCGGTCGCGCTGCGCGGCATCCACGCGCCAGTACTTGAGCCGGTTGTTGGCCATCACATTCGGCTTCACGTTGTACAGCCAGCCGTGCCGCAACACATAATTCTTCGGGTGAAAGCCCCACAGCCACGGCGAATCGTGGCGCAGGACCTCCAGCATGCGGTCGATGATGGCCTGCCGCGCCGGGCTGTTCTCCATGTTCTTCATCTGCTCGAACAGGTGGTCGTATTCCGGGTTGCCGTAATTCGCCGCGTTCTCGCCGCCCTTGCCCACCTTGGCCTGCGCGCCGTGCAATAGGAACAGGAAGTTCTCCGAATCGGGGTAATCGGCATTCCAGCCGAAGTAGAACATCTGCGTATCGCCCTTGCGGACCTTGTCCTGGAAGCGGTTGTAGTCGGTGCTGCGCACCACCAGTTGCACATCGATCTTGCCGAACTGCTTGCGCAGCCAGTCGAGGCGCGCCTTGCTGCCCACGCCGGCGGAGGTGGTATCCAGGTTGATCACCAGCGGCTGCCCGGTCTGCGCATCCACGCCGTTCGGATAGCCCGCCTCGGCGAGCAACCTCTTCGCCTCACCGACGGGCTTGCGCCTCGGTGCGCCGTCCAGCCAGTCATACACCTGGCGGTTGACGCCCGCCTCGCCCTCGCGGTAGCCGAAGATGCCCGGCGGTATCGGCGACTGCGCGGAAATGCCGCGCCCGTTGGCGAAGATGGAAACGAATTCCTCGAAGTCCACCGCGATCGCGATCGCACGGCGCAGCTTTGTCGCACGGTCGCCATTCCCTCCCACCACCGGGTCCAGCCAGTTGAAACCGGTGTACATGGTGGAAGTCGAGACCGCCGTCGAAAGCACTATGCCCTGCGCCCTCATCGCGTCGCTCACCGCCGCCTCGCCGCCGACGCTCACCTGCACCGCCTGGTCGAAGCTGTCCGAGCTGATGCCGGAAGCGTCGTAGTAGCCCTGCAGGAACTTGTTCCAGTAGGGGATGGTTTCCTTTTCCAGACTGAAAACCACTTTATCGATCAGCGGCAGCGGCCTGCCCGCATCCGCCAGCAACCCCGACTCCCTGTCGCCCGCCTCGCCTTCCGCCGGATAGCGTTCGCTGTCGTAATGCGGGTTGCGGCTCAACACCATGCGCTGGTTCGGATCGTTCTCCGACAGGTAATACGGGCCGCTACCCACCGGCCACCAGTCCAGCATCAGGTTGCGCTCGCGCATCCCCGGCTGCGCGTAGAAACGCTCGGCCTCCTGCGGCAGCGGCGCGAAGAACGGCATCGCCAGCCAATAGGCGAACTGCGGGTACTTGCCGTGCACCTCGATGCGGTAAGTATGCTCGTCCACCACCTGCACACCCCGCAACGGGTACTCGTTCAGATCGAGGAACGCATCGGGATCCTTCTGCGCCGCGCGCTGCAATGCCGCGGCAAAATCCTTCAGGCCGACGATATATTCGCCCATCACGCCGAGGATCGGCGTATGCAATCGCGGATGCGCCAGCCGCTTGATCTGGTAGACATAATCCGCTGCCGTGACGCTGCGCGTGCCGCTGTGCGGAAAATCACCCGGCGCACGGATGCCGCGCAGATCGCGCGCGGCGAGCTGTCCGTATTCCGGCTCGCCGCGCGCATCGCGGGCAAACGCAGGATGTGGCTGGTAGCGCATGTCCGGCTTGATCCTGATCTCATACACGCTGAAGGCGATCTTCTCCGCCGGCGCGTTGTCCGGCAGCGGGCGGCGGTTCTTGTCCAGGTAGCGCACGGTCGGCATCCCGTCGGCGGCCAGCGGGACCAGCTCGTAAGGACGTTTCAGGTAATGGTATTGCAGCGGCGGCGCATAGATCTGCGCGAGGAACTCGTATTCGTTCTCGCTGTACGCCTGCGCCGGATCGAGATGCTTGGGGCGCTCGGTGAACGCCGTGTAGAGGATCGGTTCGCCATCGTCCGCCGCCGGATAGGGATTGTTCCACGATCCGCCGCCGCAGGCGGAAAGCAGCACGACCAGCAGCAGAACGGACCGTATTCCCATGGCGCGAAGTTTAGCGGAATCGGACCGGTGCGTCATGGCCGGGGGAGCCTATTTCAACAGGTTTCCGGCGATCTCTGATGCTATACTTACGCCCGCCTTGCCAACCATCCCGCACAAGAAACACATGGAACGATCCCTGGTGTCATTGACGGCCATCCCGCCCGGCATCCGGCAGACCGTTCTGCGTTGACCGCCATGTTCGCGCAGACTTCCGCCGCAGCACTGAATCATTTGCTCATGCAGAACGATTGGGCGCTGCCGCGCCTCGCGCGCTTTGCGGGAAAGACGGCGCGATTCGACATCGCGCCGTTCTCATTCGCCTATACCATCCGGGCGGACGGCACACTGTGCTGCGCCGATACCGCTGCCGCCGCGGATGCCGTGTGCGTGATCGCCCCGTCACTGCTGCCGCGCCTCGCGCTGCACGACGAAGGAGCTCAGGCCGATATCGGCACGGAAGGCGATGCCGCGCTGCTGTCGGAGATATTCTCCCTGTCGCGCAGCCTGCGCTGGGATGCGGCAAGTGATCTGGGACGCATCACCGGCGACGCCGCCGCGGAACGCATCGTGCAGACCGCGCACGACGGGCGGCGGCGACTGCATGACGCCGCGTTTAACCTGTCGCAGGCCGCAGTGGCCTACTGCACCGAAGAACACCCGCTGCTGGCCGGAGCACAACGGGTCGCCGCATTCACGCAACAGGTGGGCAAGCTGCGCGACGACGTGGCGCGACTGGAGCAGCGCATCGGACGACTGGCTGCCGCGCGGGATCACTGACATGCTACGTTTCCTGCGGCTGCTGAAGATCATCGTCGTCGTGCTGCGTTTCGGGCTGGACGAGTTCCTGCTCGCGCCGGGTCAGTTGCGCCGGCTGCGCGCGCCGCTGAACCTTCTGCTGTTCATGCGCAACATCTCCGAACCGCGCGCGGTCAGGCTGCGGCGCGCCCTGGAGAACCTCGGCCCGATCTTCGTCAAGTTCGGCCAGATGCTCTCCACACGGCGCGACCTGATGCCGGCCGACATCGCCGACGAACTCGCCAGGCTGCAGGACCAGGTGCCGCCGTTCCCCTCCGCGCAGGCGGTGGCGATGCTCGAGGCGGCCTACGGCAAGCCGCTGCACGAGGTGTTCCGCAGTTTCGACGAGACACCGGTCGCCAGCGCGTCGGTGGCACAGGTGCACTTCGCCGCACTGCCGGACGGCCGCGAGGTCGCGGTAAAGATCCTGCGCCCCGGTATCACCCGCATCATCTCGCACGACGTCGCGCTGCTGAAAGTGGCGGCGGACATGGTCGAGTGGTGGGCGGAAGGCCGCCGCCTCAAACCGCGCGAGGTCATCAGGGAATTCGAAAAGCATCTGGGAGACGAGCTCGACCTGATGTGCGAGGCAGCGAATGCCAGCCAGCTCAAGCGCAACTTCGCCAGCTCGTCGATGCTGCTGGTGCCGGAGATACACTGGGACTATTGCAGCCCGGAGATAATGGTCATGCAGCGCATGTACGGCACGCCGGTCAGCCAGGTGGACGCGCTGCGCAAGGCGGGCATCGACATCCCGAGGCTTGCCGCGAACGGCGTGGAGATCTTCTACACCCAGGTGTTCCGCGACGGCTTCTTTCATGCCGATATGCACCCGGGCAATGTGCAGGTGGCGGCGGACGGTCGCTATATCGCGCTGGACTTCGGCATCATGGGCACCCTCACGGACACCGACAAGCATTATCTCGCACAGAATTTCATCGCGTTCTTCCGCCGCGATTACAAGCGCGTCGCGGAGGTGCACATCGAATCCGGCTGGGCGCCCGCAGGCACGCGGGTCGACGAACTGGAATCCGCCATACGCACGGTGTGCGAGCCGATCTTCGACAGGCCGCTGCGCGAGGTCTCCTTCGGCCGCGTGCTGCTGCGCCTGTTCCAGACATCGCGCCGCTTCGGCATCGAGATCCAGCCGCAACTGGTGCTGCTGCAGAAGACGCTGCTCAACATCGAGGGGCTGGGCCTGCAGCTCGACCCCGAGCTGGACCTGTGGAAGACCGCCAAACCGTGGCTGGAACGCTGGATGAACGAGCAGGTCGGCTGGCAGGGATTCTTCAGGGCGCTGCAGGCCGAGGCTCCAGGCTACGCCACCCTGCTGCCGCAACTGCCGCAGGCGCTGCACCGCCACCTGACCGGCGATGCGGCCAACCGCAACGACGAAACATTGCACAGGGTACTGGAGCAGCAAAAACGCTACAATACGCTCCTGGCACTGACCAGCCTGTTGCTGTCGGGTATCCTTGTCTGGGAGATTTATCGTGCCACGTCCTAGTCGTGACAAAGCATCTCAACGACCAAACCGGAATCTGCAAAGACACGCACGGGGCCTTGGGAGGGCCTTACCGGCGAACACCCGAAGCGTGCCCGAATGGTGATCATGAATGTCTGACGAGTTGAAGAAACTGGGCAAGTACCATGTCGTGCGCGAGCTCGGCAAGGGCGCCATGGGCATCGTCTACGAGGGCTTCGATCCCTTCATCGAACGCACCGTCGCCCTGAAGACCATCCAGAAGAGTCTCCTCGATCCCCAGGACGCCACCGACATGATCAACCGCTTCCGTCGCGAAGCGCAGGCTGCCGGCCGCCTCACCCATCCCAACATCGTGGCGATATACGAATACGGCGAGGACGGTGACACCTCCTTCATCGCGATGGAATTCATCCGCGGCAAGGAACTCAAGACGTTCTTCGACCAGGAGCAGCGCTTCCAGCTGACGGACACCCTGCGCATCATGTCCCAGCTCCTGGCGGCCCTCGAATACTCGCATAGCCGCGGCGTGGTGCATCGCGACATCAAGCCGGCCAACATCATCCTGATGGACGAGGACAACTCGGTGAAGGTCGCGGACTTCGGCATCGCCCGCATCGAATCGTCCACCCTGACCCAGGTCGGCACCGTGCTCGGCACGCCCGCCTACATGTCGCCGGAACAATTCCTGGGACAGATCGTCGACCGGCGCAGCGACATCTATTCGTCCGGCGTGATCCTGTACCAGTTCCTCACCGGCGAGAAGCCCTTCACCGGCTCGGTGGCGGCCATCATGCACAAGGTGATGAACCAGATGCCGACGCCGCCGTCGGCATTGAACATGTCCATCCCGAAGGCGCTGGACTTCGTGGTGGAAATGGCCATCGCCAAGCGCCCGGAAGACCGCTTCCAGACCGCCGGCGAATTTGCCGAAGCCCTGCGGGATGCCGTCGAGGGGGAGATGACCGCGAACATCGGCGCCGAGGCCGGAGCGGACGAGACGGTGATTTCAGACAAGACGGTGATCTCCGCGGACACGGCCCCGCAATCCGGATCCGCCACCGGCGTCGACCAGGAAGAACTGGAACACTGGAAACGCCTGCAAAGCAGCACCAGCATCCCGGACCTGCAGCTCTACCTGAAGAAATACCCCAACGGCGATTTCGTCAACCTCGCGAAATCGAAGATCGCAGTGCTGGAAAAAGCCCAGCTTGATCGCAAGCGCCAGGGGACGAAGCGGCCACAACAAACGGAGGCGGAAGCCGCAGCCGACTCTTCACAGACCGAGATCAGCTTCTGGGGCAAGATCAAGTCCAGCACCGACCCGAAAGACTTCGAGCTTTACCTCAGCAAATATCCGGACGGGCATTTCACGGAACTCGCCCGGATGAAGTTCGACACCCTGAACGACGCGCAGGGGAGAACGCCTGCCGCAAAGGGGCGGGTGATCCCCACGCCGTTCGCGGAACAAGAAGCGCAGCAAGCTCCTGAAAAAGCGGAGAAGAAATTCCCGTGGGCCGTCGCCGCCGGCGTGCTTGCCATCGCGGGTGCGGGCGCGACCTGGTACGCGTTGGTGCCGCCCTCGGCACCGCCGCCGGAAGCCGCCAAACCCGTCCTGACAGCCGAGGAACAGGCGAAGGCCGACGCCGAGAAAGCCAAACAGGACAGGGAAAAACTGCAGCAGCAAATGGCGCAGCTACTGAAGCTGGAGCAGGAAAAACTGGAACTCGCCAAGCTGGAAAGGGAGAAGATAGAAAAGGCCAATCTGGAAAAGGAAAAGGCGGACCAGGAACTTCAAGAGAAGGTCAAACAGGAACAGGAACTGATAGCGAAGATCCGTGAGGAGACCCTGCGCGAACAGGAACGCGCGGAGAAAGCACGCCAGGAAGGCGAGAGACTGGAAAAGGCGAGACTGGAAAAGGAACGGCTAGCCCAGGAGAAGGAACGGCTGGCAGCGGAGAAGGAGAGATTGGCCCAGGAAAAACTGGCTAAGGAGAAACTGACCGCCGCGCAAATAGCCGCCAACACCGAGAAGCTCAAACAGGAAAAAGAAAAAGCGGCCAGGGAAAAGGCGATCGCGGAGAAGGAACGGCTGGCAGCGGAGAAGGCCAAGCAGGCGCTTGAAAAAGCCGAGGCGGCACGACTGGCGAAAGAGAAGGCTCTCAGGGCCGAACAGGAACAGGCGCTGGCAAAACTGAAGGCTGAAAGGGAAGCTGCCGCAGCCAAGGCTACGGAAGCCAAGACGCGCGCCGAGGCCGAAAAGGCTGCGGCGAAAGCGCGCGCCGAGGCCGAAGCCAGGGCCGAGGCCGAAGCCAAGGCAAGGGCCGAGACCGATGCCAAGGCACGCGCCGAGATGGAAGCCAGGGCACGCGCAAAGGCGGAAGCCGACGCCATGGCCAAGGCGGAAGCCGACGCCAGAGCCAGGGCCGAAGCCGAAAAAGCCAAGGCGGCGCCCGCTGCCCCGGTACAGCCCGCCGCTCCAGCAGCCGGTGGCGACGCGGCGGCGCAATACCAGGAAGGCCTGAGGCTCGAAAAAGAAGGCAAGCTCGCCGAAGCCATGAAGCAGTTCCTGGCGGCGGCCAATGGCGGCCACGGCCAGGCGATGAAGAAGGTGGGGGACATCTACAACAAGGGCAACGCCGCGGTCCCGCGCGATTACATGCAATCCATCAAGTGGTACAACCGCGCGAAGAAGGCGGGAGTCGACGTCCCAGAGGACATCAAGCGCTGACGGAGCGCCGCAAGGCGACCGGAATCAGGTTTCGCAGTAGAACTCGAGGTATTCGCCGGCGGCCCTGACCAGGGGATGGCCGAGGCTGATCATGCCGCTGCCACGCAAGACGAATTCCTCGCGGCGCAACATGATCTCCCGCTCGCCAGCGACAGTGACATAGGTACCGTTCGTGCTCTGATCAACGAGCACGAACTTGTCGCGCCGCCGCTCGATCTTGGCATGCATGCGCGAGGCCATCTTGTCCGGGATGGTGATATCCGCCTGCGCATCGCGGCCCAGCGATACCGCCGGACGCTCCATGTCCAGCACCACGTTCGTCTCGCCGTAGATGAGACGCAGGCGGGTCAGCACGGGCTGCGGCGAGGACAGCCGCCCCGTCATCATGGTCATCTCCGAGGATTCCTGCCAGATGACCTCGTAGATATTCACGTCATCCGCCTTGCCTTTCACCGTGAGTGCATCCAGAAACCGCGTCTGCGCGCGCGCCTCGGGAGACATGCTGGTCACCGTCTGTTCGGTGGTGATGATCTGCCCGCCCTTGGCCAGTCCGGTCACCCGCGCGGCGACATTCACCGTATCGCCGAAGACATCGCCATCCTCCTCCACCGCCTCGCCGTAATGGAAGCCCATGCGTACCGCCATCTTCACCGTGCCGATGGGAGGCATGCCATCCACCCCCTGCTGCATCTCGACCGCCGCGTGCATGGCCGTCTCCGCATCCGGGAACACCACCATGATCTCGTCGCCGATCGTCTTGATTATCCTGCCGCCGCGATTGACCGTCAGATTCTCGAGGATGCCCAGACAGCGGGTGATGTTGCCGAGCGCCTGCGTATCCCCGAGCGTCTCATACATCTTGGTGCTGCCGGCGACATCGGCGAACAGGACAGCGAGATTCGTGGTCTGGCCGGCCATCACGACACCCGCATCAGGAAAGACGGCTGCGGCACAGATTCGCGCGCGGTGCGGCACGCCGAAGCCACCTGGCCATCGAGTTGGTTGCGAATCAGAACAGGAATTACCAAAAGAAGTGACATGGCCCCGGAAAGATCAGTTAGCGGTTTTGTAGTTGGCGCACCGGATGCATTCTAGCCCAGATGTTCCATTAACACAAAATGCACCTCGCAGGAAACTGCGGGATCCTGAAAATCGAGCAAAACCCCAGGATGGGACTCACATCTCATGCCTTGATCGCTGCGCTTGCATGGGCAGAAACAGCATCGCCGGGTATCGGCGTCACGTTACCGCCACGAACCTCGTCAATGTGCCGCCGCGCTTCCTTCACCCATAGCTGATGAAGTAACCATCCTCTACCGGATCAAGTCTCTCGACCAAACGGGCAGCCAATAAGGCTTGCACCTCACTTGGCAGCACAAGTGCAAAAAACAGGGGGCCGAAGCCCCCTGTCATATAGCAACTGCCGCGTGCTTCTGTTTGTCGCGCTTTGCCTACTGGCCGCCCCTTCTCCGGATGGTCTCGTCATCCTCGGACACGCCGCGCGGCAACCTGATGCCCTCCTCCTCGATGTCGTCGATGCCGGGTGGCGCGGAGCCGATCGGCACGCCGATACCGAAGGCGATGAACTCGGCGATGTTCTCCGTTCCGAAGCTTGCTGCCAGCGCAGCACTCTGCGACACCGTCGCCCCTAGGATGGCGGACTGGATGGCAGACGTCGCGCCCTTCGCCACGCCCTGCGCTGCCCCATTCCACATCACCAAGCCGGTGGGCGGATCCACCAGGAGCACGCCGCCCGCGCCGCTGTTGGTCAGGAAGCCTGCCGTCGTGGTGCCGGTGACGTTACCCGTAAGGTTCAGAGTGGTCAGCCCGCTCGCGGCCAGAGCGAACGGAGAGGCCAGCGACGAACCCACACCGCCCGCGGAAGTGGTCAGGTTGGCCGTGCCGGTCGTCACCGTGCCGGTGCTGGTGATCGCGCCGCCCGCCGTGACGGACAATACGCCGGCCACGGTGGTAGCAGGCAATGCAAGCGCGCCACCATTGTTGATGGTCAGGCTGGCCAGTGGTGTTACGCCACCCACCGCACCGGCAAACGTAGCATTGGAGACCGTAAGGCTCTCCGTACCCGGTGTCGTGCCGTTCACCGTACTGCCAAAGGCTACTGCACTACCCGCGAGGGTGCTAGTCGCGCCGAGTGTTACCGCACCGGTGTAAATCTGCGTGCCTGTGGTGGTAATGGTTCCACTCACCGTGGCGGTGGCAGCGCTGCTAAGGCTACCGCTAAGACTGCCTCCGGCACCATTGATGGTACTCGCACCCGTGGCCGCCAGATTTGCGAATGAAGTCCAAGACACTACGCCGTTATTACCCGCGTCAACTCCCGTCAGGTTGTAGGTCTGCCCTGCGCCCGTAATCGTGCCAGCACCGGTACCCGCCACCGAGGTGAACCCAGCCGAGTAATCAATCAGCGATGCTGCGGATATCAGGGTGTCGATGGCCAAATTACCTACCACGTTGGTGATCGCGCCCGTGCCCGTCACGCTCGTCGCATTCGCGAAGGTGTACGCGCCGCTGGTCTTCGCGCCGTCATTGAAACCAGACACACCCGTCACCGTGGTGGTGTCCGCCGCTATGAAGCCGGTGTAGGTGATCGCCCCTGCCACGCCCGTGGTCGCGTCAAACGGTACCGCCACCATGTTGGTGATGCCGCCCGTGCCCGTCACGCTCGTCGCCGCAGCAAAGGTGATGCCGTTGTCGCTCGTCAGTCCGTGG
>JBGARW010000048.1:0-12679 GCA_044230015.1 Gallionella sp. | reverse complement strand
CTAAACGGCGATACCCCTCATGGGTTGGCAGCCTTACCCCCCTTACGGGTTATGCTGCTCCCCCTCATCACGGCTATGGCCGCAGGGCGGGGCGGTACGCATACTTGCGCATCCGAGAAACCGGCCATTCCCGGCGCGGTTGCCGTGCATCGATAATCCTGCGTACAAGCCAGCCGCCTATGCCATCGACCCCGCTGCATGATCCCTTTGCCCCGCCGGTCGCGGATGCAAAGACCGAGGTCCGCCACACCACGTGCTACATGTGCGCCTGCCGTTGCGGCATCCGCGTCCATCTGCGCAACGGCGAGGTGCGTTACATCGACGGCAATCCGGATCATCCGCTGAACAACGGCGTGATCTGCGCCAAGGGTTCTTCCGGCATCATGAAGCAGTATTCGCCGGCGCGGCTGACCAAACCGTTGCGCCGCAAGCAGGGGTCGGAACGCGGCGCGGGCGAATTCGAGGAGATCGGCTGGGAAGAGACCTTTGCCATCCTCGCCGAGCGTCTGGGGAGGATACGCGCCACCGACCCGAAAAAGTTCGCGCTGTTCACCGGACGCGACCAGATGCAGGCGCTGACCGGCATGTTCGCGCGCCAGTTCGGCACGCCCAACTATGCGGCGCATGGCGGTTTCTGCTCGGTGAACATGGCGGCGGGCATGATCTACACCATCGGCGGGTCGTTCTGGGAATTCGGCGGCCCGGACCTGGAACGCTCCAGGCTGTTCATCATGATCGGCACGGCCGAAGACCACCACTCCAATCCGCTGAAGATCGCGCTGTCGAAGTTCAAGCGCAACGGCGGACGTTTCATCTCCATCAATCCGGTGCGCACCGGCTATTCGGCGATCGCCGACGAGTGGGTGCCGATCCGTCCCGGCACGGACGGTGCGCTGCTGCTGGCGCTGATCCACGAGATCATCGCGCTCGGCCTGTACGACCGCGATTTCCTCGTGCGCTATACCAACTCCGGGCAACTGGTGAACCTCGACGACAAGCATGACGAGTTCGGCATGTTCGTGCGCACCGAGGTGCCGGAAGAAGAGGGTTGTTACGATCCGCAGAACAAGCTGTGGTGGGACCGCAACACCGGCAAGCCGGTGGTCACGCACAGCGAGGGCGCCGACCCGTATCTGTTCGGCGAATTCAAGTTGTCCGACGGCACGCCGGTCAAGCCCGCGTTCCAGCTGCTGCACGAACGCGTCAAGGATTACACGCCGGAGTGGGCGGAACAGATCACCGGCATCCCCGCCGAAACCATCAGGCGGCTTGCGCACGAGATGGGTATCACGGCGCGCGACCAGAAGATAGAGCTGCCGATCGCATGGACGGACTCGTGGGGCAGGGAGCACGACACGGTCACCGGCAACCCGGTCTCGTTCCATGCGATGCGCGGCCTGGCGGCCCATTCCAACGGCTTCCAGACGATACGCGCGCTGTCCATCCTGATGACGCTGCTGGGCACCATCGACCGGCCCGGCGGCTTCCGCCACAAGACGCCGTTCCCGCGCCCCATCCCGCCTTGCGCACGCACGCCGAACACGCCGCTGGCGGTGAAGCCGGATACGCCGCTGGACGGCATGGCGCTGGGTTGGCCGTCCGATCCGGACGACCTGTTCGTCAACCCGGACGGCAGCCCGGTGCGCATCGACAAGGCCTTCTCGTGGGAGTATCCGCTGTCGGTGCACGGCCTGATGCACAACGTCATCACCAACGCATGGCGCGGCGACCCCTACAAGATCGACACGCTGCTGCTGTTCATGGCGAACATGGCCTGGAACTCGACGATGAACACGGTGGAGGTGAGGAAGATGCTCACCGACAAGGAGGAGAGCGGCGAGTACAAGATCCCGTTCATCGTGGTGTGCGATGCCTTCCACTCGGAGACCACCGCGTTCGCCGACCTGATCCTGCCGGACACGACCTATCTCGAGCGCCACGACGTGATGTCCATGCTCGACCGTCCGATCTCCGAGTTCGACGGCCCGGTGGATGCGGTGCGCATCCCGGTGCTGCCGCCGAGCGGTGAATGCAAGCCGTTCCAGGAGGTGCTGATCGAGCTGGGCACGCGGCTGAAGTTGCCGGCCTTCGTCACCAAAGAGGGCGGGCGCAAGTTCCGCGACTATCCCGACTTCATCGTCAACTGGGAGACCGAGCCGGGTTCAGGCATCGGTTTCCTTTCCGGCTGGCGCGGCAAGGGCGGCGAAAAGGCCATGTGCGGCGAGCCCAACCCGAACCAGTGGGAGATGTACGCAAAGAACGATTGCGTGCACCACTACCGGCTGCCGCGCTCCTACCAGTTCATGCGCAACTGGAACAAGGGCTATCTCGAATGGTCGCAGCGCAACCGCATCACGCGCTATGCCGAGCCCATCCTGATCCATCTGTATTCCGAGGTGCTGCAGAAGTTCCGCCTTGCCGCGCAGGGCAGGAGCATCACGCGCCAGCCGCCCGCGCATCTGGCGAAACGCGTCGAGACCTATTTCGACCCGCTGCCGTTCTACTATGAACCACTGGAGGTGCAGGCCAGCGACAGACAGAAATATCCGCTGTCGGCGGTGACGCAGCGCCCGATGGCGATGTACCACTCGTGGGATTCGCAGAACGCCTGGTTGCGCCAGATACACGCGCACAATTATCTCTACGTCAACTCGCGCACCGCGCAGGATGCGGGCATCGCGGACGGCGACTGGATATGGGTGGAGTCGCAATGGGGCAGGGTGCGCTGCATGGCGCGCTATAGCGAGGCGGTGGAGCCGGGCACGGTGTGGACCTGGAACGCGATAGGCAAGGCCGCCGGGGCGTGGAACCTGTCGCCGGATGCGAACGAGTCGCAGCAGGGCTTCCTGCTCAACCACGTGATCTCGGAAGAGCTGTCGCCGGACGCCAACGGCAAGCGCTTCTCCAACTCCGACCCGGTCACCGGGCAGGCGGCGTGGTACGACGTGCGCGTGCGCATCTATAAGGTAGAGGAGGGTGAGCCGGAGCAGGCTTCGCCGCAGTTCGAACCCATGAAGAGGTATCCCGGCATGAAACAGGCACCGAGCTGGCTGGCCTATTTCGGCGGCGGCAGGAAGAAAGGCGGTGCGCAATGACCCAGCTCGCGCTCGTGATCGACCTGAACGTCTGCGTCGGCTGCCATGCCTGCGTGACCAGTTGCAAGGAATGGAACACTTCCGGCTCGGCCGGCCCGCTGTATGACGAGAACCCTTACGGCGCAGATCCGACCGGCACGTTCTTCAACCGCGTGCAGACCTTCGAGATCGGCCAGTATCCGCACAGCGAGACGCTGCATTTCCCGAAATCCTGCCTGCATTGCGAAGATCCGCCCTGCGTGCCGGTTTGCCCGACCGGCGCATCCTACAAGCGCAAGGAAGACGGCATCGTGCTGGTGGATTACGACAAGTGCATCGGCTGCAAATATTGCTCGTGGGCATGTCCGTACGGCGCGCGCGAGTTCGACGAGAAGCAGAAGGTGATGAAGAAATGCACCCTGTGCGTGGACCGCATCTACGACCAGTCGCTGCCCGAGATCGACCGCAAGCCTTCCTGCGTGAAAGCCTGCCCGACCAGCGCACGCATGTTCGGCGACATCCACGACCCCGGATCGGCAGTGTCGCAGGCGATACGCGAGGACGGCGGTTATGCGCTGATGCCGGAGTGGGGCACGCACCCCGCCAACCATTATCTGCCGCGCCGCAAGACCAGGATCAGGATCCACGAGGACGAGCTGGAGCGCGCGGACAATCCGCTCAAAGTGGACGGCCAATTGCCCAAACCGGGCAAGGGCGAGCCGTCGATGGAAGATGTGTCTGCCTGGTAAGAACGAACCTGTCTGGAGAATATGAAACCCGCTTTTTCCGTCATTTTTCTGACCACGCTGATCGGTGCCGGGCAAGGGCTGTTCCTCGCATTGTTCACGCACCAGTCGTATGCGCTGTTCGGCTTGCTGCCGATGCAGTCCGATGCCTTTTACGGTTACGGCAGCGTGCTTGCCCTGTTGTTCCTGGTGGGCGGGCTGATCGCCTCGTTCTTCCATCTGGGCCGCCCGGAGCGCGCCTGGCGTTCGGCCACGCAGTGGCGTACTTCCTGGCTGTCGCGCGAAGTCATCGTGTTGCCCGCGTTCATGGGCATGGTGTTCCTTTACGGTGCGGCGCATCTGTCAGGATACCGGCCTGAGGTGGTGACGTTGCCCAGCGGTCTGCTCATCGATCTGCCCGTCTTGCTCGGTGTTGCCGGTACGCTGTTGTCGTTCACGCTGTTCGTCTGCACCGGCATGATCTACGCATGTCTGCGCTTCCTGCGCGAATGGCATTCGCCGCTGACGGTCATCAACTACATATTGCTCGGCGGCTCTTCGGGATTCATCCTGGCAGCGTTCTATTCTGCCTCGGCGGCGCCTTCGCAGACCGGCTTCTTCGCCGGCTGGGCGATCATCATCACCCTGCTGGCGTTTGCCGGGCGCATCGCGTCGCTGGTACGCAACGCACGGCTCAAGCCGAGATCGACGCTGCAGACCGCCATCGGCGTCAAGCATCCGCGCATCGTGCAGCGTTCGCAGGGTTCCATGGGCGGCTCGTTCAATACGCGCGAATTCTTCCACGGCAAAAGCGATGCCTTCCTGCGCATGATCAAGCCGGCCTTCCTGCTGCTGGCCTTCCTGGTGCCGCTGGCCCTGCTGGCGTTCGGCATGTTCACGCCCGCATTGCTGGGTGTTGCGTTTATACTGCAATACGTCGGGCTGCTGGCCGAGCGCTGGTTCTTCTTCGCGCAGGCCAACCACCCGCAAAACCTTTACTATCAGACCATAGGCTGACCCAGACACTTTGAAGACCCGGCATTCGCGCAAATACTGGCTGCACCACCTGCTGCCGTTCATGCAATGGCGGCATCTGGTGGATCGCAGCAGTAACCGCGCCGATATGATCGCCGGATTGACCGGCGCAATGATCGTGTTGCCGCAGGGCGTGGCCTTCGCCACCATCGCCGGGATGCCGCCTGAATACGGCCTGTATGCCGCGATGCTGCCGGCGATCATCGCCGCGCTGTTCGGGTCGAGCTGGCATCTGGTATCCGGCCCGACCACCGCCATCTCCATCGCGGTATTCGCCGCCATCAGCCCTCTCGCCGAGCCCGGTTCGCCCGAGTTCATCAGCATGGTGCTCACGCTGACTTTCCTGACCGGGCTGTTCCAGTTGATCCTGGGGCTGGCGCGCATGGGAGTGCTGGTCAATTTCATCTCGCACACGGTGGTCATCGGTTTCACGGCAGGTGCGGCACTGCTCATCGCCGCCAGCCAGGTGAAGAATTTCCTCGGCATCGATATCGCGCGCGGCGCGCCGTTCCATGTGGTGATCGAGCAGTCGATCGCACAGATAGGCAACATCAATCCATACGTCGCATTCATCGGCGCGATCACCCTGGCTGCGGGTATTCTTGCCAAGCGATACATCGCCAGGCTGCCGTACATGATCGTGGCGATGGTGGCGGGCAGCGTGGCGGCTTATCTGCTCAATCTGGAGATCGGGGCGGAACACACGCTGATCAAGACGGTGGGCGCGCTACCCGCGCATCTTCCCCCCTTCGTCATTCCCGATTTCTCCTACGCGACCATCCACAAGGTGCTGTTCCCGGCATTGGTGGTCACCCTGCTGGCGTTGACCGAAGCGGTCTCCATCTCGCGCGCCATCGCGGTGAAGTCGGAACAGCGCATCGACGGCAACCAGGAATTCATCGGGCAGGGGCTGTCGAACCTGGTCGGGAGCTTCTTTTCCGGCTATGCCTCGTGCGGCTCGTTCAACCGCAGCGGCGTGAACTACGCGGCCGGCGCGCGGACACCGCTGGCCACGGTCTATGCCTCGATCTTCCTGATGTTGATCCTGCTGCTGGTCGCGCCGCTGGCTTCCTATCTGCCGACCGCAGCGATGGCGGGCATCCTGTTCCTCGTCGCCTGGGGATTGATAGACTTCCGTCACATCGCCGGCATCGTGCGCACCAGCCGCGCCGAGACGGTGACGCTGTTCGTCACGCTGATCGGCACGCTGGTCGATCTGGAGAAGGGGATATTCTTCGGCATCCTGCTCTCGCTTGCCATTTATCTGTACCGTGTCTCGCGCCCCGGGATGGTTCCGGTGGTGCCGGCAAAAGAGGAAGGCGCTTACCATTTCGTAAGCGCCGAAGAACATCCGCAATGCCCGCAATTGAGCATGGTGCGGATCAACGGCGCGATATTCTTCGGCGCCGTGGACCATGTGCAAGACAACCTGATGAAGATCGACGAGATCAATCCGTTGCAAAAGTCCGTGCTGATCGTTGCCAGAGGCATCAGTTTCGTCGATGTGGCGGGCGCCGAGATGCTGGCGCAGGAAGCGCGGCGACGGCGCAGGATGGGCGGCGGGCTGTATTTCTACCGCTGCAAGAACTCCATCTACAAGTTCCTGCGCAAGGCCGACAAACTGGACGACATCGGCGCGGGCGGATTCTTCCCGGCGATGTCGAACTGGATCAAGCCCGTGTATGCCACACTTGATCCGGAGATATGCCGCAACTGCACGGCACGGATCTTTTCGGAATGCCATGGCGAACTACCTAACGGGCAAGCCCGTTCCCCTCTCTGCAATCCTCGCCCGCAAGCGGGCGAGGAGGCGAACGAGAAAAGCAATTCCTGATTCTGGAGAGCCAAGGACATCATGAGCCCCATCGCACGTTTTTTCCCTTTCCTCGCATGGCGGCCGTTGCGCGGCGGGACGACCAGGGCCGATCTGGTCGCCGGCATCACCGTCGCGCTGGTGCTGATCCCGCAGTCCATGGCGTATGCCCAGCTTGCCGGTCTGCCCGCCTATTACGGCCTGTATGCGGCATTCCTGCCGGGTATCGTCGCCGCGTTGTGGGGGTCGTCGGCGCAACTGGCCACCGGCCCGGTCGCGGTGGTCTCGCTGCTGACGGCTTCGACGCTCGCGCCGCTGGCCGCCGCCGGATCCAGCCAGTTCGTCGCGCTGGCGATCCTGCTGGCGTTGATGGTTGGCATCATCCAGCTCATGCTGGGCATGTTCAAACTCGGCGTGGTGGTGAACTTTCTCTCGCATCCGGTCATCGTCGGTTTCACCAACGCCGCCGCCATCATCATCGGCCTGTCGCAGCTCAACAAGCTGTTCGGCGTCTCGATGGGGCGCAGCGAGCATTTCATCCAGGATATCTGGGGCGTGCTGCAACAGATAGGCGATACCCATATCCCGACGCTGCTGATGGGTGTCTCGGCCTTCGCCCTCATGTGGGGGTTGAAGAGGTTCGCGCCCAGGATGCCCGGCGTGCTGATCGCTGTCTCAATCACCACGGTCGTGAGTTGGGCGGTCGGCTTCGAGCATAACGGCAAGGGCCGGATCGACGAGATCATGGATGCCGAGGTCAAGATGCTCGCCGACAAGTTCTCGCAGACGGAAGCGAGAATCGAGGAATTGAACGCCAGGCTCGGCGCCAGATCGGCAGAGCTCAAGCAGCATCTGAAAGGTCGCGACGGGAGCGCGCAGCATGCTGCCGCGCTGAACTACGAGATCGAGTTGCTCAGGCTGGAAATCGCGGATGCCGGCGGTGAGAACCGCAAGATCGCCCGTTCCATGCGCAAGTTCATCTTCGAACAGGTGCCTGCAGCGGGGGGGCAGCCCGCCAGGCTTTATCTGGCCGGGCAGGTTCCGCAGACCGAGAAGGCCGACGGTTACCGCTGGCGCATCAGGAAAGTGAGCAAGGGCGAACTCGGGCTGGTCGGTGGCGGCGAGGTGGTGGGCGCCATTCCCGCCGGTTTGCCGCAGCTCGATATGCCGAAGTTCGGCTGGGACATGATCGCGATGCTGTTTTCCGGGGCGCTGGTGATCTCGCTGGTGGGCTTCATGGAAGCCATTTCCATCGCCAAGGCGATGGCGGCAAAGACCAGGGAACGCATCGACCCGAACCAGGAATTGATCGGCCAGGGCCTCGCCAACATCGTCGGCAGTTTCAGCCAGTCGTTCCCGGCCAGCGGCTCATTCTCCCGCTCGGCGGTCAACCTCAACGCCGGCGCCCGAACCGGCATGGCTTCGGTATTCACCGGCGTCATCGTGCTGCTCACCCTGTTGTTCCTCACGCCGCTGCTGTATCACCTGCCCCAGGCGGTGCTGGCGGCAGTCATCATGCTGGCGGTGGTCGGCCTGATCAATTTCAAGGCGATCAGACATGCCTGGCACACCCACAGGCACGACGGCATCGCCGCGGTCGTGACTTTCGCCGCCACGCTGGCCTTTGCACCGCACCTCGACAACGGCATCATGGTCGGCGCGGGCCTGGCCATCCTGCTCTATCTCTACCGCACGATGACCCCGCGCGTTGCGATCCTCGGCCGTTATCACGATGGCACGCTGCGCGACGTGAAAGTGCACAACCTGCCGGTCAGCGAGAACATCATCGCGATACGCTATGACGGTTCGCTTTACTTTGCCAACGTATCCTATTTCGAGGATGCCATCCTGGAGGCCGTGGCCAACACCCCGCGCGCCAGACATCTGCTGATCGTGGCGAACGGCATCAACCAGCTCGATGCATCGGGTGAAGAGGTCATTCACCATATCCTGGAAAGGCTGCGTTCCAGCGGTATCCGGGTGGTTTTCAGCGGCCTGAAGAAACAGGTCCTCGATGTCATGCGGCATTCCGGTCTGCTCGATTACATCGGCCAGGAAAACATCTACGCCGACGAGAATCTGGCGCTGGAGGCGGTCTATGCCGAAGTGCTCAAGGCTGTTCCCGATGCGCCGTGCCGGCTCCTGAAGCACCACATCGGCGGCACCGACGGGGTGAAGACATGGCTGTGAATCCGATACCGGCCTTTTGACTGGTTGAGATATCAGGAAAAACTGGTTCCAGCAGGGATAGCCCATTAGGGTTATTCCCGCCACGATTCTTGAGCAGTAGCATTTGCCCCGGAATGGGTATTTATCGTGTCCGTATATTTTGCGGGGTGGTGACTTGATAGACGTGGAACGTCGCAAGGCGCTTAAGACAGGCGGAGGTCTGGGACTGCTGGGTGTGCTCGCCGTGCTTGGCGTGGTGCCCGGCCCCGTATGGGCGGGGGTGGGTCGTGCGGCGCTTGAGGCCAAAAGCCTGAGCGAGGCCTTCGAAGCGCTTGGCGCGCACGCCCCGCAGAACAGCGCACTCATCCATTTGTCCGCGCCGGACGTGGCGGCGAACGGTGCGGTGGTGCTGGTCAAGGTGGAGAGCCTGCTCTCCGGCACGGAGCAGATCGCCATCCTGGTCGACAAGAACCCCTTCATGCTTTCCTGCAACTTCGACCTTCCCGAGGGCACGGAGAGCCATATCAGCACCAACATCAGGATGGCGCAGACTGCCACGGTCATCGCGCTGGTCAAGGCAGGCGGCAAGTTCTATCGCGCTTCGCGGGAAGTCCAAGTCACTGTGGGGGGGTGCTGATGACCAGCCCGACCAAGATCCGTGCCTTCGCCAAGGACGGGTTCACCGAGGTCCGCGTGCTGATGCAGCACGATATGGAGAACGGTCGCCGCAAGGACGAGGCGGGCAACCTGATCCCGGCCTGGTACATCACCGAGTTCAAGGCGCAGCATAACGGCAGGACCGTGCTGGAGGGGCAGTTCGGCACATCGGTGTCGAAGAACCCTTATCTGATATTCCGCTTCAAGGGCGGGGCGGCCGGGGACAGGATCATGCTCTCCTGGCTGGATAACCGGGGCGAAACGCGCTCTGACGAAGTTGCAATAAGCTGATGGGTCTGCGCTGACCGGTGATCCTTGCGGCCGGCGATTTTGTAGTCGTTATGCTTCTTTAAGAGGGGGAACCATGAAAATGATCAAGCAGCAAATGCTCGCCATCGTCTGCGCCGGCGGGCTGGTTTTGCCGACGGCCTTCGCGTATGCCGAGGCCGATAAACAGGGGCGCAACCTGGCCGCATCCTGCGCGGCCTGTCACGGTACCGACGGCCGCAGTACGGGCGGTATGCCGATCCTGGCGGGGATGGACAAGGGGTTGTTCGTGATCGCGATGAAAGACTTCAAGTCCGGCGCGCGGCCTGCCACGGTGATGCATCACCATGCCAAGGGGTACAACGACAAGGAATTCGAGAAACTGGCCGAGTACTTTGCCGCGCAGAAAAGATAAGAGCAGCGGGATATCCGTACAACCGAAATCATTAAGGAGCACAACATGTCATTAGATCGCCGTGATTTTCTGAAGCTTGGTGCAGCAGGGATTGTGTTGGGCGTGTTTCCGGGCTGTGCAACCACCGGCAGTGAAATCGTCGAGAAAAAGGGACAGCGCGTCGTCATTGTCGGGGGCGGCTTCGGCGGTGCCACGGCGGCCAAGTACATCCGCATGTGGAGCAACAACCAGATCGAGGTGGTGCTGATCGAGCGCAATGCGACGTTCATTTCCTGCCCGATGAGCAACACGGTGCTGGGCGGCAGCCGGACCATCAATGACCTCACGCGCAGCTATGACACATTGAAGAGCAAATATGGCGTCAAGCTGGTGCACGGCGAAGTGACGGCCGTTGATCCGCAAAAGCAGACCGTCACGCTGGCGGATGGCTATCTCAGCTATGACCGGCTGATCATCGCACCCGGTGTCGATTTTGCGTTCGACAAGATCGAGGGGCACAGCGCCGAAGTGGCAGGTCAGAGCATCCCCCATGCATGGAAGGCTGGTGCGCAGACCGTCATGTTGAGGAAGCAGCTGGAGTCCATGAGGGATGGCGGTGTCTTCGCGATCAGCATCCCCAAGATGCCCTACCGTTGCCCGCCCGGACCCTACGAGCGTGCCTGTCAGGTGGCGTTCTACCTGAAGAACAACAAACCCAAGTCCAAGGTGCTGATACTGGATGCCAACCCGGACATCGTTTCCAAGAAGGGACTGTTCACCGCCGCCTGGAAGGAGCTGTATCCGAACATGGTGGAATATCGCGCCAACGCCATGGTGATGAAGGTGGATCCCGCCGGCAGGATCGCCAAGACCGAATTCGAGGATGTCAAGGCGGATGTGCTGAACATCATACCGCCGATGAAAGCGGGTGCGGTGGCCGATATGGCGGGGGTGGTCAATGTGGATAAGAGCTGGTGTGCGGTGGACTTCCGCAGTTACGAGTCCAGCGCGCAAAAGAACATCCATGTCATCGGCGATGCGGTGTCGGCGGCATTGCCCAAATCGGGGCATATGGCGACCTCGCATGCAAAGATCTGTGCCGCTGCCATCATCGAGCTGATGCAGGGGCAGGCGCCGGACCCTGATCCGGCCATCTCGAACACCTGTTACAGCATGGTGAGCGATAGCGAGGCGGTCCATGTGGCCCATGTGTACCGCTTCAATGCGGAAAAACGCGCGATGGTTGCCGCGGATGGCGGCGGCGTCTCTGCGCAGCGTTCCGCGATCGAGGCGACATTGGCCGGTTACTGGCTGAGAACCGTCCTGGACGACGTGCTGATGTGATGATGCCAGAGGGGATGGCAAAGATGCGCAACATGTCATTCATGCTCGCCTGTTTGCTGGCGTTCGCTGCACCGCCCGCGCTGTCCGCCCCGCCTGCACCGGCGCTCTCCTACACCGGCATGAAGGTGCAGGTCGCGCGGGTGCAGGTCCAGCAGGGGGTCAGTTTTGACGATGCCGTGGAATCCCTCAAGCTGCGCGCGAATCAGCACAACCTCAAGCTTGTCGGCGCCAGCCCGCTCTACAAGGAGATCGAGGCGCTGACCGGCAAGCCGTCCAGGCGCATGGAGATCTTCAGTTTTTGCGACGGGCTGGTGGCGCAGCAGATGATCGCGGACGACCCGCTGATGATCTCATTCATGCCCTGCCGCATCTCCATAGTGGAAGACGAGCAAGGCAGGCTCTGGGTCATTTCCATGATGATGGATCGCGCCATGATGCGCGCACTACCCGCTGGGATACGCAAGAACGCCCAGCGCATCATGGATGCGATGAAGGACAGCATGCTCGCTGCCAGCAACGGCGATCTCTGAATGCCGGAAACGGCGCACGCCGCAGGACTCTCATACCCAGCCTGGAATTCTTTATAACCCTAACGGGCTATGCGCCTTACCCGTCGTGGTTATGGACGCTTACGCGCGGGCTATCCCTATAATGCGACCCAGGTTTCGTGTGGCGACACACATTTTTGGCGGCTGTCCTAAAACAACTTGTGGGGAAAAACGATGAATTTCGATAAAGAGCTGAATGCGCGCGGTATGTCCTGTCCCTTGCCCATCGTGAAGACCAAGAAGGCGCTTGCCGACATGTCTTCCGGGCAGGTGCTCAAAGTCATTTCGACCGACTGCGGTTCGCTGAAGGATATGGCTGCTTTCTCCGAGCAGACCGGCAATCCGTTGTTGTCTACCGTCGAAGAGAACGGCGAGTACATCTTCTACGTGCAAAAGAAGTAATAGCGCACCCATCTTCAACTCATCACCAAAGGGGAAAGCATGACTACCAAGAAAATGGCGATCATTGCCACCAAGGGCACTCTGGACATGGCTTATCCGCCGTTCATCCTGGCTTCGACCGCCGCCGCACTCGGCTATGAGGTGCAGATATTCTTCACCTTCTACGGCCTGCAGCTGTTGCGCAAGGACTTGTCCGACGTGAAGATCAGCCCGCTGGCCAATCCGGCGATGCCGATGCCCGTGCCGATGCC
>JBGARW010000006.1:0-53560 GCA_044230015.1 Gallionella sp. | reverse complement strand
TATCAACCGGAAACCCTGGCAGTGCGCGCGGGCGCGGTGCGCAGCCAGTTCGGCGAGAACAGCGAGGCGCTGTTCCTGACCTCGAGCTTCGTGTTCGAAAGTGCCGCGCAGGCCGCCGCGCGCTTCATCGGCGAGCAGCCAGGCAACATCTATTCGCGCTTCACCAATCCGACCGTGACGATGTTCGAGGAGCGGCTTGCCGCGCTGGAGGGCGCGGAGCAATGCGTCGCGACGGCGTCGGGCATGTCGGCGATCCTGGCGTGCGTGATGGGTCTGCTCAAGGCGGGCGACCACATCGTCGCCTCGCAAAGCATCTTCGGCGCGACGGTCAACCTGTTCAATAACATCATCAGAAAATTCGGCGTGGAGACGACCTATGTTTCCGCGACCGATGTGTCCGAGTGGCAGGCGGCGGTGCGTCCGAATACCCGGCTGTTCTTTCTGGAAACGCCGTCCAATCCGCTCACCGAGATTTCCGACATCGCCGCGGTCGCCGCGGTGGCGAAACGTTGCGGCGCTGGGCGCGGACATCGTGATCCAGTCCGCGACCAAGTATATCGACGGGCAGGGGCGCGTGCTGGGCGGTGCGGTGCTGGGCAGCAAGAAGAACATGGAAGGCGTGTACGGTTTCCTGCGCACCGCCGGACCGACGCTGAGCGCTTTCAACGCATGGGTATTGCTGAAAGGCATGGAGACGCTGAAGGTCCGCATGGAGGCGCACAGCGCCAATTCGCTGGAACTTGCGCGCTGGCTGGAGGCACAGCCCGATGTGGCACGCGTGTATTACCCCGGCCTGCCGTCGCATCCGCAGCATGCGCTGGCGATGAAACAACAAAAGACCGGCGGCGGCATCGTGTCGTTCGAGGTGAAGGGCGGCAAGGAGGCCGCGTGGCGCGTGATCGATAACACGCGACTGATCTCGATCACCGCCAACCTGGGCGATACCAAGACCACCATCACCCACCCGGCCAGCACCACCCACGGACGCATCACGCCCGAGGCACGCGCCGCGGCGGGCATCAGCGACGGCCTGATCCGCATCGCGGTCGGGCTGGAGGCGGTGGTCGATATACAGAACGATCTGGCGCGCGGCCTGTAATGGACGTCGCCCTTGCCGCACAGGTCGGTGATACGCTGAAGGCGCACGGCCTGAAGCTGGCCACGGCGGAATCCTGCACCGGCGGTGGCGTGGCGCAGGCCATCACCGATGTGGCGGGCAGCTCGGCATGGTTCGAGCGCGGCTTCATCACTTATTCCAACCTCGCCAAGCAGCAGATGCTCGGCGTGAGCGAGGCGACGCTCGACCAGTATGGCGCGGTGTCCGAGGCGACGGTGCGCGAGATGGTGGCGGGCGCGCTGGCCAACAGTGCGGCGCAAGTGGCAGTGGCTGTAAGCGGCATCGCCGGGCCGGAGGGCGGCACGCCGGACAAGCCGGTCGGCACGGTTTGGTTCGCCTGGGGACTCGAGCATGGCGCGATCTACGCGCAGCGCCGCCAGCTCGACGGCAGCCGCGCCGAGGTGCGCGCGCAGTCGGTGCATATCGCCTTGCAGGGCGTGCTCGACCTGCTCGGGCAGCGCACGGGATTGGCCTGATCTTTCACAGGGTGTGCCATAATCGGCGCACTATTTTTTGGGGAGAAAACGATGGATGACAACAAGAGCAAGGCGCTTGCGGCGGCACTGAGCCAGATCGAAAAGCAGTTCGGCAAGGGTTCTATCATGCGCCTCGGCGAGCATGAAGTGGCGCGCGATATACAGGTCGTGTCCACCGGTTCGCTTGGGCTGGATATCGCGCTCGGCGTGGGCGGTCTGCCGCGCGGCCGTGTGGTGGAGATCTACGGGCCGGAATCGTCCGGCAAGACCACACTGACCCTGCAGGTCATCGCCGAGATGCAGAAGCTGGGCGGCACGGCGGCGTTCATCGACGCGGAACACGCGCTCGACCCGCAGTACGCGCAGAAGCTTGGCGTGAAGGTGGAGGACCTGCTGATCTCGCAGCCGGACAACGGCGAGCAGGCGCTGGAGATCGCCGACATGCTGGTGCGATCCTCCTCGGTGGATGTGGTGGTGATCGACTCGGTCGCCGCGCTGACGCCCAAGGCCGAGATCGAGGGCGAGATGGGCGATGCGCAGATGGGGTTGCATGCGCGCCTGATGTCGCAGGCGCTGCGCAAGCTGACCGCCAACATCAAGCGTTCCAATACGCTGGTCATATTCATCAACCAGATACGCATGAAGATCGGCGTGATGTTCGGTAACCCGGAGACCACCACCGGCGGCAATGCGCTCAAGTTCTACGCCTCGGTGCGCCTCGACATCCGCCGCATCGGCGCGATCAAGAAGGGCGACGAGGTGATCGGCAACGAGACGCGTGTCAAGGTGGTGAAGAACAAGGTCGCGCCGCCGTTCCGCGAGGCGTTGTTCGATATCCTGTACGGCGAAGGCATCTCGCGCGAAGGCGAGATCATCGAGCTTGGCGTGCAGCAGAAACTGGTCGAGAAATCCGGTGCCTGGTATGCCTACAAGGGCGAGAAGATCGGTCAGGGCAAGGACAATGCGCGCGAATACCTGCGCGAACATCCGGAAGTCGCCTTCGAGATCGAAAACAAGGTGCGCGGGGCGCTCGGCGTAGCGCTGCTCGATGCGGGCGAGAAGGCCGCATCGAAGGCGGGCGCCAGGGCAGGCGCCAGATCCGGTGGTGAGGAAAAAGCCTGAGTTAAGTTTGCGTGCGCGTGCCCTGCAATACCTGGCGCGCCGCGAATACAGCCGCGCCGAGCTGCGCGGCAAGCTGTTGCCCCATGCCGGCGCGGATGACGAACATGACCAGCCGCAACCGGAAGACCTGGATGCGCTGCTCGATGATCTGACGGTCCGCGGCTGGTTGTCCGATGAGCGCGCCACCACGCAATTGCTGCATGCCAAGCGCAGCCGTTTCGGCAGCCGGCGCATCGCAGAGGAACTGCGCCGGAAAGGTATCGCGGAAGAGCTGATCGGCGATGTACTGCCGGGCCTGGAGGGCGGCGAACTGGAGGCGGCGCGCTGTGTGTGGCAGAAGAAATTCGGCGTGCCGCCGCAGGATGACAAGGAGAAGGCGCGGCAGGTGCGCTTCCTGCAATCGCGCGGCTTCGGCTTCGACGTGATCTTCCGGGTACTGCGCCAACCCGCTTCCGGTGGGGAAGAACCCTCTTGAACGAACATCGATTCATCTGCCCTGTCATGGCGCAGATTCCCGGCTCGCGGCACCCGGCGGCATGAGGCTGTGGTCGCTACATCCGCGCTACCTGGATGCGCGGGGGTTGGTCGCGCTGTGGCGCGAGGGGCTGCTGGCGCAGAAGGTACTTGCCGGGGAGACCCGCGGGTATCGCCATCATCCGCAACTGCTGCGCTTCCGTAGCCAGTCCGACGCGCAAGGCGCGATAGCCGCGTATCTGCGCGAGGTGCAGCGCGAGGCGCAACGGCGCGGTTACCGGTTCGATACGGCAAAGATCGGGCGTTGTGCGGAAGGCGTGAGGATCGCGGTCACCAGCGGGCAGATGGCTTACGAACTTGCGCATTTGCGCGCCAAACTGGCGCAGCGCGACCCGGCCGCGCTGCAGCGCATCGCGGTGGTGAGCGTACCGGAACCCCATCCGCTGTTCGAGGTGTTGGCGGGTGATGTCGAGGCATGGGAGGCGGTGCGTCGAGCGGGTGCGGCGGCGGGAGGAATGGTATGATTCGCGCCTTGTATGAGCCATTTCCGTCCATCAGGTGAGTAAATGAAAAGCAGTGAGATCCGCCAGAGATTCCTGGACTTCTTCGCCTCCAAGGGCCATGCCGTGGTGGCCTCCAGTTCGCTGGTGCCGCACGAAGACCCGACGCTGTTGTTCACTAATGCGGGGATGAACCAGTTCAAGGATGTGTTCCTCGGTTTCGACAAACGTCCTTACACCCGCGCCGCGTCCAGCCAGAAATGCGTGCGCGCCGGCGGCAAGCACAACGACCTGGAGAACGTCGGCTATACCGCGCGCCACCACACCTTCTTCGAGATGCTCGGCAACTTCAGCTTCGGTGATTACTTCAAGCGCGATGCGATCGGCTATGCATGGGAATTGCTGACCGAGGTTTACCGGCTGCCTTCGGAAAAGTTGTGGGTGACGGTGTATGCCGAGGACGACGAGGCATACGACATCTGGGTGAAGGAGGTCGGCGTGCCCGCCGGGCGCGTGGTGCGCATCGGCGACAACAAGGGCGCACGCTACGCTTCGGACAATTTCTGGATGATGGGCGACACTGGGCCGTGCGGCCCGTGCACCGAGATCTTCTACGACCACGGCGCGGACATCTGGGGCGGCCCGCCGGGCAGCGCGGAGCAGGACGGGGACCGCTACATCGAGATCTGGAACAACGTGTTCATGCAGTTCAACCGCGACGAGCACGGCGTGATGCACCCGCTGCCCAAGCCTTCTGTGGATACCGGCATGGGGCTGGAGCGCATCTCGGCGGTGCTGCAGCACGTACACTCCAACTACGAGATCGACCTGTTCCGCAACCTCATCAAGGCGGCGGCACGTGAGACGGAGTGCTCCGATCCCGATTCGCCTTCATTGAAAGTGCTGGCCGACCATATCCGCGCGTGCTCGTTCCTGATCGCCGACGGCGTGATCCCGGGCAATGAGGGGCGCGGTTATGTGCTGCGCCGCATCATCCGCCGCGCCATCCGCCACGGCTACAAGCTCGGCGCACGCGCCGCGTTCTTCCACAGGCTGGTGCCGGATCTGGTCGTCGAGATGGGCAGCGCCTATCCAGAACTGGCCGCCGCGCAGGTGCGCGTGACGGAGATACTCAGGCAGGAGGAGGAGCGCTTCTTTGCCACCATCGAGCACGGCATGGCGATACTCGAGGCCGACCTGGCGGAGATGGCCAAGGCCGGCGGCAAGGTGTTCAACGGCGAGACGGCGTTCAAGCTGCACGACACCTACGGTTTCCCGCTCGACCTGACGCAGGACGTGTGCCGCGAGCATGGCGTGGCGGTCGACGCTGCGGCTTTCGACAAGGCGATGGCGCACCAGAAGGAACAGGCACGCGCGGCGGGCAAGTTCAGGATGGCGGCGAACCTCGAATACACCGGCCCGGCGACGACCTTTCGCGGCTACGAAGCGCTGGAGCACAAGGGCAACATCCTCGCGCTGTACCGGGACGGTGCCGAGGTGAACGAACTGAACGAGGGCGAGATGGGCGTAGTGGTGCTCGACGACACGCCGTTCTACGCCGAGTCCGGCGGCCAGGTCGGCGACTGCGGCGAGCTGCGCAGCATGCACGGTATCTTCACCGTCGAGGATACACAGAAGATCCAGGCAGCGGTGTTCGGCCACCACGGGACGGTGACGACCGGCAAGCTGACCGTGGGCAACGGCGTGACTGCGCGCGTGGATACCATGGCGCGCAGCCGCACGGTGCGCAACCACTCGGCGACCCACCTGATGCACAAGGCGCTGCGTGAGGTATTGGGTCCTCACGTGCAGCAGAAGGGCTCGCAGGTCGACCCGGACAAGACGCGCTTCGACTTCGTGCATACCCAGCCGCTGAATGACGCGGAGATCCTTAAAGTGGAAAGTCTCGTGAATGCCGAAATACTCGCCAACGCGGAGTGCCAGGCGCGCGTGATGTCCATCGAGGACGCGCAGAAGACCGGTGCGATGATGCTGTTCGGCGAAAAGTACGGCGACGAAGTGCGCGTGCTGGACATCGGCTCGTCGCGCGAGCTGTGCGGTGGCACGCATGTGAAACGTACCGGCGACATCGGCTTGTTTAAGATCGTCGCGGAGAGCGGTGTTGCGGCAGGGGTGCGGCGCGTGGAAGCGGTGACCGGCGAGGGTGCGCTGGCGCTGGTGCAGCGGCAGGAGGCGCAGTTGCGGGAAGTGGCGGATGCGGTGAAGGCGCAACCGCAGGAGGCGGCGGCGCGCATCGCGCAGATCCTCGATAATGCGAAGAACCTGGAAAAAGAACTGGCCGCGCTGAAATCAAGGCTCGCTTCCGCACAAGGCGACGGATTGCTGGCACAGGTGCTGGAGATCGACGGCATCAAGGTGCTGGCGGCGCTGCTGGAGGGAGCAGATGCGGCAGTGTTGCGCGAGACGCTCGACAAGCTGAAAGACAAGCTCAAATCTGCCGTCATCGTGCTGGCGGCAGTGGATGGTGACAGGATCAGCCTTGTCGCCGGCGTGACTTCCGGCCTGACCGCGAAGATCAAGGCCGGAGAGCTGGTGAACATGGTCGCACAACAGGTCGGTGGCAAAGGTGGGGGGAGGCCGGACATGGCGATGGCAGGCGGCACGCAGCCCGAACATCTGGCGGTGGCGCTGGCTTCGGTTCCGGCCTGGGTGAAGGCTCGCACATAAGGAGCGATACGGGTGAACGCAGGCCGTTATAGCGTGTTGCTGGTTGAGGACGATCTGCTGACAACGGATCTGGCGCGCCGCGCCGCTGCCGGATCTTGTCCGGAGATCGATCTGACCATGGTCGGCGGCGGCGATGCCGTGCTGGACTGGCTTAACGACAGCGTCGCAAAAAAGGAGCGAATGCCGCACATCATCATGATGGATCTGAAGCTGCCGAAACTCGATGGTTTGGCGGTACTGCGCAAACTGCGCATGCATTCCGCCACGTGCGATATTCCCATCGTGGCCTTTTCCGCGGAATACACACAGGCCGACGTGCTGATGAGTTACCAGGTCGGGGCGAACAGTTTCGTGGCCAAACCGGCTGATCTTGAACAGTTCACCGGGTTCTTCCGCGAGCAGTTGGCTTACTGGATGCAACCGCGCCAGCGCGAGCTGGTCTTTGCCTCCGGGAAAGGCGCAACGGGCCGGACCTGACCGGGTTCCTAGAACGGCAGCTGCAAATGCGGTGCGGCCTGCCGGAATATCCCGCGGAAGTCTTCCTGGATGCGCTGCAATGCGGCCCCGCTGTCTGCCTCGAAACGCAATACGATCACCGGCGTGGTGTTGCTGGGGCGCGCCAGCCCGAAGCCGTCGGCATACTCCACGCGCAACCCGTCCAGCGTGATGATCTCCCTGGCATCGGCAAACCTTGCGGTCTGTTGAAGTCGCGCGACCAGCGCATGGTTCTCCCCTTCGGCGGTGCGGATGTGCAGTTCCGGGGTGCAGACCGCATCCGGCAGGGCGTTCAGCGTGGCGCTCGGATCATTCGCCCGGCTTAGTATCTCCAGCAGGCGGGCCCCGCTGTACAGCCCGTCGTCGAAGCCATACCAGCGTTCCTTGAAGAACATGTGGCCGCTCATCTCGCCGGCCAGCAGCGCGCCGGTTTCGCGCATCTTGGCCTTGACCAGCGAATGCCCGGTCTTCCATAACGTCGGTTTGCCGCCGTGCGAGCGTATCCAGCCGAACAGGTTGCGTGTGGATTTGACGTCGAAGATGATCTCGGCGCCGGGATTGCGGCTCAATACATCGGCGGCGAACAGCATCAACTGGCGGTCCGGGTAGACGACCCTGCCGTCCTTGGTGACCACGCCGAGGCGGTCTCCGTCTCCGTCGAATGCCAGCCCCAGTTCGCTGTCGTTATCGCGCAATGCGGCGATCAGGTCTTCAAGGTTGCGCGGGTCGGAGGGGTCGGGATGGTGGTTCGGGAAGTTCCCGTCCACCTCGCAATACATTTCCGTCACTCCGCAACCCAGTCGGCGATACAGGTCGGCGGCATAGTCACCCGCCACGCCGTTGCCGCAGTCCACCGTGATCTTCATCGGGCGCGCCAGCCGGATGCCGGAGACGATGCGCGCGATGTAATCCGCACCGATGTCGCGTTGGATATAGCTGCCGGAGCCGTGCATCAGATCACCCTGTTCGATGCGCGCGCGCAGCTTCTGGATTGTCTCTCCGGACAGCGTTTCTCCGGCCAGCACCATCTTCAGGCCGTTGTAGTCCGGCGGGTTGTGGCTGCCGGTCAGCATCACCGCGCAGTTTGTCTGCAGCTGGTAGGCGGCGAAATACACCATCGGCGTGGCGACACGCCCCACGTCGATCACGTCGATGCCGCTCTTGCGGATGCCGCGCGCCAGGGCGGCGATCAGTTCCGGGCCGGACAACCTTCCGTCGCGCCCGATCGCGATCGTGTGCTGGCCGCGTGCCACAGCTTCCGAGCCGATGGCATGGCCGATGGCCTCCACCACTTTGGCTGTCAGTGTCTTGCCGACGATGCCGCGGATGTCATAGGCCTTGAAGATTTCCCTGGGCAGGTTTTTCAGCATGGTTCGCTTTGTTCATGAAGAAGAGGGGTCAATCTGTCCCAGACCATATCCGGGGTGAGCCGCGTCATGCAGTTGAAATGCCCGAGCGGGCATTCGCGCTCGAAGCACGGGCTGCATTCGATGTCGAGTCTGACGACCTGTGCCTGCGCGGACAGCGGCGGGGTGAACTGCGGGCTGCTGGAGCCGAACAGCGCAAGCATCGGCCGGTCCATGGCGGCGGCAAGGTGCATCAGGCCGGAGTCATTGCTGATGACCAGCCGCGCGCAGGAAAGCAGCGCCAGCGCATCCCCGAGGTCGGTACGGCCGCACAGGTTGACGCAGCTTCCCTCCGCGAGGCGGTCGATCTCGTCGGCGACCGGTCTGTCCTTGCCGGAACCGACCAGCCAGACCGCATGGCCGTACTGCCGCAGGCGCTGCGCGATATCCGCATAGTGGGTCGCCGGCCAGCGCTTGGCGGGGCCGTATTCGGCGCCGGGGCAGAAGGCCGCAACGGGCCGGTCGAGGGCCAACCCCAGCTTGTGCAACGCGGCGTCGCGCTGTGCATCGGAAACCGCCAGCTTCGGGTTGGACAGCGGATGCGGGATATCATCCTGCGCCTGTTCGGCGAGTTGCGCGAAGCGTTCCACCATCAGCGGCAGTTTGTGCCTGTCGAGCTTGCGCGCGTCGTTGAGCAGGACATGGCGCGCTTCGCCGACGAAGCCGGTACGCAGCGGGATTCCCGCAAAGAACGGCACGAGCGCGGATTTCCACGAATTGGGCAGTACGATGGCCTGATCGTAGCGCGCGGCGCGCAATCGCTTGCCGAGCCGGTAGCGCGCCACCGGTTGCAGCGCGCCATGCGGGAACGGGTTGACGATGACCTCATGCACTTCCGGTATGGCGCGCAACAGCTTCTCGGTCCACGGCGGGGCGAACACGTCGATGCGGCAATCCGGATGGCGTTGCCGGAGGCGCGTCAGCATCGGCTGCATCAGCATGCAGTCGCCCACCCAGCTGGGGCTGATGACGAGGATCCTGGTTGCAAGGTCAGGTCGCATGGCAGATGCGGCTTGCGGGCGACCAGCGACGCCAGCGCAGATTGTCCAGCGGAACCGCGACGTATCCTGTCCTGCGCTTACTGGGGTTCCTCCGGCTTGCCGGTTCTGTGCTGTATGGTGAATTGCTCATAACATTCGATTCCGCAGAAGTGTCCGACATAATCAGAACCCTGCGGCGTCAGGGCTGCGCTCAACGGGATCTCCTTGCGGCATACACTGCACGGAATCCTCTGCGGTTCGGTTTCGGGACGTGTTGGAGTAACCATGTCATTGCCTCCCGTCGGGTGATTGCATCTTGCCATGGGCGATGCTACGCCTGATGCAGGGTTGTCGCAACAGCGCCCCCGATGCACGGCCCATGCGGGCCAACAGACTGCGTTTCTGACCGGGTCAGTGATGCGCCCTGGGCAGCTCACCCTTGAACCTGTAAAGCGTGCCGCAATACGGGCAACGCGCTTCGCCGCCGTGGTTCAGCGGGATCATGACTTTCGGGTGGGCATTCCACAGGCTCATGTTCGGCATCGGGCAGGCCAGTGGCAGGTCATGCGCGGTCACTTCGATATAGCGCCGGGTGATGCTTTCGTTGCTCATGATATCCCCCTTAAACGTAGCTCAGCCAATCCGCGTGCTGGGGATGCTTGCCCGCTACGCAGTCAAAGAACGCCTGCTGCAGCCGGGTGGTGACCGGGCCGCGCGAGCCGCTGCCGATGGTGCGGTGATCGAGTTCGCGGATCGGGGTCACCTCGGCAGCCGTGCCGGTGAAAAAGGCCTCTTCGGCGCAATAGATCTCGTCGCGGGTGATGCGCTTCTCGATGACTTCGATACCCATTTCCCCGGCCAGCGTGATGACGGAATCACGGGTGATGCCTTCCAGGCAGGAAGTCAGGTCGGGCGTGTACAGCCTGCCCTTCTTGACGATGAAGATATTTTCGCCGGCGCCTTCCGCGACGTAGCCGTCCACGTCCAGCAACAGGGCCTCGTCGTAGCTGTCATTGGCGGCTTCATGGTGTGCCAGGATCGAGTTGGTGTAGGTCGTCACCGATTTTGCGCGGCACATGTTCACGTTGACGTGATGGCGGGTGAAGCTGGAAGTCTTGACGCGGATGCCCCTCTGCATCCCTTCTGCGCCGAGATAGGCGCCCCACGGCCAGGCGGCGATCGCGACATGGGTGGACAGCGTCGTCGCGGCGATGCCCATCGCCTCCGAGCCGTAGAACGCTATCGGGCGGATGTAACAGGATTCCAGCTTGTTGGCGCGCACCACTTCGCGCTGCGCTGCCATGATGGTTTCCTTGTCCCAGGGCATCTTCATCTGGAAGATATGCGCGGAATTGAACAGCCGGTCGGTGTGCTCCTGCAAACGGAAGATCGCCGTGCCATTGGCCGCCTTGTAGGCGCGCACGCCTTCGAACACGCCCATGCCGTAATGCAGCGTGTGGGTCAGCACATGGGTGGTGGCATCGCGCCAAGGCACCAGCTTGCCGTCATACCAGATAAAACCGTCGCGGTCGGACATCGACATAATGGGGGTTCCTTTGAAAGGTCGGTTGCAAAGCGCGGATTCTAGCCTTTTCTGGCTGGTTTATGAAGAAGCATGGGCATGTCTCGGCAGCCTTCATATCCCAGCCGTTCATCCAGCTGCGATTTTCCCGGTTCATGAGGCGGTCGCCCCGGCGTGATGCCATGGATGGCCATTTCGGCCGCCGCACTTGAAATCCTGTCGGCATGCCCTTATGTCAGGCGGCACGGGGTATCCCGGATGGCATATTCAAGGAGAGTCAAGATGGTAAACATTACGCGTTATAACCCGGCCGACGATGCGTTCGACGATTTGTTCCGCGGCTTCTTCATGCGCCCGGTGCGTTTTGAAGGACAGCCGGAAGTGCAGATCAAGATGGATGTGAGCGAAGACGAGAAGGCCTATACCGTTCATGCCGAGATTCCCGGCGTGAAGAAGGATGATATCCATGTCACCATTGACGGCAACCAGGTTGCCATCAGTGCGGAGATCAGGAACGAAAAGGAAGTGAAGGAAGGCGAGAAGGTGCTGCGCAGCGAACGCTATTACGGCAAGGTGTCGCGTGCCTTCACATTGGGCCAGGATGTGGACGAGGCTGCAGCGCAGGCAAAATACAGCGACGGTGTGCTGGAGTTGCGCCTGCCCAAGCAGGTCGCCGCCAGGGCAAAGCGCCTTAATATCGAGTGAAGTCCCGGCTTCGTTGCGGGGTCGGGCGGCATATGCCGCCCGATCCATGCATCGGGTTTATGTCGCCATGTATATTTACAGCCATGCGGATTTTCTCTTGGTGTAGAATTCCCGGCGAACCTTGCGGGACCATCGCCTGACGGCACGCGACCGCTCACCCGTTTCCCGAGGAAAGAACATGTCCCTTACGCCTTCCGCCGCCGACAAGAAAGCACGCACGCTTTCCGAGGCGATGTCCTATATCCAGCGTTTCTTCGACAAGACCATCGTCGTCAAATACGGCGGCAACGCCATGACCGATACCGTGTTGCAGGAGAGTTTTGCGCGCGACGTGGTACTGCTGAAGCTGGTTGGCATGAACCCGGTGGTGGTGCATGGCGGCGGGCCGCAGATCAACGAGCTGCTGCAAAGGGTGGGGAAACAGGGCTCCTTTGTGCAGGGCATGCGCGTGACCGACGAGGAGACCATGGATGTGGTCGAGATGGTGCTCGGCAAGGTCAACAAGGACATCGTCAATCTGATCAACAGGCACGGCGGCAAGGCGGTCGGGCTGACCGGGCAGGACGGAGCCTTCATCCGTGCCGAGAAATTGCTGCTGGAAAGCAAGGACGAGCCGGGCAGGATGCTGGACATCGGGCTGGTCGGCGAGATCGAAAAGATCGATCCGTCGATCATTTCCTTTCTTGATTCCGGAGATTTCATTCCGGTGATCGCGCCGATCGGCGTGGGGCCGGACGGCGAGACGCTGAACATCAACGCCGACCTAGTGGCCGGCAAGCTGGCTGAGGTGCTGAAGGCCGAGAAACTGGTGTTGCTGACCAACACGCCGGGAGTGCTGGACAAGGATGGCAACCTGCTCTCCGGCCTGACGCCAAAGAATATCGATGATCTGGTGGCGGACGGCACGCTGTCCGGCGGCATGTTGCCGAAGATCGCTTCCGCGCTGGACGCGGCGCGCAGCGGGGTGCGTTCGGTGCACATCATCGACGGCCGGGTGGAGCATGCGTTGCTGCTGGAGATCCTGACCGACGAGGGTGTCGGCACGCTGATCAAGAGTAAATAGGGTGTGACTGCCCCGCTGTGGATATTCGACCTCGACAACACGCTGCATGATGCGACGCCGCACATCTTTCCGCATATCAACCGCAGCATGACGGCCTACTTGCAGCACTACCTGCAACTGGACGAGGCGGCAGCGAACGAACTGCGCATGCATTACTGGCGGCGCTACGGCGCGACGCTCACCGGCCTGATGCGCCATCACGGCACGAAGCCGGAGCATTTCCTGTGGCATACCCACCAGTTCCCGGACCTGGAGCGGATGGTGTTGCGCGAGCCGCTCCTGCGCCATGTGCTGAAGGCGTTGCCGGGCAGGAAGGTGGTGTTTTCCAACGCGCCGCAGCGTTATGCGCGGGAGGTGCTGGGGCTGTTGCGCGTGGCCGACCTGTTCGACGACGTGATGGCGGTGGAACAGACGCGCTTCCGCCCCAAACCGGACAGATCCGGTTTCCTGCGGCTGTTGCGGCGGCAGCGCGTCGCGGCGGCGCAATGCATCATGGTCGAGGACAGCGTGGAGAACCTTTATGCGGCCAAGCGGCTGGGGATGCGCACGGTGTGGGTGAGTGCCGGCAACAGGAACGCGCCGTGCGTGGATGTGAAGATACGCGACGTGACGCAGTTGCCGCGCGCGCTGCATCGTTTGAATTGAAGGGGTGAACATGGCGAGCAAACCGGGCGAGAGAAAACTGCAGATCCTGCAGACCGTGGCGCAGATGCTGGAACAGCCCAAGGGCGAAAAGATCACCACTGCGGCGCTGGCGGCCAGGTTGGAGCTTTCCGAGGCGGCGCTGTACCGCCACTTCGCCAGTAAGGCGCAGATGTTCGAGGGGCTGATCGAGTTCATCGAGCAGACCGTGTTCGGCCTGATCAACAAGATCACTCAGGAGGAGAAGAGCGGGCTCCAGCAGGCCGATGCGATCGTGGCGATGCTGCTCGGCTTCGCCCAGAAGAACCGCGGCATGACACGTGTGCTGACCGGCGACGCGCTGGTGAACGAGAACGAGCGTTTGCAGCAGCGCATCAACCAGATGCTGGATCGCATCGAGACGACACTCAAGCAGTCGTTGCGCATGGCGGTCACGCAGGGCGAGATGGGCGAGTCGGCGGATGTCGGCGCCCACGCCAACCTGCTGCTGTGCTACGTGATCGGCCGCTGGCAGCTCTTTGCCAAAAGCGGTTTCGAGCGCGGTCCGGCGGCGCAATTTCCGGCGCAATCCGCGATCCTGCTGGGCAAACAATCTCGGGGGGCAGATTAATGATCCTGATCCTCACTTCCAATACCGGCGAACAGTCGCCCGAATACCGTCAGTTGCTCGCGCACCTCGCGACGTTGCAAGGCATCCAGACCCGCGTGCACGTCGAGCGCGGCACCGAGCAGACGCTTACGGAGATCTACCTGATCGGTAACACCAAGCTGCTCGACACCGGGGACATGCAGAGTCTGCCGTGCGTCGAGCGCGTGGTGCGGGTCTCCGAGGAATACCGCATCCTCGGGCGGCACAAGGACGACCAGCGTCCCACGCATTTCGAATACAACGGCGTGCGCTTCGGGCAGGACACGCTGCACGTGTTCGCCGGGCTGTGCGCGGTGGACAACCGCGAGCATGTCGGGATGATGATGAAGGCGGTCGCCGACCACGGCCAGGTATGCACGCGCATGGGCGCATACAAACCGCGCACCAGCCCGTATGCCTTCCAGGGACACGGGAAGAACTGTCTGCCTTATGTGTTCGAGCTGGCGGGCAAATACGGCATCAGGGTGATCGCGATGGAGATCACCCACGAGTCGCATCTCGACGAGATCCGTGCGGCGCTGCATCAGACCGGCAACCCGACCGGCGTGATGCTGCAGATCGGCACGCGCAACACGCAGAATTTCGAGCTGCTGAAGATCGTCGGGCGGCAGACCGAGATGCCCGTGCTGCTCAAGCGCGGCTTCGGCATCACGCTGGATGAATCGCTGAACGCGGCGGAATACCTGGCCTCCGAGGGCAACCGCAACGTGGTGTTCGGCCTGCGCGGCATGAAGACCAACATGGGCGACCCGCACCGTAACCTTGTGGACTTCGCGCATGTGCCGGTGGTCAAGCGGCTGACGCGCATGCCGGTGTGCGTCGACCCGTCGCACTCGGTCGGCTCGCGGCAGGCCTCGCCGGACGGCATCCTCGACGTGATGCATGTCACTGCGCAAGGCGTGCTGGCCGGCGCCAACATGGTGCTGGTGGACTTCCATCCCGCGCCGCCCAAGGCGCTGGTGGACGGTCCGCAGGCGTTGCTACTGAAGGAATTGCCGTATTTCCTCGAGGATGTGCAGATCGCGCGCGAGGCCTACCTCAAGCGCGTTGCGCTGCGGCAACGCTACCAGGACGCATAGTATCCGTGCATCGAACATAGATCGGAGCAACCATGAAAAAACTACTTGCCATTGTCGCCGTACTGGTGATCGCAGCCATTGCGGCTTACTTCGTGCTGCAGAACCCGCTGGGCAGACTGGTCAAGATGGCCATCGAGGAATTCGGGCCGGAGATGACACAGGCGACCGTGAAGGTCGGCAGGGTCGAGATCTCCGCGACGGACGGGCGCGGCGCTTTATCCGGGCTGTTCCTCGGCAACCCAGGGGGGTTCAAGTCGGATTACGCATTGAAGGCCGGCACCGTCGAGATCGAGCTCGAACCGGCCAGCCTTGCCAAAGACGTGATGGTGATCCGCAAGATATTGATCGACGCACCGCAGATCGGCTACGAGAAGTCGGGCGACGTCACCAATTTCGAGGCCATCCAGCGCAATGTCGAGGCATACCTCGGTGCGAAAGGTGACAAGAGCGAAAAACCCAAACAGGGGAGCGGTAAAAAGATGATCATCGACTCGTTCGTCATCCGCAACGCCAAGGTCAATTACAACGGCATGATGGAGCTTACGTTGCCGGACATCGAATTGCGCAACGTCGGCAAGAAGACCGGCGGCGCCACTTCCGCACAGGTGACCAAGGCCATCATCGTAGAGCTGAACACCAAGCTGGCCCTGGCGCTCGCCAAGACGGCAGTGATCGGCGGGGTGGGCGGGGTGGTGGTCGGCGCGGGAGCGGCGCTCAAGGGTTTGTTTGACAAGTAAATCAGGTCGCGCAGCAGGTTATCAGGCCAGTCCCATCATCACCAGCGCAATGAAAGCCGCGAACAGCACAAAGTGGCTGATTCCTTCGATGGCGTTGGTCTCTCCGTCGTGCAGGTTGTTCATCACGGTGAGGAAGGTCAGCAGCAGCATGCCCGCCTGAACCGGCGTGAGGGCCATCTCGATGCGCTCGCCGGTGAACAGCGCGATGGCTTCGATCACCGGCAGCGTGAGCAGCACGGTGGCGAGCGAAGCTCCCAGCGCGATGTTGACAGTGGTCTGCATGCGGTTGCTTTGCGCCGCCCTGAGCGCGGTAAGGATTTCCGGGCTGGCCGAGATCAGCGCGACCAGCACCGCCGGGATCGACTTCGGCAGGCTGCTGCCGGACAATCCGGCATCCAGCAGCACCGACAATACTTCCGAGAGTACGCCGACCAGCACGATCGCGCCGAGCATCACCGCGACATGCAGCGCATTCGGGCTGTGCGCGAGGTCATGTGCCTCTTCTTCGGTGCCGGCGCTGTATTCGAAAAAGTTGCGGTGTTCCACCGTCTGCAGGCGCAGGAAAGCCAGGTACATGACCGCCATGATGACGATGGAAAAAACCGAGTAGGTCTTCCACTGATCTTCCGGCACGAAGTCCGGGATGAACATGCCGACACCGATGGCGACCAGCAGCATCGCGACGAAGGAGTTGGCCGACGAGATGTTGTATCTGGTGCTGCCGTGTTTCAGCCCGCCCACGATGGCCGCGAGGCCGAGGATGCCGTTGATGTCGAACATCACGGCGGCGAACACCGTGTCGCGCGCCAGCGTCGCGTTGGGTGCGCCCTGCAGCAGCACGACCAGGATCACCACCTCGACCGACACGGCGGCGAGTGTCAGGATCAGCGTGCCGTATGGCTCGCCGAAACGCATCGCCAATACCTCCGCATGATGTGCGATGCGGAACGCCACGCCGATGATCGCGGCGAGGATCACCAGCAACAAACCCCACAGCATGCCCCCGCCGTGTTCTACGGCAGCATGCTCGAACGAAAACCCCAGCAGCAGGACGATCAGGGCGATGGCGATCGGGAATTCGGGCCGGAGGTATTTCATGGTTTTTTCTGGTGCAGGAAGGTTGATGTTGCGAACCCTAGCCGGTCGGGGGAGGGGCGTCAACCCGCGCGGCGATATATGCGGCTTGCCGGCTCCCGGGCGGAACTTGTTGACTGGTAAAGTTTTCGTTACTACTATGGGCAATCGGTAAGCTTTTGGCTGTTAACTTCATCAGGGAGATCGCATCATGGCAGAACAAAAAGCAAAACCAGCCGCGAAAAAGGTGGCTGTAACCAAGGCAGCCGGCAAGGCCGCCGTCAAACCGAAAACCGTCAAGGCAGCGGCAACTGCGACGCCCAAAAAGGCGGCGGTAAAAAAGACCGTGACCGCAGCCGCGAAACCGAAAAGCACCAAAGCCCCGGCAGTGAAAAAAGCGGCGGTACCTGCCGCCGCAAAGAAGGCGACGGCACAAAAGGTCGCAGCAACCAAAGCCAGGCCCGCCGCAAGGAAGACCATGGCACGGCCCACTCCCGAGGAACGTTATTGCATGGTGCAAACTGCCGCCTACTTCATTGCGGAGCGTGACGGGTTCTGCGGGAGCCCGACAGAATACTGGGCTGCTGCCGAGCTTGAGATCTCGGGTAAGCTGGGCCGATAGGCATAGTTGTCAAGAACTGCGCGGCCAGCGCCGCGCGGTTCGTCCCTGATGTGCAGGCCATCCGTCTTCACCACTCACTGTTTTTCCAGGCAGGCAATGTAGATCGCCGCATCCGGCTGGGTGCGGTTGCGTTGCGCCTGCCAGATCATTTCCCCGAGGCATTCCATCATGCGATGTTGCGCATCGTGCTCCGACCCGGATTGCCGCGTCAGGCGCACAAAATGCGCGCGGATGCCGGCCGGCTGGTCGATGGAGATCTGCTCCTCGATGGCGAGGTGCATCATCAGGTGCAGGAACGGGTTGGTCGCGCCCTGCTCGGGCAGGTAGTCATGATCCTGGTGGCGCTCCGCATCCTCCAGCATGGCGTGATATTCCGGGTGTTTGGCGATGAGTTGCGCGACGAGGTCTTCCAGCGGTGTGAGCAGCTCGCCGGCGCGGCGCTTGCGCCATGACTCGAACAGAAAGTTGCGCGCTTCGTCGCGCGACGGGTTAAATAGCATCAAAGCTCCTTCGCTGCATATTCACACAGGTCGTTGATGGGGCAGATACCGCACTTCGGCTTGCGCGCCTGGCACACGTAGCGCCCGTGCAGGATCAGCCAGTGGTGCGCATCGTACATGAACTCGTCCGGCACGACCTTGAGCAGCCGGTTCTCCACCTCCAGCACGTTCTTGCCGGGTGCCAGGCCGGTACGGTTGGCGACACGGAAGACATGCGTGTCCACCGCGATGGCGGGTTGTCCGAAAGCAGTGTTGAGGATCACGCTGGCGGTCTTGTGTCCCACGCCGGGCAATGCTTCCAGCGCCTCGCGGGTCTGCGGCACGGCGCCGCCGTGCCGTTCCACCAGCAGGCGGCAGGTCTGGATCAGATGTTTGGCCTTGGTTCGGTACAGCCCGATGTGCTGGATATATTCGCGCAGCTTCTCCTCGCCGAGCCCGAGCAGCGCCTGCGGCGTGTTGGCGACCGGGAACAGTTGCCGCGTGGCCGCATTCACGCTGGCATCGGTGGCTTGTGCCGAGAGCAGTACCGCGACCAGCAGCTCGAACGGCGTGCGGTATTCCAGTTCGGTGACCGGGTGCGGGTTCGCTGCCTGCAGGCGCAGGAAGATATTCCTGTAATTGGCGTGGTTCATGAGCGGGATGGTCCGGGTAAGGTTCAGGTGCCGGTTGCCCGGAGCTCCGTGATGGCCTCGCGCAACACCGATAACGCCGATCGGGCAAACAGGGCGGCAAGCGCCAGGCCGACCAGGATGTCTGGCCAGCCTGAACCGGTGAGCCAGACCCCGGCGGCGGCGAACAGCACCGAGACGTTCGCGATGAGGTCGTTGCGGGAACACAGCCAGACGGAGCTCATGTTGATGTCATCGGAGCGATGCCGCCAGAGCAGGGCGAAGCATGTGGCGTTCGCGGCGAGCGCAAGCAGGCCGATGACCCCGATGACCTCGAATACCGGGACATGCGGGAAGAGCATCCGGTAAATAGCCTGCCCCAGAACGAAAAGGCCGAACAGCGCCATGATGATGCCCTTGAACAGGGCGGCCCGGGCTTTCATGCGCGCGCCGCGCGCGACGACATAGATGCTGAAGCCGTATACCAGTGCATCGCCCAGCATATCCAGCGAATCCGCCAGCAGCGACAGGGATCCCGACATCAGTCCGGCCGTCAGTTCGACGGCGAACATGACGGCGTTGATGCCGAGCAATATCTTGAGCGTGGAGCTTTGGCGGCCGCGCAGCGCCTCGATCTCGCAAGCTTTGTCGTTACAACAATCGGCCATCGTCTGCTCCAGGGGATGTCCGGCATGAGCCGGGGGCGTTGATGAGCGGCAGGGCAGGGGCTCCCGTCCGGTGCGACGGTGGTATTCGTGCCGCATGTTCTGCGTGCTGTCCGCGGGTCTCAGGTTGCATCCGGATCGCTCCGGGCGCGCGGACCCTGCCTGATTTGCTGATATTGGACGAAGAGGACAATGCCCTACTCCTTGGGAGGCAGGTCGTCTGGATGGGCCAGCTCGCGTGCTTTGGTGCGGCGCGCTTCGATCTCGTCGATCTGCGCCTGCTGCCCGGGAGTCAGTTGCGCGGTATTCTTCGGTTTGGCCGCGGCAGACTGTGTTCTGGCGCGCTCGAGCGCCGCCTGGATACGGGCTTGCGCGTCGGCCGCCGGTACGGTGTCCGGTCTCGCGGCGACTTTCTCCTTCTGTGCCAGCCTCTCGGCTTTCTCGCGCTTATCGCGTTCGATGCGCTCAAGGCGGAACCGGTAGCGCTCCCGCGCGGCATTTGCGGCGGCACGCCTTTCATCGTGCGCCGGTTGCCCGCTCCGTGCGACCGGCGGCAGCGGCAGCATACCGATGCAATCCACCGGGCACGGTGCGACGCACAGTTCGCAACCGGTGCACAGTGGTGCGATGATGGTGTGCATCAGCCTGGATGCGCCGGAGATCGCGTCCATCGGGCAGGCCTGGATGCACAGCGTGCAGCCGATGCAGAGATCCTCGTCGATGAAGGCGACCGATGGCGGCTTGAGCACGATATCGGCGCCAAACGGCCTGAATTCGACGCCGAGCAGGCCCGCCAGTTCGTGTATGCCTTCTTCGCCGCCGGGCGGGCAGCGGTTGATGTCCGCCTCTCCTGAGGCGATCGCCTCGGCGTAAGGCCTGCAGCCCGGATAGCCGCACTTTCCGCATTGTGTCTGCGGCAGGACAGCGTCTATCCTGTCCACCAGCAAGGCATGCTCTGTCCCGGTCATTGCCATGTTTTCAGGGGCAGGCACGGATGGCGGCGCAGCATTCGCCGATCAATGCCGGGCCGCGATAGATCAGGCCGCTGTAGAGCTGCACCAGCACCGCACCGGCGCCGACCTTTTGTGCGGCATCCGCGCCGCTCAGGATGCCACCCGCGCCGATGATGGGCAGTGCGCCATGCAGTTCGGCGGCGAGTGCGCGGATCACGTCGGTGGATCTGTCGCGCACCGGCGCGCCTGAAAGCCCGCCGGTCTCGTTGCCGTGCGGCAGGTGTGCCACGCCGTCGCGCGACAGCGTGGTGTTGGTGGCGATGACCGCGTCGATGCGGTGCTGCATCAGCAGGCGCGCGATCTGCGCGATCTGCCCGCTCTCCATGTCCGGTGCGATCTTCAGCGCGATGGGTACATATCTGCCGTGCATGTCGGCGAGTTTCTGCTGTTCGGTCTTGAGCAGCATCAGCAGGTTGTTCAGCGCGGCCTCGTCCTGCAACTGGCGCAGGTTCCTGGTGTTGGGCGAGGAGATGTTGACGGTGACGTAGCTGGCGTGCGCATAGACCTTGCGCAGGCAGATCAGGTAATCGTCCGCCGCGTTCTCGATCGGAGTGGCGGCGTTCTTGCCGATGTTGATGCCCAGTATGCCGCGATAACCGGCCCGCTGCACGTTCTCGACCAGCTTGTCCACACCGTCGTTGTTGAAGCCCATGCGGTTGATGATGCCCTGCGCCTGCGGCAGGCGGAACAGGCGCGGCCGGGGATTGCCGGGTTGGGGCAGCGGCGTGACGGTGCCGATCTCGATGAAGCCGAAACCGAGCGCCGCCAGCCCGGTTATGCATTCGCCGTTCTTGTCGAGTCCGGCAGCCAGACCGACCGGATTGGGGAAGGCCAGCCCCATCACGGTGCGCGGGTCGTCCGCCGGGCGGTTCGCGACGAGGCCGCTCAAGCCGAGCGCATGGACAGCCTTCAGCCCGCCGAGCGTGAGGTGGTGGGCGGTTTCCGGGTCAAGCCGGAACAATAGTGGACGCAACAATGGATACATAACGGATGCCTTTGCTACAGTGATCCCCTGTCGAGCGTTTGCCAGACATCGTCCATCAGGCCCTGCGCGGGTTGGTATGCCGTCTTGTAGGCCATCTTGCGGCTGTGTTTTATCCAGTAGCCCAGATAGACAAAATCCAGACCGAGCCTTTGGCACAGATCGATCTGCCACAGCACGTTGTAAACCCCGAAACGCGCACGCGGCACATCAGGTTCATAGAAAGTGTACACCGAGGACAGTCCATCGCCGAGGATGTCGATCACACTGACCATGCGCAGCACACCCTGCCTGTCCTGATGACCAGCTGCTTCACCGGCAGTTTCATCAGCCTGGTCGAAGGGCTCGCGGAACTCCACCAGCAGCGAATCGACATGGCTTTGCAGCAAGAAGTCCCGGTATGACTCGTGGTCGTCGTTGTCCATGCCGCCGTCCGGATGGCGCGCGTGCTGGTAGCGCTGATACAGGTCGTAATATTCGGGGCTATCCTGCAGGCGGTGCAGGGTGGCCTCCAGGTGGCGGTGTTGCGCCCATGCGCGCCGCTGCGAGCGATTCGCAGCGAATCGCCTGGCCGGCACGCGCAACGGCACACAGGCGCGGCAGTCATCACAGAGCGGGCGGTAGGTATAGGTCCCGCTGCGCCGGAAGCCGTGCCGCACCAGTTCCGAATAGACCGGCGTGCTGATCAGGAATGCAGGCGTGGCGACCTGGGAACGCGCCTGCGTGGCGGGCAGGTAACTGCACGGATAGGGCGCAGTCATATAAAAATGCAGTTCGGAGAGCGGGATGTCGTTGAGTAGGCTCATGTGAAAAGACCGGTGTCGAATCGCCATGTGGCGACAGGCGTACAGTTTATCAATTCTTGCAGCCGCGCGACGAATTCACCGCGCGGGATCTCGCGTGCGCCGAGTGAAGCAAGGTACGGGGTGCTCATCTGGCAATCGATCATGCCGAACTCCCAGCGTTCAAGCTGCCTCGCCAGATGCGCCAGCGCGATCTTCGAGGCGTTGCCGGCATGGCTGAACATGGATTCGCCGTAGAACATGCGGCCGATGGCGATCCCGTATAGTCCCCCGACCAGTTTTCCGTCGACCCGGGTCTCTACCGAATGCGCGTAGCCCATCTTGTGAAGCGCGCAATAGGCCGCGATCATGTATTCGCTGATCCACGTTCCGCCCAGATCGCCGCGCGGCGCGGCACAAGCGCGCATCACCTCTTCGAAGGCGGTGTCGCAGCCTACCTCATAGGCCGTGTTGCGCAGCACCCTGGCGAGCGAGCGGGATATCTTGAATTCGCCCGGGATCAGCACCATGCGCGGGTCGGGGCTCCACCACAGGACCGGTTCGTCGGGATTGAACCAGGGGAAGATGCCATGCCGGTAGGCTTCCAGCAGGCGCGGCGCGGACAGGTCACCGCCCGCCGCGAGCAGGCCGTTGGGTGAGCGCAGCGCGCGCCCGACCGGGGGGAATGGGGCATCACCGGTTAGCAGGGGGATCAAGTTTTGGCCCTTTCGGCATATATTCATCGGGGGCGTTTTGTGGTTATATTGCCACGGGTTGAAGCAATCAGCTTGCGAGGTGGAAGATGTTATCCGGCATATTTGGCAAAAAATCCGATCATCCGATGGCGGATATCAAGTCTGCGCAAGCGTTGTTGGACGACTTGCCGAAGAATGATGCGCACAAGTCTCTCATGGAGCTGGCCGAGTGGGCAGAATCGGTCGCGGACCACACCGATTTCAAGCTGGATCACCAGTTTGCCGTATTGCGCCTGCTTGATGAGACGGCCCAGCCTCATGTGCGGAAACTGGCGCGCGATTATTTTACCCCGCAGGAGTTGAATAAATTCCAGGAAAACCGTTTGTGGCTGGTATTGGGTAATCTGTACGGCCATACCGCCAAGGCCTATTACGCGGTATTCAGCCGCTACTGCGGCGGAGACAAGGGGGCTGCCGCCATCAAGGGCCAATTGCCGCTGCTGGCGGCACGCACGGTGCATGCCATGACCGGCCAGTTGAAATATATCTGTGCACACTATGGTCCAGTCAACAACACGATCTGGAGCCAGCTTGCGCAACTTTACCGGCATGCCGAGCAGCAGCAATATCTGGATACGCCGCTTGCCCTGTACTCGGGGGCGGCCGGCAACACCACCGTGCAAGACGAGCTGGGGCGGCTGCTCGGCTGGTACAGTTGCGGGGTCAACAGCCTGAAGCCGCTGTACATGCACCTGACCGAGCGCATTGCCGGGCAGTATTGCTCCAGTATCCATGTCGGCGTGCGGCAGGACGAGAACAGCCTGTTCGGTTTTGACCTGGATCATCCGGCCGCACCGGTGCATATTAAGGCGGGTGTCGACGTGCATCCGTCCATGCGTTTTGTCAGCATGGCGGAGATGCAGCCGAAACTCGCGGCATTGATCAAGACCCTGGAAAAGGGCGCCGTTCCGGAAAACCTTAATCTGGGCGGAACCTACGATGCGGAACTGGTGCGCGAGGCCGCGCAGTATCTCCTGAACTACCTGACCACACCGCCGTCGCGGCGCAATGCGCGGCGCGGAATCAAGGTCAATTTGAATGTGGTGAACGGTTTTGCCAAGATGATCGAACGCACCGATATCGCGCTGGATTTCAGCAACGAGCAACCGGCGCATTGGGCCGTCGAGGACATCAGTGCCAGCGGGTTCCGTACCATATTGCCCGCGCAGGGCGCGGACGGCATACGCATCGGCAGTCTGCTCGGTGTGCAACCGGACGGGGTGCCGCATTGGGGTGCAGCGGTGGTGCGCCGCCTGATGCGCGACGATACGAACCGGTTGCACGTGGGTGCGGAAATGCTGACCAACCAGATCGCCGGTGTGGCTTTGAGCCAGAGCGGCGGGGGCGGCTTTGAAGACGGGCAGCCAGCATTATGGCTGCAGGCAAAACCGGGCGGGTCATCCGGTGAGGCACGGCTGTTGATGAGGGCAGACACCTTCTCCGCACATCGCAGCTTGCAGACCCGTCTGGGCGGAAAGAGATATCTGTTGATACCCAGCGGGTTGCAGGAGAAAGGTCCGGATTACGACCTGGCAGATTTCCGTGTCATCGAGCAGGAAACCGATTCCGGAGAATCCTGACTGACAGACCGGATGCCGGGATTTTCCAGCTACCGCCTATCGGCGATACCTCCACCACCCACCGCGCCCGCGGTCCGCCATGATGGTCGGAGTGGCGGTATCTCTGAAGTTCCCGGGTTATTTCCGGACAGCCATTGCTGCCTCGTTGTGTTCTATCATCTGTTCCATCAGCATCAGCATCATGTCCATGTGCTTGCCTGCCATGCCCATCATGCCGCCACCTTTCATGCCGCCACCCATCATGCAACCGTCCTTCATGCCGCCGCCCATCATGCAGCCGCCTTTCATGGCACCACCCATCATGCCGCCACCCATCATGCAGCCGCCCATCGTGTGGTTATGTCCGGATTGCGAGGCGCCCGATTGATCCATTTCCACCAGGTCCATGCCGCAGATCGGACAGGTGCCCGGCTGGTCCCGGACAACGTTAGGATGCATGGGGCATACCCAAAGCTTGGCTCCTTGTGTTGTTGAAGCTTTGTCGGTAGCGGTCATCTTGTCAGGGTTTGCTTGTGCGGCAGGAGCAGCATTCGCCTTGTCGCCGGACTGGTTGGCGATATTGCCACCCATCATGCCGCCGCCCATCATGCAACCGTCCTTCATGCCGCCGCCCATCATGCAGCCACCTTTCATGCCGCCACCCATCATGCAACCGTCCATCATGCCGCCACTTTCCATGGCCATGTCACTCATCATCTTTAGGCTGTCGCGCATGCTTTTGCTGTGTTCTTGCAGAAGCTTCAGGCGCTTCTTGGGGTCTTTGACCTGATGGATCGTCGCCATTTGCGCACGCATCTTCTTTATCGATTCCTGCATCATGCTCTCATGGTCATCCATTCCCTTGCCTGATGCAGCGGTTCCCTCCTGTGCCGCTGGGGCGTCCTTTTCATTTGGATGAACATCGTCTGCAAAGACTGGTTGGCAAAACAGCGCAACCGTCGCGAGAATAAAGACCAATAGCGAAGATTTTTTCATTTTCATTTCTCCTGATGGATGAATTTGGATTCGATCTCGAAGTGTAACGGCCAGAGGTTCTGTAAGGTGACGTTGCCATGCAACGGAACGAGCCACCATCGATTTTTACCTGAAAAAACCGCTCAAATCAGCCTGACAATGTGTCTATGATAATACGGACTGGTGCAATCCGGTGAATTTTGGTTGTACGGATCGGCCGGACCAACCCCGGTGCGAAGGTTTGGTTGGCCATTATCGTGGCCGGCCCATGCCTCTCGTCGATGTTCCAAAGGTGATTGCGGCAGCCGGAGCCTCGGTCAGAGCAGGTTTGCCCCGATGGAAATGCGATAGAATCACATCGCAATATGCGATGTTCCATGACAAGTGAATTCCCGCCACTGAACAGGAGATGAATCATGAGCCGTCATTCGAATCTGCCCGCCCGCCTTTGTGTATTTGCGTCACTTGCTTTGTTTGTCGCCGCACCCGCGGCAGCCGACCGGCCATCACGGGGCGATGGAGACCGGGGGAGCAGGCATGAGAAAAAGAGCGAAGAGCACCGCAAGGACCGCCAGAACGACAATCGTCATGAATCCGGGAAGGCCCATTTCGATGATGCCGGCCGCCGTATCGTCAATGACTACTACGGTGCAAAATTCCGTGCCGGGAAATGTCCACCGGGCCTGGCCAGGAAAAACAACGGTTGTCTGCCGCCGGGCCAAGCCAAGAAATGGGCTGCCGGACAACCGCTGCCGGCAGACCTGAAACGCCACAACCTGCCCAACGATTTGCTGGCCCGTCTGCCTGTGCCTCCCAGCGGACATCGCTATGTGCGGGTCGCCTCGGATATCCTGCTGATCACCATAGGTACCGGCATGGTAGTGGATGCCATCGAGGATATAGGCCAGAAATTCTAGGCCGGGATTGGCTGTGCCGGCAGTCGGCGTTGCCCGCGGTCGTCTGGCATCGAGTCATGAGCGGCGGAGTGACGCTGACGGTCACTTGTCCGCGTTCGTCACGCATCGTGCCGGTCGGTTATTTTTCCAACCCCGTTTCCTGTGTATCTTCCATTCGTGCGGCCAGCCAAGCCTGTATATCGCGCAACTCATCTTCGCATACCGAATGCGGCATGCCGTACTCATGCCAATCCACCGCGTAGCCCAACTTCAGGAGCATATCTCTTGAGGCTGCTCCCAGCGCATAAGGCACGACCGGGTCGCTGCGCCCGTGCGCCATGAAGATGGGGGTCTGCCGGGTATTCTCCGGGGCTTCATAAGGCACTTTTTCGGCCAACGGCAAGTAGGTGGAGAGGGCCAGCACCCCGCCCAGCGGAGCGGCCTGGCGCAGCGCGGTGTGCAGTGCGATGGCGCCGCCCTGGGAGAATCCGGCCAGGAAGATGTTGCCTGGCGCGATGCCGCGCGCCACTTCCTGCGCGATCAGCGCCTCGACGGAGGCCTGTGATTCGCAGATGCCTTCCTCATCCGGTTGCGTATCGATGCCGGGATGGGCGATGTCATACCAGGCACGCATCACGAAACCGCCATTGATGGTCACCGGGCGTTGCGGCGCGTGCGGGAAGATATAGCGTATCGCGACGGGCAGATCCAGTTCGCCGGCGACGGGCACAAAGTCCTGCCCGTCGGCTCCCAGGCCATGCAGCCAGATGATGCTGTGTTGCGGCTGTCTGCCGGAATCGAGCACGATGTGCGGAAGGATGGGGGCCATATCTGTGGTTATCCAAAGTGGTTGATGGAGGGGTCCGTTGCAAATGTAGCACAACACTTCGGGGACATCTGACGGCGCACGAGGCAGGGTGATGGAGCGGGGCTATTCATCTGCCACTCGTATTTCCGAGATGACCATCTCGCCGGCGATCTGGCCGGTGCGGTCGATCTGGCGGATCTTGACCGGCAGCAGGCGGTACTCCAGCCCCAGCCAGATGTCCAGGCCTTCTTCCCCTTGTGCGTGGATCTTGCGCAACGGCAGCGCGCGCAGCCTGCCAAGGCGTGTCTGGATCATCTCTTCCTTACCGACGGCGAGCTCGTAGCGCTCCAGTTTTTTGCCGTTGCTGATGTACATCGGAATCGTGGCCTTATCCAGGACCAGTTGCGAGAGCTGGTAGAGGAAGCTGACGATGTCCTGGGTTTGTTCGGGCAGCTGCACGCTGTGGCCGCCCGAAAAAGACAGTGCCTTTGCTTCCCAGGAGAAATCGGCTTCGAGAGTTTCTTTTCCTCCTGAGGTGCTCTTTGTTTCGCTGTATCTGATGGGGCGCAGTCCGCGGGCTGTCAGGGTGCCGCTGCTCTGCTGTTCGGACTCGAAGGTCTTGAAGATGCTCGCCAGGCCGGTGGTGTTCATGCCGACCCTGAGGATGTAGCTCTTGTCATCGCCGATCTCCAGATTGTGGCGCATCTCGCCGATCGCGAGATCCGCACCCTTGTATGCGACGAAAGCGAGTTGCGCATGTTTGGGGAGCGGATGTTCGGGCGGGGTTTCCTGTACCGTTTCGGCGGCTGCTGCCGTATCGGGTTCTCCGGACTCTGGCTCGGTCGCGGCTTGTGGCGCTTCCGCCGCAATGCTCCCGGCCGGCTGGCTGGATGGCGGCGCTGCCGGGGCAGGCTGCGGCTCGGGCTCCGGTTTTCTATGCGCTGGCTGGGCGGCGATCCTGGGCAACGGCTCCAGCCTGGCGGTGAGCAGCGGCAGCGGCGCCTGGCCGGGGGGCAACCTGAACAGCGGCGTGAACAGCGCAAAGGCGTGAACCAACGCCGACAGTGCTATGGCCAGGGCGATCCTTCCGGTCGGAGTGCGCGGCAGTGCGATCACGGCCTGATGGTCAGCTTGCTCAATACCTGGGTGAATCGGTCGCCATTGGCCTCGGTGATGACCATTTTGCACGGCAGGTTGTGGTGCTGTGTGGCCAGCCAGATCTCGGTGCGGCTTTCACCCGGCCTGGCCCGGCTGTCGAGATGGATGACCTTGAACTCCCCGGCCGGAACCTTGAGCGTCTGATCGCGCGTGATGGCGTAGCGATAGTGATCCAGCTTGCTGCCGTTGGTCATCGGGAAATCCAGCGTGTCGGCGCCCTGCAATGACAGGAACATGAACTGATACATCGCGCTCAAGCGGTCTTGCGTGCCGGCGGGCAGCCCGACCACCGTGCGTTGTGCCTGATGGATCAGGGTGAGCTGCTTGCCATCCCAGTCGAATTCGGCACGGCTGTTCTTGCTCTCGTCGAGTTCGCGCCGATGATTGAGGAGCAGCGGCTTCAGGCCACGTTCGCCGATCATGCCGCTGCTGTCGATGAGGATCTTTTCCGGCTTGAGTATCGCCAGCAGCCCGACCGGTGTCCAGACGCTGGACAGCGTGTAGCGATCCTTGTCGCGGGTATAGGCCTCCCTGATCTCGACCCTCAGACCGTTCTTGTAAACATCATAAGTGGCCTGCACGCTGTCCGGCGGGGCGGCCAGGGCGGGCGCGGCGGCGCACAGCATGAGCCATGCGAGGGCTTGCAGATACGATTTCATGGTTACTCCAGGCCGGGCGAGATCAGCGCAAAACCGGATTGTTTGTGGTGCAGCAATCTGACCCGCCCGTCATCGCCGAGTTCAATCAGGTCCTTGCACAGCCAGCGGATGGCCTGCGGATAGATGCGATGCTCTTCGCACAATACGCGCGCCGCGAGCGTCTGCTCGGTATCGTCGCACAGCACCGGCACGGCGGCCTGGATGATGATCGGGCCGTGGTCCAGGTCGGCAGTGACGAAATGCACCGTGCAACCGTGGATCCTCACGCCGTCCTGCAATGCGCGCGCGTGGGTGTTGAGGCCGCCGTAGGCGGGCAGCAGCGATGGGTGGATATTGACCAGCCTGCCGCGGTAACGCTTCACGAAGCCCGCAGTGAGGATGCGCATGAAACCCGCCAGCACCACAAAGTCGGGATGGTAGGTGTCGACAAGTCCCGCAAGCGCGGCATCGAAGCTGTCGCGGTCCGCGTAGTCACGGTGTTCGATGACGGCGGTCGGGATGCCGTGCGCTTGCGCGATCTTCAGTCCCCCCGCATCCGCGCGGTTACTGATCACCGCGGCGATGCGGCAAGGCAGTTCCGCCTCCAGCAGGGCCCGCAGGTTGCTGCCGCGGCCGGAGATGAGGATGACGATGGACTTCATCGGGTTATGCAACTTGCGTCTGCGCTTCGGCACCCTGGCGCGCGCGTATCGTGCCGATGACAGTGGCGGTCTCACCGACAGCATCGAGCTGCGCCAGCGCGGCATCCGCATCGTTCCTGTCCACGATGACCACCATGCCGATGCCGCAATTGAAGGTGCGGTACATCTCCTGCGGCACGACGTTGCCCATCTCGCGCAGCCAGTCGAACAGTTTGGGCGTATGCCAGGCCTTGCCGTCAAGTTGCGCGACGACATTTTCCGGCAGCACGCGCGGCACGTTCTCCAGCAGGCCGCCGCCGGTGATGTGCGCCATGCCTTTCACGGTGAGCTTCTGCATCAGCGCCAGCAGGGGCTTCACATAGATGCGCGTCGGCGCCATGATGCAGTCGGCCAGCGTGCGCTCGCCGTCGAATCTTGCGTTCAGGTCAGGCCGGCTGCGCTCGATGATCTTGCGCACCAGCGAATAGCCGTTGGAATGCGCGCCGTTCGACGCGAGGCCGATCACCGCGTCGCCCGCCTTGATGTCCCGTCCGGTGATGATCTGCGACTTTTCCACCACGCCGACGGCAAAACCGGCAAGATCGTATTCCCCGGCCGGATACATGCCCGGCATCTCCGCGGTCTCGCCGCCGATCAGCGCGCAACCTGCCTGTTCGCAGCCGGAGGCGATGCCCTTGATGACCTCGGTGGCGGCTTCCACATCCAGCTTGCCGCAGGCGAAATAGTCGAGGAAGAACAGCGGCTCCGCGCCCTGCACCAGGATGTCGTTGACGCTCATGCCGACCAGGTCGATGCCGACCGTGTCGTGGCGGTTCAGCTCGAAGGCGAGCTTCAGCTTTGTCCCGACCCCGTCGGTTCCGGACACCAGCACCGGTTCACGGTATTTCCTGGAGATCTCCACCAGTGCGCCGAAGCCGCCGATGCCGCCCAGCACTTCGGGGCGCATGGTGCGTTTGGCGAACGGCTTGATGTTTTCGACGAGGCGGTCGCCCGCGTCGATATCGACACCGGCATCGCGGTAAGACAGTGAACTGGATGGGCTCAAGTTGAGTTCTCGCTTTCTAGAAGGTAAAGTGCCGCAAATCTCCCGCGAATTTTACCCGAAATGACCCTGTCCCGCTCCGCCGCCGCGCAATGGCTGTTCGTCATCGCAGCCGTTGCCCTGCTGCTGTATCTGCTCGGCCCGATCCTCACGCCGTTCGTCGCGGCGGGCATCCTCGCCTACATCTGCAACCCGCTGGTGCAGCGCCTCGCCACCCGCAAAGTGCCGCGTACGCTGGCGGTGGCGCTGGTGATGGGCGGACTGCTGCTGCTGTCCGGACTGCTGCTGCTGATCATGCTGCCGCTGCTGGAAAAGGAGATCGGCCTGCTCATGACGCGCCTGCCGGACTGGATCGAGGCGGCGCGCACGAAGCTGCTGCCGCAGTTGCAGCAATGGTTCGGCGTCAGCCAGGAATGGGACAGCCAGGCGCTGAAGAACCTGCTGCTCAGCCACTGGCAGGGTGCGGGCGGAGTCGCGGGGAAACTGTTGCCGTGGCTTGGCAGCGGCGGCGGCGCGCTCGTTGGCGCGCTGGTCAACCTGCTGCTGGTCCCGGTGGCGATGTTCTACCTGCTGCGCGACTGGGATGCGCTGGTCGCCCACCTGGACGGGCTGGTGCCGCGCCACTGGCACGGCAAGGTGCGCGAAATAGCGGGCGAGGTGGATGGCGTGCTGGCGGAATTCCTGCGCGGGCAGATCGCCGTGATGCTGCTGATGAGTGTTTTCTACGTGGTGGCGCTGTGGCTGGCCGGGCTGGAGTTCGCGCTGCCCATCGGCATCCTCGCCGGGATGCTGGTGTTCGTGCCCTATCTGGGCATGATCCTCGGCCTGTCGCTCGCGACGCTCGCGGCGCTGATGCAGTTCTCCGGCTTCGGCGGTGTGCTGTGGGTGTGGGCGGCATTCGGCGCGGGGCAGTTGCTGGAGGGCATGGTGGTCACGCCGTGGCTGGTCGGCGACCGCATCGGCCTGCACCCGCTCGCGGTGATCTTCGCACTGCTCGCCTTCGGGCAGGTGTTCGGCTTCTTCGGCCTGCTGCTGGCCTTGCCGCTCTCCGCCATCCTGCTGGTCGCGCTGCGCCACGGCAAGGCATGGTATCTGGCCAGTGACATGTACAGGAAGCCGTGAGTCAACTGCTGCTCGACATCGCCCCCGGCTGGCAACCGGCCCTTGACAACTTCGTCGTCGGGCGCAACCTCGAGCTGCTCTCGGCGCTGCGCCACGCGCTGGCGGGCAGCAGCAGCGAGCGTTGTTTCTACCTGTGGGGCGAGGCCGGCAGCGGCAGGAGTCATCTGCTGCAGGCCTGCGTGCGTGCCGCATCGGACGCGCAGCGCAGCGCAGTCTATGCGCAGGGCAGCGTGCCCCGCATGGCATCTGAGGGGCACGCCGAGGTGGTCGCGGTGGACGATGTCGAGCGCCTCGACGATGCCGACCAGATCGGGCTGTTCGACCTCTACAACCGCATGCGCGACAGCGGCAGCCTGCTGCTGGTGAGCGGCACGCGGGCTCCGCTGCACCTGATGCTGCGCGACGACCTGCGCACCCGCCTCGGCTGGGGACTGGTATATCAGGTGCATGTGCTGAGCGACGAAGAAAAGGCCCGGGCGCTGGCGCAGCATGCGCAGTCGCGCGGCTTCGCGCTGCCGCCGGAAGTCACGCAATATCTGTTGCGCCACGGGCGCCGCGACCTGCCCAGCCTGATGGCGGCACTGGACGTGCTTGACGAGCATTCGCTGCGTCTGCACCGCGCGCCGTCGGTGCCGCTGCTGAAGGAAATCCTGCAACAGAAATCGGCGTGGGAGCGGGCCTTGCCTGCGACAAAATGACAATCGCGGGCAGGACCCGCCCTATGAGACAACCTGCGTACAGTGTGGATCTTTGAAATGAAACTGGCATTATTCGACCTGGACAACACCCTGCTCAACGGCGACAGCGACTTCGAGTGGTCGCAGTTCCTCATCCGCATCGGCGTGCTCGACCGCGAATTGTTCGAGGCCAGGAACCTTGCCTTCTACGAGCATTACAAGGCCGGCACCCTGGATATCCACGAGTTCCTGGATTTCCAGCTCAAGCCCTTGTCGCGCCATTCGCGCAAGACGCTGGACGAGTGGCACGGGCAATTCATGCGCGAGAGCGTGCTGCCGATGATCACCCAGCCGGCGCGCGACCTGGTGCAGCGCCACCGTGCGGCGGGGGACGTGTGCGCCATCATCACCGCGACCAACAGTTTCGTCACCGCGCCGATCGCGCACGAGTTCGGCGTCGAGCACCTGATCGCCACCGAGCCGGAACACAAGGACGGCGAGTTCACCGGCGGTGTGGCGGACGTGCCGTGCTTCCGCGAAGGCAAGATCGTGCGGCTGGAGAGCTGGCTGGCGGGGCGCGGCTGGAGTCTGGAGAGCTTTGCCGACAGCACCTTCTACAGCGATTCGCTGAACGACCTGCCGCTGCTGCGCAGGGTGAGGCACCCGGTCGCGGCGAATCCCGACGCCACGCTGCGTGCCCACGCCGAGCAGCACGGCTGGCCGATCATCAGCCTGCACTAATCCGTTTTACGATGCCCACGCCCACCCTTTATGGCACTTCGTGCTGCCATCTCTGCGAACAGGCGGAGGCGATCCTGCATCAGGCGGGGGTTGCGGCGCAGCATGTCGACATCGCCGATGACGACGGTCTGCTTGAGAAATACGGCGTGCGCATCCCGGTGCTGCGGCGCGCCGACAATGGCGCAGAACTCGGCTGGCCGTTCGATGCCGCAGGAGTAACGCGGTTCATGATGTGAGCGATGCGGGCGGTTTAGCGTACCAGCGCCGCTTCGACTTCCTGCCGTTTGGCCTTGCCGGCCAAGCGCTCCACCAGCGTCAGCGCAAAATCCATCGCCGTGCCGGGGCCGCGCGAGGTGGTCAGCTTGCCGTCTTCCACGATGGCTGCGGTTTGCAGGTCCACCTTGGGGTAGCCGTCCAGACAGGTCGGGTAGCAGGTGGCCTTGCGCCCGTCGAGCAATCCGGCGGCGGCGAGCACCGAGGGTGCGGCGCAGATCGCGGCAACATGCTTTCCCTGATGCGCCATTCTTTGCAGCAGCGCGATCAGGCGCTTGTCGGCCCGGAGGTTGTCGGTGCCGGGCAGGCCGCCGGGCAGCACGATCATGTCGAAGTCCTGGTGCTGTGCGAGATCCAGCGTGGTGTCCGCCAGCAGCATCACGCCGTGGCTGGCCAACACCGGCAGGTCGTCCAGGCCTGCGCTGGTCACCTCGATGCCGGCGCGGCGCAGGATGTCGATGACCGTGACGGCTTCGATCTCCTCACAGCCTTGCGCGAGTAGAACGAGAACTTTGTGCATGATCTTCCTCCGGTAGGTTGCCAGTCATTCCGTTCATGCCGGATTAAAGTCGAATGCGCGGAACGAACGGGGGAATAATATCAGTCGCGGAAATTCTGGTACTGCAACGGGAAGTCGGTGATCGATTTCCTGACAAAGGCGATGGCGGATTGAAGGTCATCGCGGTTCTTGCCGGTGACCCGCACGGTGTCGCCCTGGATGCTGGCCTGCACCTTCATCTTGCTGTCCTTGAGCAGCTTGACGATCTTCTTCGCCAGTTCGATCTCCACGCCGACTTTCACTTCGCAGCTGCGTTTCACCTTGTTGCCGCTGACCTTCTCAATCTTGTCGCTGATCTCCAGGCACTTGATGTCCACGCCGCGCTTGGTCAGTTTACCGTTCAGGATGTCCTGCACCTGGTCGAGCTGGAATTCGTTGTCCGCCCACACGGTGAGCTTGAGTTCGGCCTGCTCGACGCGGGCGTCAGAGCCCTTGAAATCGAAGCGCGTGCCGACTTCCTTGTTGGTCTGCTCGACCGCGTTCTTGACCTCGGTCTTCTCCACTTCGGAAACGATATCGAAAGACGGCATGAAGTATCTCCTTGATCGGTTGGCCACAACTCGCCGCGAAGCGGCTTGCTGCGGCGCAGGCTTGCCTTGTTGAGCCGCAACGCACCGCGTAGCGGTTCGTTGCGGTTGATACTTGCCTTCAGGTCAGTATCAACCACAATTTATTGTGGTGCAGACTTACCTTTAGTTTAGTCGGAACCAAAACTGCAAACGTAGTTTACTTCATCCCTGGCATGTATCTCAAAGCTGCTGTTTTCCGCCACCTTGAAGCTGGTGCCCGCGGTATAGGTCCTGAACGCCGCTTCGCCGGCGATCTTCACCTCGCATGTGCCGCTGGTGATCTCCATCAGTTCCGGCGCGCCGACGTTGAAGGTGAGCCGGCTGCCCGGCATGATGACCCCGCAAGTCTTGCGGCTGCCATCGGGAAAATACACCGAATGCGACACGCACTTGCCGTCGAAGAACACGTTGGCTTTTTTGCCGACACTGACGTTATCGAATCTGTCTGACATGACGCTGCTTTCCTTTGGGATTGTTTGATTATTTTCGGGGTTCGTCGGCTTTCACGCCTTTCTGGTAATTGACATACACATACACCGGAATATCGAGATCACCGAGTTGTCTTTCGATGAGCGGCCTGACTTCATCCCAGTTCAGGCCGCCCACACCGCAGGCCAGGCGCGGCAGGGCGAGGCTGGCTGGCTTCTCCTTCTGCGCAAAGGTGCGCAGGGCGTGCAGCGCATGGTTCACATGGCTCAGGGTGGCATGCCCGGGCTTGCTGCCGTGGTCGTAAGCGGCGTCCTGGGTGAACAGGCTGACGATGTAGTGGCCATCGGAGCTCATCCATGTCCACAACCCGCCGGACTTGGGATGCTGGGTCTGGCAATAATGGCGGAAATCCTTGTACAGCGCCGGCATGCGCTCGCGCAATTGCAGCGCAAGGCCCTGGTGGAAATCGTCGTTGGGCGCCACACCGTGCACGACGGCTTTTGCGCCGCTCAACTGGATGTCTCCGCTCAGTTCGTGGATCATGATTCTTCTCCCAAAGGTTATTTGCGTTTGTCCAGGTTGGCGGCGATGCGCATGCGCAGCGCGTTCAGCTTGATGAAACCCGCCGCATCCTTCTGGTCGTAGGCGCCCTTGTCGTCCTCGAAGGTGGCGATGGTCGGGTCGAACAGCGAATCGGTTTTGGAGTCGCGCCCGACGACGATCACGTTGCCCTTGTACAGCTTGACGCGCACCCAACCGTTCACGTTCTGCTGGGTGTGGTCGATGAGGGTCTGCAATGCCTTGCGTTCCGGACTCCACCAGTAGCCGTTGTAGATCATCGAGGCGTAGCGCGGCATCAGGTCGTCCTTGAGGTGCGCGACTTCCCGGTCCAGCGTGATCGACTCGATGGCGCGGTGCGCCTTGAGCATGATGGTGCCGCCGGGGGTCTCGTAGCATCCGCGCGACTTCATGCCGACGTAGCGGTTCTCCACCAGGTCGAGGCGGCCGATACCATGCTTGCCGCCCAGCGTGTTCAGATTGCGCAATACCTGCGCGGGCGTCATCGGGTTGCCGTTCAGTGCCACGATGTCGCCATGCTCGAATTCGATATCCAGATATTCCGCGGCGTCCGGCGCCTTTTCGGGCGACACCGTCCAGCGCCACATGCTTTCCTCGGCTTCGGCGGACGGGTCTTCCAGGTGGCGGCCCTCGTAGGAGATATGCAGCAGGTTCGCGTCCATCGAGTAGGGCGAGCCGCCCTGTTTGTGCTTCATGTCCACCGGGATGCCATGCTGTTCGGCATACGCCATCAGCTTCTCGCGGCTCAACAGGTCCCATTCGCGCCACGGCGCGATGACCTTGATGTTCGGGTCGAGTGCATAAGCGCCCAGTTCGAAGCGCACCTGGTCGTTGCCCTTGCCGGTCGCGCCGTGCGAGATGGCTTGCGCACCACTCAGGTTGGCGATCTCGATCAACCGCTTGGCGATCAGGGGGCGCGCGATCGAGGTGCCGAGCAGATATTCGCCCTCGTACACGGTGTTGGCGCGGAACATCGGGAACACAAAATCGCGCACGAATTCCTCGCGCAGGTCGTCGATGAAGATATTCTCCGGCTTGATGCCGAACTTCAGCGCCTTCTGGCGAGCGGGTTCCAGTTCCTCACCCTGGCCGAGGTCGGCGGTGAAGGTGACGACTTCGCACCGGTAGGTATCCTGCAGCCATTTCAGGATGACCGAGGTGTCGAGTCCGCCCGAATAGGCGAGGACGGCTTTTTTGATGTCGCTCATTTCAATTTTCTCACTTGTGGGTTGGGTTAGCCGCGCAGCGGTGTAACCCAACGGTTTTTTATTGTCGGGTTACGGCCTGCGGCCTAACCCGACCTACTTATCCGTCAATCTTGCCCAGCAGCAGGTATTCCATGAGAGCCTTCTGCACATGCAGCCTGTTTTGGCTACGACCGCTCGCATATGCGAGCTTAACGCCCGCTATGCGGGCATTAGTTTTCGCCGAAATCGTTTGCTCTTGGAATGTGCGGTTCACTCTACTCTTCCCAGTAATAGGTATTCCATAAGAGCTTTCTGCACATGCAAACGATTTTCCGCTTCATCCCACACCACGCTTTGCGGGCCGTCGATGACTTCCGCGGAGACTTCCTCGCCGCGGTGCGCGGGCAGGCAGTGCATGAACAGCGCATCCTTTGCGGCGACGCGCATCATGTCGCCGTCCACCTGCCAGTCGGCGAAGTCCTTCATGCGCTCCTCGTTCTCCGCCTCGAAGCCCATGCTGGTCCACACATCGGTGGTAACCAGGTCGGCGCCGCGCGCGGCTTCCATCGGGTCGGAGAATTCCTCGTAATGATCCTCGCCGAACAACCCGGCGCGCTCCGGCTCGACCTCGTAGCCGGGCGGGGTCGAGACATGCACGTTGAAGTCCAGCACCTCGGCGGCCTGCAGCCAGGTGTTGCACATGTTGTTGGAGTCGCCGACCCACGCGACGGTCTTGCCCGTGATGCTGCCGCGCTGCTCGATGTAGGTGCAGATGTCGGCCAGCACCTGGCACGGATGGTATTCGTTGGTCAGGCCGTTGATCACCGGCACGCGCGAGTTGGCCGCGAAGCGCTCGATGATTGACTGCTCGAAGGTGCGGATCATGACGATGTCGCTCATGCGCGAGATCACCTGCCCGGCGTCCTCCACCGGCTCGCCGCGCCCGAGCTGCGAATCGCGCGTGTTGAGGTAGATCGCCGAGCCGCCGAGCTGGTGCATCCCCGCCTCGAACGACAGGCGCGTGCGCGTGCTGGCCTTTTCGAAGATCATCACCAGCGTGCGGTCTTCCAGCGGCCAGTATTTCTCGTAGCGCTTGAAGCGCTCCTTGATGATGCGGGTGCGCTCGAACAGGTACTCGAATTCTTCGCGGCTGAAGTCCTTGAACTGCAAGAAATGCTTTACCGGCACTGGTCGCTTTATTGACATAGGCTGGGCTGACATGGGTCGTTACCGATCAGGATTGCAAGAATTCTTTTATCAGCGGGCACAGGATATCCAGCAACTGTTGCGCCTCGTCCTGCGTCATCACCAGTGCCGGCAGCAGGCGGATCACATTGTCGGCTGTGACGTTGGTCAGCAGTCCCCTAGTGAGCGCCTGTTTGACCAGGTCGCCGCACGGCCTGTCGAGCTCGATGCCGAGCATCAGCCCCTGTCCACGGATCTCCCGGATGCCGTTCACGCCCTGCAGGGCGGTGGAGAGGCCCTGGCGAATGAATTGGCCAAGGCTTTCGGCGTGCGCCAGCAATCTGTCCTGCTCGATGATGTCCAGCGTGGCCAGGCCCGCCGCACAGGCCAGTGGATTGCCGCCGAACGTCGAGCCGTGATTGCCGGGCTGGAAGGTCCCGGCCGCCTTGCCCGCGACGAGGCACGCGCCGATCGGCACGCCGGAACCGAGTCCCTTGGCCAGCGTCATCACGTCCGGCAGTATGCCGCTGTGCTGGAAGGCGAACCACTGGCCGGTGCGGCCCATGCCGCACTGCACCTCGTCGAGCATCAGCAGCCAGTCCTGCTCGTCGCAGATCTGCCGCAGTCGTTCGAGATAATGAACGTCCAGGGTGCGGAGACCGCCTTCGCCCTGGATCGGTTCGACCAGCACCGCAACCACGTTGCTGTTGTGCTGGGCGACCTGGCGGACCGCTTCCAGGTCGTTGTAGGGCACGCGCACGAAGCCGCTCACCAGCGGTTCGAAACCGGCCTGCACCTTGCGGTTGCCGGTGGCCGAAAGGGTCGCCAGCGTCCGCCCGTGGAAGGCTTTCTCCATCACGATGATCGCGGGGTTCTCGATGTCCCGCTTGTGGCCATACATGCGCGCCAGCTTGATCGCGGCCTCGTTCGCCTCGCAGCCGGAGTTGCAGAAGAAGGCTTCCTGCATGTTCGCCAGGCTGCACAGCTTGTCGGCCAGCATTTCCTGTTCGCGCACCTGGTAGACATTGGAGCAGTGGATCAGCCTGCCGACCTGCGCATTCAGCGCGGCGGTGAGGCGCGGATGCGCGTGCCCCAGCGTGTTCACCGCGATGCCGGACAGCGCGTCCAGATAGCGCTTGCCTTCAGTGTCCCACAGCCACACGCCCTCGCCATGCGTAAAGGCGACGGGGAGCCGGGCATAAGTGTTCATCAGATGCGACATACAGACCTCTAAAAACAAGACGGCGGATTCATCCGCCGTTCAGCATTCACGAAGGGCGTATATTGAGCCAAACGACCCCACAAAGCAAACAAGCCGGCATTGCTGCCGGCTTGTCGGGGTGGAACGGAACAAGGCGGCGTTTATGCCATCGCCTTGATGGCGGCGGACAGGCGGCTCTTGTGTCGGGCGGCCTTGTTCTTGTGGATGATCTTCTTGTCGGCGATGCTGTCCACGGTGCTGACGGAATCCTTGTAGACGGCCTGAGCGGCGGCCTTGTCCCCGGCTTCGATCGCCTTGGACACCTTCTTGATCGCAGTGCGCAATTCCGAGCGCAGACTGCTGTTGTGGGCATTCTGTTTGACTGCCTGACGTGCACGCTTGCGGGCTTGTGCGCTATTTGCCATGACTACTCCTTGAGAATTCGGTACAACGGAAAGGCGCGCATTCTAGTGACTCGTGCGGGATTTTGCAAATCTTTTTGCGGGGGCGGGCGCCCGGGCGGGTTGCACGCCTGCGCCGGGCGCGGTGGTATGATGCGCGGCGTTCACAGCGGATAGCACACGACCAGGCATGAACCTCCTCAAAGCACTCGCCACGATCAGCAGCCTGACGCTGGTCTCGCGCATCCTCGCCTTCGTGCGCGACGTGCTGATCGCGCGGGTGTTCGGCGCGGGGGCGGCGACCGACGCGTTCTTCGTCGCCTTCAAGCTGCCCAACCTGCTGCGCCGCATGTTCGCCGAGGGCGCGTTCTCGCAGGCCTTCGTGCCGATCTTCGGCGAATACCGCAACCGGCGCGGGCAGGACGAGACCAAGTTGCTGGTGGACCACGTCACCACCATGCTGGCGCTGATCCTGTTCGTCGTGACGCTCATCGGCATCGTCGCCGCGCCGCTCCTCGTGTACATCAGCGCGCCGGGCTTCGCGAAGGACGCGGAGAAGTTCGACCTCACCGTGCAGCTGCTGCGCATCACCTCGCCGTACATCTTCTTCATCTCGCTGGTGTCGGTCGCGGCGGGCATCCTCAACACCTACAACAAGTTCTGGGTGCCGGCCTTCGCGCCGGTGCTGCTCAACCTGTGCTTCATCGCAGGCGCACTGTGGTTCGCGCCGTATTTCGACCCGCCGATCATGGTGCTGGCCTGGGCGGTGTTCGTCGCGGGCATCGTGCAACTGGCGTTCCAGCTGCCGTTCCTGAAGAAGATCGGCATGCTGCCGAACCTCCGCTTCAGCCTCAGGGACGAGGGCATGTGGCGCGTCATCAAACAGATGGGCCCGGCGGTGTTCGGCGTGTCCATCGCGCAGATCAGCCTGATCATCAACACCATCTTCGCCTCGTTCCTCGTCGCGGGCAGCGTGTCCTGGCTGTATTACGCCGACCGCCTGATGGAATTCCCCAACGGCCTGCTCGGCGTGGCGCTCGGCACCATCCTGCTGCCCTCGCTATCCAAGTGCCACGCCAGCAACGACACGGCCGAATATTCGAAGCTGCTCGACTGGGGGCTGCGCCTGACCATCATGCTCACCCTGCCCGCCGCGCTCGCGCTCGGCATGATCGCCGTGCCGCTGCTGGCGACCTTCTTCCAGCACGGCGCGTTCTCCGCGCACGACGTGCTGATGACGCGCCAGGCGCTGGTCGGCTACAGCGTCGGGCTGGTCGGCATGATCCTGGTGAAGATCCTCGCGCCCGGTTTCTACGCGCGTCAGGACATCCGCACCCCGGTGAAGATCGGCATCGCCACGCTGGCCGCCACGCAACTGATGAACCTCGCCTTCGTCGGCTGGCTGCAACATGCCGGACTGGCGCTCGCCATCGGGCTCGGCGCGTGCTTCAACTCCGCGACCCTGTTCCACCTGCTGCGCAAGCACGGCATCTACCGGCCGGAGCCGGGCTGGGCGAAGTTCTTCGCCAAAGTGTGCATCGCGCTGCTCGCGCTCGGCCTTGCGCTGTGGTTCGGCATGGGCAGCGAGCAGAGCTGGCTGGAGCGTGCCGGCTGGCCGCGCATCCTGCACCTCGCGGCGCTGGTGGCGGGCGGTGTGGCGGTGTATTTTGCGGTGCTCGCCGCGCTGGGCTTCCGCCCGCGGGATTTTTCCAGGCGGGCGGTGAGTTGATGAGACCTGTCGAGGATAGCGATGAGCGACTATTCCTGTAACGTCGAAGAAGCGGATTTCGACGAGCTGGTGGTGGCACGTTCGCACCAGATCCCCGTGCTGGTGGACATCAGCGCGGACTGGTGCGCGCCGTGCCGGGTGCTGGCCCCGCTGCTGCACAAGATGGTGTTTGCCTATGACGGCAAGTTCCTGCTCGGGATCGTGGATGCCGACGAGAACATGAGGATCGCCGGGCGGCACAAGGTGCGCGGCTTCCCGACCGTCGTGGCCTACAGCCGCGGGGCGGAGATCGACCGTTTCCATGGCGCGCAGACCGAAGGCTTCCTGCGCGGCTTCATCGACCGCGTGATCGAGCGGCATCGCGCAGGGCAATAGCGCACCTTAAGAGCTGCCTTAAAAATTCGCGAGGAGGGATGGATGCAAGCCTGTCCTGAGCGAAGTCGAAGGAGCGCACGGGCTTTGCATGGCCATTCGGCTAGGCCGGCAAGCAACGCCGGCCAAGTCGCTGGTCAACGCAGCAACCGGAATGTACACAGAGGTACATGAGGATTTCGAGTACCGCGCAACGCCGAAGACGCCCTCCGCAGCAATTTTGAAGGTCGCTCTTATTTGTCGTTCAGTAGCCCCTGCATCGCCGCCACCGGCCTGAGCTGCGGGAAATACACCTGCCGGAAGGAGTTGCCGAGGTTGCCCGACCACGGGATGCCGTCGCTGCGCCCGATCCGTTTCCAGTAGTCCATGAGCTCCGCATCGTAGGCGTCGATCGCGGCGGCATAGCCGGAGGCATCGTAGCGCTCGTCGTGGCGGAAGGTGCTGATGTCCATGCGCGGCTTGGGCGGCACATCGTCCTGGATGTGCCCGATGCACAGGCCGACCAGCGGGAAGGTGAGCGGCGGCAGGCCGAGCAGGTCGATCATGTCCTGCGGATTGCGGCGGATGCTGCCGATCGGGACGATGCCGAGGCCGAGCGACTCGGCGGCGGTGATCAGCGTGCCGAGCACGATGCCCGCGTCGGTCGCGGCGACGCCGAAACCTTCCATGCTTTCGTGGATGATCTGCGCCTGGCCGCCAGCCTTGCGCACGCCGAGGTCGGTCTTGTGGAAATCGATGGCGATGACGATGAACACCGGCGCCTGCGCGATCCACGCCTGTCCCCCGCAAAGTCCGGCGATGCGCGCGCGCCGTTCCGCGCCGCGCACCACGACCAGCGAAACCTCCTGCGCGTTCATCGAGGTCGGCGCGCGGTGCGCGGCGGCGATGATCTGGTCGAGCATCACGTCGCTGACCGGGTCAGGCTTGTAGCTGCGGATGCTGCGGTGGGCTTGCTGGATGCGCAGGGTCTCGTTCATGGTCGTTCCTCCTGTTTCTATGGTGATCGTGTTTCCGGCAGGGCTGACAGGTGCATGGCCTTGGCCACCACCGCACGGGTCAGCTGCGGGGCGAACAGCTCGATGAAGTCGTAGGTATAGCCGCGCAGGTATTCGTTCTTGCGGATCGCGATGCGCGTGGTGTTGGGCTTGAACAGGTGCCCGGCCTCGATCATGCGCAGGTGCCGGTCGCGTTCCGGGATGAAGGCGATATCGGCGAGGATACCGATGCCCAGCCCCAGTTCCACATAGGTCTTGATCACATCGGCATCGATCGCGGTGAGCGCGATGTCCGGCGTGATGCCCGCCTTCTCGAACGCCTCGTTGATCTTGCCGCGCCCGCTGAAGGCGAAGTCGTAGGTGACGATGGGGTATTGCGCGATCTTCGCCAGCGTCAGTCTCTTCTCGTCCAGCAGCGGGTGCCTGGGCGGCACGACCACGCAGTGGTGCCATTCGTAGCACGGCAGCGTGACGAGGTCGTCGTACAGCGCCAGGCTTTCGGTGGCGATCGCGATATCGGCCTCGCCGTTCAATACCTGCTCGGCGATCTGGGTCGGGTTCCCCTGGTGCAGGCCGAGCTGCACCTTCGGATAGCGCTTGATGAATCGTTTGACCACCGGCGGCAGGGCGTAGCGCGCCTGGGTGTGGGTGGTGGCGATGGTCAGGTGGCCGCTGTCCTGCGAGTGGAACTCCTCACCGACCTGTTTGAGGTTGCCCGCATCGTGCAGGATGCGCCGGGCGATGTCCAGCACAGCCTTGCCCGGCTCGGTGATGGCGACGATGCGCTTGCCGTTGCGCACGAAGATCTCGATGCCCAGCTCCTCCTCCAGCAGCCTGATCTGCTTGCTGACACCGGGCTGCGACGTGTACAGCGCGTCCGCTGCCCCGGAGATCTTCAGACCCTGGCGCACGATCTCGTTCAGGTAACGCAGCTGCTGCAGATTCATGACGTCCTCTTAATGCCCATAGGTTATAAGATACTAACATAAAAGTATTTAGGAATATAAGACTCACGACCTAGAATGCGCGCCTGAATTCTATGGATGGTTCGCATGGACTGGGTCTACACATTATCCGGCTTTCTGGTCGGGCTGATCGTCGGCATCACCGGGGTGGGCGGCGGTTCGCTGATGACGCCTTTGCTGGTGCTGGTCTTCGGCATCCCGCCCGCGACGGCGGTCGGCACCGATCTGCTGTATGCCTCGATCACCAAGGCGCTGGGCGGATGGGTGCATGGCCGCAACGGCACGGTGGAATGGAGGATCGTCGGCCTGCTGAGCCTCGGCAGCCTGCCTGCGGCCATCCTCACCATCGCCCTGCTGAAGTTCCTCGCGCTGGACGAGCAGGCCCTGAAGGGGCTGGTGACCGGTGTGTTGAGCGTGGCGTTGCTGCTGACGGCCGCCGCGCTGCTGTTGAAGGACAGGATCAGGACGATCGCGCTGCGCGACGACGGGACGGTGTACGAACTGCACCATCGCCATCTGTCGGCCGCCACCGTGGCGACCGGAGCCATCGTCGGCGCGCTGGTGACCGTCTCTTCCATCGGCGCCGGCGTGCTGGGCACGGTGGCGTTGCTGTTCCTCTATCCGCGCCTGTCCGCGGTCAAGGTGGTGGGCACCGACATCGCCCATGCCGTGCCGCTGACCGCGATCGCGGGCATGGGGCACATGGCGCTCGGCACGGTGGACATGGTGTTGCTGGCCGGCCTGCTGCTGGGCTCGCTGCCCGGCATCTATATCGGCAGCCACCTGAGCGCCAAGGTGCCGGAAAAGGTATTGCGGCCGCTGCTGGCGACCATGCTGCTGATCATCGGCGCCCGGATGGCGCTGTATTGACCGGTACGAATACGAAGATTTGACCAAAGGAAGATAACGATGAGCCCAATCACACAGAATCTGGCAGACCTGGCGGAGATCGACCGCTTCGAGCAGACCATCCAGGCGTTCAATGCCGGCGACCTGGACCTGGACCGCATGACCGCGGCGCGTTTGCAGCACGGCGTGTACGGCCAGCGCCAGGCGGGCCTGCACATGCTGCGCATCAAGGTGCCCGGCGGGCGTCTGACGCCGGAACAGCTGGATGCCGTCGCGGACGTCACCGAGACCTACTCGCAGAAGGGCATCGCGCATGTCACCACGCGCCAGTCGATCCAGACGCATTTCGTCCCGCTCGACAGCACGCCTGCCGCGATGCGCCGCCTCGCCAGGGTCGGCATGACCACGCGCGAGGCGTGCAGCAACACGGTGCGCAACATCACGGCTTGCAGCCTGTCCGGCGTGTGCCCGCGCGAACACACCGATGTGACCAGGCATCTGGATGGCGTGGTCAGGCACTTCCTGCGCAACCCGCTGAACCAGCAGCTGCCGCGCAAGTTCAAGATCAGCTTCTCGGCCTGTGAATCGGATTGCGCGCAGGCCATGCTGCACGATTGCGGTGTGGTGGCGGTCAACCGGGACGGCCGGCACGGCTTCATGGTCAGGGCCGGCGGCGGGCTGGGGCACAAACCGCGCGAGGCGATCGTGGTCGAGGAATTCATCCCCGAGCACGAGCTGATGTTCGCGATCGAGGCGCTGGTGACCTTGCACAACAAATACTCCGACCGCACGCGGCGCGCGAAATCGCGCATCAAGTTCCTGGTCGAGCGCTTCGGTGTGGACGGTTTCCGCGAGAAGTACCGCGAGGAGTTCGAGCGTACCCGGCAGGCGCTCGCCGACCAGCCGCCCCTGACAGGCGAATGGCGTGCGCAGACGGACGGCCAGGCCCCCGGCCAGGGCGCGCCGCGCAAGTTGTTCGCGCAGCGTCAGGACGGCCTGCTCGTGATGACGGTCGCATTGCCGACGGGCGACATCACGCCGCTGCAGTTGCGCGGCATCGCCGCGCTGCTGCGTGCGCACGGGCTGGGCGAGGTTCGCACCTCGCAGGACCAGAACCTGACGATCTTCAACGTGCCGCAATCCGGGGTGGCCGCGTTGCGCGACGGATTGGCCGCGCTCGGCCTGCGCGAGCCGGCGACCGGCGACAACGTGGTGGCCTGCCCCGGCTCGTCGACCTGCCGCCTGGGCATCACCGCCAGCATGCTGGCCGCGCCCGAGCTGTCGGGCGGGCGCGCCGACCTGAACATCCGCGTCTCCGGCTGCCACAACGGTTGCGCGCAACCCGAGACCGGCGACATCGGCATCTACGGCGAAGGCAAGCGCGTGCACGGCAAGCTGGTGCCGCACTACCAGATGTATTTCGCCGGAAGCGGCATGGCCGGCAGCGGCGCCACGGGCGGCGCGCTGGCACTGAAAGGTCCCGCGATACCGGTGGTGCGCATCAAGAAGGCCATCGAGCGCGTGCAGGAAGCGCATCTTGCCAGCGGCGAAACCAGCTTCTTCGCTTGGGCGCGCGCCAGGGAGGAGGGCTACTTCAAGGAGTTGCTGGCCGATTTCGCGGAAGTGAAGGCGGGAGAACTGCAATCGGTCATGCGCGACTTCGGCGATGCCGCCGACTTCCGCGTGCTGAACCTGGGCGGCGGCGAATGCGCGGGCGTGTCGCAGGTGATGATCGGCGCGAACTTCTTCGAGGCCGCGCACGAGCGCGAATACCGCAATGCGCTGGTGTTCCAGCGCAAGTTCGACGAAGCGGCACAGTGCAACGAGGCGATCCTGCGCCTGCTCGGCTCGGGCGTGGCGCAACTGCTGGGCGGCGCCCGCCAGGACGACCTGGGCAGGCTCGCCGGCCAATTGCAGCAGCTGATCCCGGGTGCGATCGCCGACGGGTTCGCGCAGGCTGTCGCGGCGCTGGCGGATGCGGGCGAGATCGGCGGCGAGGAGCTTGCGCCGATCAGCGCCGCCGTGGATGGCTGGACGGTGAAGGTGGCGAAATTCGCGGCGGAGCAGGACGCGCAACTGGACCTGAACGAAGCGGTAGCCGGTTTGACGGTATAGGAGACATGGACATGCAACAGAAAATCGAACAGGTGGTCGCCGTGCTGCAACAGGCGGTGCGGGATTTCTCGCCGGTCAGCTTCGCCAACAGCCTGGGCGCGGAAGACATGGTGCTGACCGACATCATCGCCAATCATCATCTGGGCATCGAGATGTTCAGCCTCGATACCGGGCGCCTGCCGCAACCGACCTATGAGCTGATGCAGGAGGTGAACGACCGCTACAGCGTCCCGTTGAAGGTGTATTTCCCGGACAGCGACGCGGTGGAAAGATACGTCGCGCAGAACGGGGTGAACGGCTTCTATGAAAGTGTGGACTCGCGCAAGAGCTGCTGTTTCGTGCGCAAGGTCGAGCCGCTGCGCCGTGCCTTGCGGGGCAAGAAGGCGTGGGTCACCGGGCTGCGTCGCGACCAGGCGGTCACGCGCGGCAGCCTTGAGGTGTCCGCCTACGACGCCGATTTCGCCATGCAGAAGTTCAACCCCTTGCTGGAATGGTCGAACAAGGACGTGTGGGCCTACATCAGGCAGAATGACGTGCCCTACAACAAGCTGCATGACCAGTTCTACCCCAGCATCGGCTGCGCGCCGTGCACCCGCTCCATCACCCCGGGCGAAGACATCCGCGCCGGCAGGTGGTGGTGGGAAAACCCCGAAGACAAGGAATGCGGTTTGCATGTGGCAAAACCCACCCTTTTGAAGCGCGCATAAGCGGAATTGAATCAGGAATAAGTGAAAGAAGAATGAAGATGACTGCACATGTTTTTACCCATCTGGACGCACTGGAAAGCGAATCCATCCATATCATGCGCGAGGTCGCGGCGGAGTGCAAAAACCCCGCGCTGCTGTTCTCCGGCGGCAAGGATTCCATCGTGATGCTGCGCCTCGCGGAGAAGGCGTTCCGCCCGGCGCGCTTCCCGTTCCCGCTGGTGCACATCGACACCGAGCACAACTTCCCGGAAGTGATCGCCACCCGCGACAAGCTGGCGGCCGACCTCGGTGAGCGGCTCATCGTGCGCTCGCTGGAGGACTCCATCAGGCGCGGCACCATCGTCATCAAGAATCCCGACCTGCCGCGCAACCCGTACCAGTCGGTGACCCTGCTGGAGACCATCGCCGAGTTCGGCTTCGACGCCTGCATGGGCGGCGCGCGGCGCGACGAGGAAAAGGCGCGCGCCAAGGAACGCATCTTCTCGTTCCGCGACGAGTTCGGCCAGTGGGACCCGAAGAACCAGCGCCCGGAACTGTGGGACATCTACAACACGCGCGTCCACGCCGGCGAGAACATTCGCGTGTTCCCGATCAGCAACTGGACCGAGATGGACATCTGGGAATACATCGAGCGCGAGAAGCTGTATATCCCGGAGATCTACTACGCACACGAGCGCGAAGTGATCCGCCGCGGCAACTCGGTCATCCCGGTGTCGCACCTGGTGCAGCCCAAGCCGGGCGAGAAGGTGGAAGTGCTCTCGGTGCGCTTCCGCACGGTGGGCGACATGACCTGTACCGCGCCGGTGGAATCGCACGCGCGCAACGCGCAGGAGATCATCGAGGAGACGTCGACCACGCGCATCACCGAACGCGGTGCGACACGCATGGACGACCAGACCTCCGAGGCCTCGATGGAGATGCGCAAGAAGGAAGGGTACTTCTGAGCCGCAAAAGTCGCCGTTCGTGCCGAGCTCGTCGAAGCACGAACGTTCACGCTTCGACAGGCTCAAGGCGAACGGAATAAATCGAATTCAGGAAAGACATCATGAACGACACGACACAATTGTTACGTTTCATCACCGCCGGCAGCGTGGACGACGGCAAGAGCACGCTGATCGGCCGCCTGCTGCACGACTCGAAATCCATCTTCGAGGACCAGTTCTCGGCCATCTCGAAGACCAGCGAGAAGCGCGGCATGGCCGCCGTCGACCTGTCGCTGCTCACCGACGGCCTGCAGGCCGAGCGCGAGCAGGGCATCACCATCGACGTCGCGTACCGCTACTTCGCCACGCCGAAGCGCAAGTTCATCATCGGCGACACGCCGGGGCACGAGCAGTACACGCGCAACATGGTGACGGCCGCCTCCACCGCCAACCTCGCCATCATCCTGGTTGACGCGCGCAAGGGCGTGCTGACCCAGACGCGGCGCCACACCTACCTCGCCAGCCTGGTCGGCGTGCCGCACATCGTGCTGGCGGTGAACAAGATGGACATGGTGGATCACGCGCAGGAACGCTTCGACGCGATCTGCGCCGAATACCGCCAGTTCGCCGCGCAGCTGGAGCTGCACGACATCCACTGCATCCCGCTGTCCGCGCTGAACGGCGACATGGTCGTGGAGCGCGGCGACAACCTCGACTGGTACCGCGGGCCGGCCCTGCTGGAGCTGCTCGAGACCATCGAGATCGACCATGACGTGAACACCGTCGATTTCCGTTTCCCGGTGCAGTGGGTATGCCGTCCGCAGACCGAGGAATACCACGACTTCCGCGGCTTCATGGGGCGCATCGAATCGGGCGAGATCGCGGTCGGCGACGAGGTCACCGTGCTGCCCTCCGGCCGCACCAGCAGGGTGAAGGAGATCGTCACCTACGACGGCAAGCTGCAACATGCCTACGCGCCGCAATCCGTCACCCTCACCCTGGCCGACGAGATCGACATCTCGCGCGGCGACATGCTCGTCAAGTCCGGCGTGCATCCGCCCAGGGTGGAGAAGGAGTTCGGGGCGATGCTGTGCTGGCTGTCCGAAGCGCCGCTCGACAGGAACCGCAAATACCTCGTCAAGCACACCACGCGCACGGCGAAGTGCCTGTTCTCGCGCCTCGACTATCGCGTGGACGTGAACACGCTGGAACGGCACGAGACCGCGACGCTCAACATGAACGACATCGCCTGTGTCGCGCTGAAGGTGCAGCAGCCGCTGGTGTTCGACCACTATCTGACCGACCATGGCACGGGCAGTTTCATCGTGATCGACGAGGCGACCAACAACACCGTCGCGGCGGGGATGATCGTTTAGACATAGCGCATAAATCTACTGCGCGATCTGGATGCGGGGTCGGGCAGCGAGCGTATCCCGGATGGAATGCAATGGAATCCGGGGCAACTTTCGGCATATGCACCAATCCCCGGATTCCGGCCTTCGCCCTGCATCCTGGCTACGGCACTACGGCACTGCATTGGAGTGGGTCGCTGTGCCTGTGGTATCTTCTCCATATCGGAACTTGATGCCACATTGACCCCATGAGCCTGTTCGCCCTGATCGCCGCGCTGTTGCTGGAACAGCTCCAGCCGCTCTCCTCGCGCAGACACCTGCATGGCTGGCTGTCCGGCTACGTCGATTTCTTCCAGCGGCACTTCAATGCCGGCCAGCACCGGCACGGCAGGATCGCCTGGATGATGGCGGTGCTGCCGTTGCTGGCCGGCGTGGTGGCGGCCTACTGGCTGCTGTGCCACGTGCATCCGGTGTTCGCCTGGGCGTTCAACGTGCTGGTGCTGTACCTCACGATGGGCTTCCGCCAGTTCAGCCACTATTTCACCGACATCCACCAGGCGTTGCGCGACGGCAGGCTGGACGAGGCGCGCGGGCTGCTGGCCCGGTGGCGCGGCGTCCCCGCGCACGAGCTGAATGCCGAAGAAGTGGCGCGCGTCACCATCGAGGAGGCGCTGATCGCCTCGCACCGCAACGTGTTCGGCGTGATCGTGTGGTTCGTGCTGTTCAGCGCGGTCGGGCTGGGCGGCGCGGCGGGCGCGCTGCTGTACCGCCTCGGACAATTCCTGCGCAAGCGCTGGTCCGACGAGGACGAGGCCGCCGAGCCGGATGTCCTGCGCGGCGAGGACTGGGGCGGCGGGGAATTCGGCGGCTTCGCGCGCCAGGCGTTCCACGCGCTGGAATGGCTGCCGATCCGCATGACCGCCGCGACCTTCGCCATCGTCGGCGACTTCGAGGACACGGTGTATTGCTGGCGCACCCAGGCGGCGGGCTGGCCGGATCCCGAGGCGGGCATCCTGCTGGCCAGCGGCGCTGGCGCGCTGGGCGTGCGCCTCGGCATGCCGATCCCGCAGGGCGGCCTGCCGTTCGACCGGCCGGAGCTGGGCGTCGGCGACGATGCCGATGCCGACTTCATGCGCAGCACCGTCGGCCTGGTGTGGCGCTCGGTGGTGTTCTGGCTGATCCTCCTTTTCCTGCTGACGCTGGCGAGCCTGCTCGGTTAGCAGTAGCGCGGCAAGCGATGTCCCTCCCGAAACCGACCCAGCCTGCCATCCGGCGCCTGTCCCCGCTGCGCGACCTGTGGCCGTTCCTGCGGCCGTATCGCGCGCGCATCGCGCTGGCGCTCGCGCTGCTGTGCCTCGGTTCCACCACCATGCTGCTGGTGCCGCTGGCGTTCCGCGACCTGATCGATTTCGGCTTCGGGCAGCGCGAGGCCGGCGCCAGCGGGCTGTTCGGCACCTCGGGGCTGAACAGCCATTTCCTGCTGCTGTTCGGGTTGGCGAGCCTCTGGGCGGTCACCGTGGCGGCGCGTTTCTACACCGTGTCGTGGGTCGGCGAGCGGGTCACGGCGGACCTGCGCAGCGCGGTGTATGCGCGCATGCTGAAGCAGTCGCCGCAGTTCTTCGAGACGCTGCAGACCGGCGAAGTGCTCTCGCGCCTGACGGGCGACACCACGCTGATCCAGACCGTGGTCGGCAGCGCCATCTCGATGGGGTTGCGCAGCCTGTTCCAGTTCACCGGCGGCATGGTCATGCTGGCGGTCACCAGCTTCTACCTGTTCTCGCTCAACATCGGCCTGATGGCGCTGCTGATGCTGCCGATCTTCGCCATCGGCCGCAAGGTGAGGAAGCTGTCGCGCGAATCGCAGGACCGCATCGCCGACGCCTCGGCGCTGGCCGGCGAGATCCTCAACGCCGTGCCGACGGTGCAGGCCTGCACGCAGGAGCCGCAGGAGACCGGGCGCTTCGCAGACCGTGCGGAAGCGGGTTTCGCCACCGCGATCCGGCGCACGCGCGTGCGCGCCGCGATGACCGTGGTGGTCATCACCGCGGTGATGGGCACCATCATCTTCGTGCTGTGGGTCGGCGCGAACCAGGTGCAGGCGGGCAGCATGACCGGCGGGCAACTGGCCTCGTTCATCCTCTACGCCGCGCTGGTGGCGGGCGGCGTCGGCACCATGGCGGAAGTGTGGGGCGACGTGATGCGCGCGGCGGGGGCCACCGAGCGCCTGCTGGAACTGCTGCATGCGGAGTCCGCCATCGCCGAGGCCGCCGCACCGCAACCGCTGACGCAGCCCGGGCAGGCGGCGCTGCGCTTCGAGCGGGTCGGCTTCCGCTACCCGGCGCGCCCCGAGATGGCCGCGCTGCACGACATCACGCTGGACATCGCCCTCGGCGAGACCGTCGCGCTGGTCGGACCCTCCGGCGCGGGCAAGACCACCCTGTTCCAGTTGCTGCTGCGCTTCTACGATGTCACGTCCGGCTGCATCCGCTTCAACGGGCAGGACATCCGCGAGCTTTCCTTGCACGAGCTGCGCGACAGCATCGCCATCGTGCCGCAGGAGCCGGTGATCTTCTCGGCCGATGCGCTGGAGAACATCCGCTACGGCCGCCCCGCCGCGAGCGACGCGGAGGTCATCGCCGCCGCCAGGGCCGCGCTGGTGGACGAATTCATCGACCGCCTGCCGGAAGGCTACCAGACCTTCCTCGGCGAACGCGGTATCCGCCTGTCCGGCGGGCAGCGCCAGCGCATCGCTATCGCGCGCGCGATCCTCAAGGATGCGCCGCTGCTGCTGCTCGACGAAGCCACCAGCGCGCTCGATGCGGAATCGGAGGTTTTGGTGCAGCAGGGGCTGAACGCCGCGATGCGCGGGCGCACCACGCTGATCATCGCGCACCGCCTGGCCACCGTGCAGAAGGCCGACCGCATCGTGGTGCTGGAGCAGGGGCGCATCGTCGAGACCGGCGCGCCGGAAGACTTGCGCAAACAGGGCGGGCTTTACGCGCGGCTGGCGAGCCTGCAGTTCGATGTTTGATTGGATGAGCGACCTGAAACGATTCGACTCTGGTACTTTTAATCTCAATAACGTAAAACCGCCGCCCCCATATATATTGGCAATGGCATGAATCAAAATATTTTTAAGTCATTCGAGGAGGCATCTGCTTACGCAAAGAGCATCGCCACAGATAAGAATAAGAAACAGTCTGCGACGGTAATCAGGCGAGGGCAAGAATGGTCTGTGGAAATTCGCAATTTCACCGACAAGCCTAGAATACCGATTAAACAAATTTCGAAAAAGCGTTCAAGAAATATCCCATCATTAGTGAGGGTCAAGGCTGGGGTTTTGTTCGTGCTTATATTTATCCCGCCTCTCATAGGGCTGCCTCTTGCCTTTATTGATAAGACACCAAGTGCTCTCTTGTATTGCTATGTTCTGCCTGCTGTAGTCGCGATCCTGACCCATCGTCATAAGCATGCTATCGAATACATCAGGGCAGTTGGGGCAATCTACATCACAATCTGGTGGATTAGAGTTTTTCTAAAATAGATTTGAAATTAAAGGAAATTAAATGGGTCAGGCTCAGATTATTTTACGATTTCTTGCGAAGCCAAATTAAGGCTCCGCCCCTTATGTGGAACATTGGAGCGCAAACCCCGGAAAAAGTGTATATACCGAAAAGCCTATTCTGTAGTTGGCCGTACACTCTCCAGGCTTGCCGTACAATCCGTGCATGGACATCCAACCCTTTACCGCGCTCACTCCCGATACCGTGCTCGACGCGCTGGACAGCATCGGGCTGCGCAGCGACAGCCGTCTGCTGGCGCTCAACAGTTACGAGAACCGCGTCTATCAGGTGGGCATGGAGGAGGGGCCGCCGCTGGTCGCCAAGTTCTACCGCCCCGCGCGCTGGACGGATGCGGCGATCCTCGAGGAGCATGCCTTCGTCGCGGAACTGGCCGGGCGCGAGATCCCGGTGGTGCCCGCGCTGGTGATCGACGGCCGCACGCTGCATGCCTGCAACGGTTTCCGCTTCTCGGTGTTCGCCAGGCATGGCGGACGCGCGCCGGAGATGGACGACTGCGACACGCTGGAATGGATGGGGCGCTTCATCGGGCGCATCCATGCGGTCGGCGCGCTGGAGCTTTACCGGCATCGCCCCACGCTGGACATCCAGAGCTTCGGCATCGAGCCGAGCGCATACCTGCTGGCGCACGGTTTCATCCCGGCGGAGCTGGTCG
>JBGARW010000047.1:0-13686 GCA_044230015.1 Gallionella sp. | reverse complement strand
GAAGCAACCAGACCGATGACGAGGGTGTCATTGCCGACATCCCCATTTAGAAAATAATCCATGCTCGACACGATGAGCTCGGTCAGAACGATGAGTGCGAGAGAAATCAGGGTATAAAGTTTCCAGCGGGCCGACCGCTGCATAAGCGCGATTAGAGTTGATGGCATGATGCGGCTCACGATAAAGGAACGGGCTGTCCGACAGCCAACAACAATGCGGGCATGAGCCGGGGTAGCCCGAACTCGCCCACGTTTGTGTCATGCAGAAAACAAATGTTCAAGTGCATACAGTGCAGCTGCCGCTTGGCTCGTTCGCCGCATTGGGCGGCACGGGCCATGCTTTCACAGTAGAACTCATCCGGCGTTTCATCGTCAAGCGCCGTGGACGGCCTGTACTGATCATGCGCCGGAACGACGGATAAGAAAGCTCACTGCACCACCCGCCCCGCCTCCAGCCGCAACTGCCTGCCGCAGCGCCTTGCCAGCGCCTCGTCGTGGGTGACGAGGATCAGGGTGGTGCCCTGCGCGCGGTTGAGTTCCAGCATCAATGCAATGACCTGCGCGCCGGTGGCGGCGTCGAGGTTGCCGGTGGGTTCGTCGGCGAACAGGACCTTGGGCCGGGTGACGAAGGCGCGCGCCAGCGCGACGCGCTGCTGCTCGCCGCCGGAGAGGTGCTTGGGGAGGTGGTGGGCGCGCGCGCTCAAACCGACCTGGTGCAGTGACTCGGCGGCGCGTTCACGCGCATCGGCACTGCCCTGCAACTCCAGCGGCAGCATGACGTTCTCCAGCGCGTTGAGCGCGGGCAGCAACTGGAAGGACTGGAACACGAAGCCCGCCATCGCGCCGCGCAGCCGCGCGCGGCCGTCCTCGTCCAGCGCGAACAGGTCGTTGCCATCGAGCAGCACGCTGCCGCTGCTCGGCATGTCCAGCCCGGCGAGCAGGCCGAGCAGGGTGGACTTGCCGGAACCGGACGCGCCGAGGATCGCGAGGCTCTCACCCGCCTCGACCGCAAAGCTCGCCCGCTGCAGGATGGTCAGCGGCTGGTCGCCGCTCAGTACTTGCTTGGATAGTTCAACTGCCTGCACAATCACTGCCATGAAACTCCCCGTCATAAAAACCTACTGCGCGATTCGATTGCTGTGTTGCACGGTGCTCGCTTCCGCGCCTATCCAACTGATATGTCTTGGTCGCTCCGCTCCGTGCGCCTTGCACTCAAACCGCTCGCTACGGTTTTTATCATTTCCATTGAGCCTGATTCTATTACTCGCGCTGTGGCTACCCTGCTCCGCCCATGCCGCGAAAAACATATTGGTGTTCGGCGACAGTTTATCAGCCGGCTACGGCATCGCAGTAGCGGAAAGTTGGCCCGTCCTTTTGCAGGATGAGCTGGCGCGCAGCCATCCCGAGTATCGTGTGGTGAACGCCAGCATCAGCGGCGAGACCACGCAGGGCGGGCGGCAGCGCATCGCCGGGGCACTGAAGGAGCATCGCCCGGCGGTGGTGATCGTGGAGCTCGGCGCGAACGACGGACTGCGCGGCTACCGTGTCACCGACATCGAGGCCAACCTGGGCAGGATCATCAAGGAGGCCGGCAACGCCCGTGCGAAGGTGTTGCTGGTGGGCATGCGGCTGCCGCCGAACTACGGCGAGCCCTACGTCACGCAGTTCGGCAAGGTGTACCCGAAGCTGGCGAAAAGATACCGCGTCAGGCTGCTGCCGTTTCTGTTCGAGGGTATTGCACCGGAGCAGTTCCAGGCCGACAACCTGCACCCCGCGAAGGAAGCGCAGCCGCAACTGATGCGCAACGTGCTGAAAGAACTGGGGCCGCTGCTGCGCTAGCGCAACGAAGCGCCGCCCTGCACCGAGAATCCGATCGCGCTCGCCACGCCCGCACCGAAACGCTTCGCGAGGCGGTCGGCGAAGTTCTCCTTCATCGTGAAGTCCACGATCTTCTCCGCCTTGATGACGTCGCGCGCCACCGATTCGACACTGCCCATGCCATCCGCCAGCCCCATCTCGACGCTGCGCTGGCCGTTCCACACCAGGCCGCTGAAGGTGTCCGGCGTCTCCTTGAGGCGCTTGCCGCGTCCCTGTTTCACGACGTCGATGAACTGCTGGTGGATCTCACCGATCATCTGTCTGGCATAGGCCTGGTGCGCCGGATCGGCGGGAGAGAACGGGTCGAGGAAGCCCTTGTTGGAGCCTGCGGTGATGAGGCGGCGCTCCACGCCGAGCTTCTCCATCGTACCAGTGAAACCGAAGCCGTCCATCAGCACGCCGACCGAGCCGATCAGGCTGGCCTTGTCCACGTAGATCCTGTCCGCCGCCACCGCCACGTAATAGCCACCGGAGGCGCAGATGTCCTCGACCACCGCATACAGCGGGATGTCGGGATGCTTGGCGCGCAGGCGGCGTATCTCGTCGTTGATCTGCCCGGCCTGCACCGGACTGCCGCCGGGGCTGTTGATGCGCAGGATCACGCCCTGCGTGTCCTTGTCCTCGAACGCATCCTGCAGGCCGGGGATCAGGTTGTCGGCGCTCGCCTGGCTGTCCGGGGCGATCACGCCCTGCATATCCACCAGCGCGGTGTGCTTGCCGGTGCTCAACGCGGCCTCGTTGCTGCCGAACCAGCCCAGGAAGATGAACAGGATGATGAACAGGTAGGCGAAGGTCAGCACCTTGAAAAAGATGCCCCAGTGCCGTGCGCGGCGCTGCTCCTGAATGGCCGACATCGCCAGTTTCTCCAGCACGCCGCGTTCCCAGTTGTTGTTTTGATCCGACATTGCGACTCCTTGAGATTTCCTTCTATAACCCCGTTCGTGCTGAGCCTATCGAAGCATGAACGGAAAACCTTGCTTGAACCGTTCCCCTTCGACAAAGCCTTCAGTCCTGAGCCCAGTCGAAGGGTCGGGGCGAACGTTCGGGAATCGGGTTAAGCGTTGGCCTCCAGCCAGGCGCGCAGCTCCGCAAAATCCTTCACCAGCGCGAGCGGATCCGATTCCCGCAACTGCTCCGGCGGATGTGCACCGTGTCCGACCGCTACCGCATCCACCCCGGCATTCTGCGCCATCTGCATGTCGTGCGTGGTGTCGCCGACCATCAGCGCGCGTTCGGCACTGACCGCCAATTCATCCAGCAGTTCCAGCAGCATCGCCGGATGAGGCTTGGAGAAGGTCGTGTCCGCCGTGCGCGTGGCGTGGAAATATCGTTTCATGCCGGTGGATTCCAGTGCCCGGTCCAGCCCCAGGCGGCTCTTGCCGGTCGCCACCGCCAGCCGGTAGCCCGCCTCGTGCAACCCAGCCAGCGTCTCGCGCGCGCCCTCGAACAGCGGGATCGCCCGGTCCTGCGCCAGAAAATGATGGCGGTAACGCTCCACCAGCGGCTCATACATGGACTCCGGCGCATCCGGCACGGCATGGCGCAACGCCTGTTGCAGCCCCAGGCCGATCACGTGGCGCGCGGCCTCGTCGCCGGGAACCGCCAGCCCGAGGTCGCGGCATGCCGCCTGAATGGAACCGGCGATCACCGCCGTCGAATCCATCACCGTGCCGTCCCAGTCGAACACGATCAGATCATAACGCCTTGCCATAGCCGCAGTGCCAAAAAAGAGGCGCGGATATTAACACCTTCTTGAGGCGCCACTTCATAAACCTGTGCAACAATGCGTGCCATGCAAACACCCTCAATCACCCACTGGCTGCTGTATTGCCGCCCCGGTTTCGAGCAGGACTGCGCGCAGGAAGCCCTGCGCCAGGCGCGCCGGCAGCGCCCTGTCCTTGCGGAACAACCCGCCATCATTAGCGACAGCGGCTACGCTGTCGTCGCGCTGAACGGGCAGCGATTGGACTATCGCGAACTGATCTTCGCGCGCCAGCTGATCCGGCTGCATCATACGGTCGAACGCCTGCCGGAGCGCGACCGCCTCACGCCGATCCTGTCCGCCGTCACGGCGCAGCCCGGTCCCTTCGGTGCGCTGTGGCTGGAAGTACCGGATACCAACGACGGCAAGACGCTGTCTACCTTCACGCGCCGTTTTCAGCCGCTGCTGGAAGAAGCCCTGAATGCTGAAGGAAAATTAATTCACTCCATCAAAGGGACGCCAGGAAAAGCCATCGAGGCGGATGCAGTGCAAGGCGCGCGGCGCACAGCGACCGAGACATACCTTGAAGGTAGGCGAGGAAGTGAGCACCGCGCAACACAGCAATGCGCTGCCGCAGATACTTTTGCTGGTGTTCCCTTGCAACGGCTGCACATCTTCTTCCCCGATAGGTCCACCGCACTGATCGGCAGCAGCGAGCCGCACAACAGCGCGCCCTGGCACATGGGCATCCTGCGCCAGTCGATGCCCGCCGAGGCGCCGAGCCGCTCCACGCTGAAGCTCGCCGAGGCCATCGATGCATTCATGGATCGCGCCGAGCAAACGCGCCTGCTGCGCCAGGGCATGACCGCGGTCGATCTCGGCGCGGCGCCCGGCGGCTGGACCTGGCAACTGGTCAGGCGCGGCATCCGCGTGACGGCGGTGGACAACGGGCCGATGAAAGGCATATTGGCGAACCACCCGCTGGTGCAGCACCTCCGGCAGGATGGTTTCAAATACACGCCGCGCAAGGCGGTGGACTGGCTGGTGTGCGACATGGTCGAGAAACCCTCCCGTGTCGCCGCGCTGGTCGGTGAATGGTTCGCTACGGGGCTGACCAGACATGCGATCTTCAACCTGAAACTGCCGATGAAGCAGCGCCTCACCGCGCTGGACGGCGCGCTGGACGGCATCCGCGCGCGGCTCGATGAAGAAGGCATGAATTACAGGATGCTGGCGAAGCAGCTCTACCACGACCGCGAGGAAGTGACGGTGTTTTTGACGCGGACTAAAAGCTGATCAAGATTGGCGGCGCACCAGCAGTGCCGCAACCTGTTTCTTCGGCTTTTCGACGACCGGCTCCGGTTGGGTGCTTTGCGGAGTGGTGCTGGCAGAGGGTTCGTAGGGTTTGTCGAACCACGCATCGTGGCTCGTCTTCTTCGGTGCGGCAGGCCGCGGCGCATGGCTGCGTTCCTGGTGCTCGCCGCGCGGCGCTCTGCCGGTCTTCGCCGCTTGATGCGGCACGGCTGCATTTTCCTTCTGGATCTCGTGCTTGATCAGCTTCTCGATCTCGTTCAGGTATCTTTCTTCCTCCGGCGATACCAGCGAGATGGCGGCACCTGAGGCACCGGCACGGCCGGTACGGCCGATGCGGTGCACATAATCTTCCGGGGCACTGGGTATCTCGTAGTTGATGACCATGGGCAACTGGTCGATGTCCAGGCCGCGGGCGGCCACATCGGTGCCGATCAGGACGGTGACCTTGCCCTGTTTGAAGGCATCCAGCGCCTGGATACGTTCCAGCTGGCTCTTGTCGCCATGGATGGCGTCGGCGGCAAAGCCGTCGCGCTGCAATTGTCTGGCAAGGCGGCTGGCGGTGATCTTGGTCTTGGTGAACACCAGCACCTGCGTCGCATCGCTGCCGCGCAACAGTTGTGCGAGCAGGGCATGTTTGTCGGCCTGTTCGATCAGATAGACTTTTTGCGTGACGTTCTCGGCGGTGGCATTGCTGCGCGCGACTTCGATGAGCTTGGGGTTGATCAGGAAATCCGCCGATAATTTTTTGATCTCGTTCGAGAACGTGGCCGAGAACATCAGGCTCTGGCGCTGCTTGGGCAACAGAGCCAGGATGCGCTTCAGGTCAGGCATGAAACCCATGTCCAGCATGCGGTCCGCTTCATCCAGCACCAGTATCTGCACCTGGTTCAACTGCACCGTTTTCTGCTCGACGTGATCCAGCAACCGGCCGGGGGTGGCGACCAGGATCTCCACGCCCGTTTTCAGGTGTGGCGTCTGCGTCTTGATATCGACCCCTCCGAACACCACCAGCGAACGCAAGCGGCTGTGCTTCGCATAGGCCTTTACATTCTCTTCCACCTGTATCGCCAGTTCCCGTGTAGGCACCAATACCAGCGCCCGCACCGGGTGGCGCGCAGGCGAGGCGCTGGTGCTGGCAAGCGGCAGCAATTTCTGCAGGATGGGCAGCGCAAAGGCCGCCGTCTTACCGGTACCCGTCTGCGCGCCGGCCATCAGGTCGCGGCCTTCCAGCACGATCGGGATGGCCTGGGCCTGGATGGGGGTGGGAGTGGTGTAACCGGACTCGGTCAGCGCCTTGAGGATCTCGGGCGCCAGATTCAAATCGGTGAAACTGACAGTGCTCAATATCTTTGATCTCTAATCAATAAAAATCGGGGGTACCCCGGCTCGGACTGGCGCATTATACCCCACAGCCTGCAATGCAAGCCGACCGTACAATCAACCCACTAATTAGACGAACAATCACCGCTAAGCAATGGCGGCGTCCAGCCGCGCGATGAATTTCTCCAGTTCCTGCGGCAGTGGTGCGGTGATACACAGCGGCTCGCCGTTCAGCGGATGGCTGAACGAGATCGAATGGGCATGCAGGAACATGCGTTTCAGCCCCTGCTTCACCAATTCCCTGTTGCGCGCGAAGTCGCCGTATTTGTCGTCCCCGGCTATCGGAAAACCGAGGTGCGCGAGGTGCACGCGGATCTGGTGGGTGCGGCCGGTCCTGAGCTCGGCCTCCAGCAAGGAAAAGCCCGGCCAGCTCTTTTGCAGAGTGAAGATGGTGTGCGAGGCCTGCCCGTCCTCCCTGACCATCACGCGCTTCTCGCCCTGCGGAGTGTCGAACTTGTGCAGCGGCAATTTGACATGCTGGCGTGCGTTCCTCCATTGCCCAAGCACCAGCACGAAGTAGCGCTTGTCGCTGTTGCCCTCGCGCATGATCTCGTGCATCGCGGTGAGGGCGGAACGCTTCTTTGCCAGCAGCAATACGCCCGAGGTTTCGCGGTCGAGGCGATGCACCAGCTCCAGGAACCTGGCCTGCGGTCGGGCATGGCGCATTTGCTCGATGACACCGAAGCTCACCCCGCTGCCGCCGTGTACCGCCACCCCGGCAGGCTTGTTCACCGCCAGCAACGCATCATCCTCATAGAGAACCGGGAACTCGACTGCCGGGATGTACTTCGGTTCCGGCTCGTGTCTTTCCGCCACACGGATCGGCGGGATACGCAGCAGGTCACCCGGTTTCAGGCGATAGGTCTGGTCCACGCGCTTCTTGTTGACCCGCACTTCCCCGCCGCGCAGGATGCGGTACACATGGCTCTTGGGCACGCCTTTCAGAAGCCGGAGCAGGAAATTGTCGATGCGCTGTGCTTCCCCGCTTTCATCAATTTCCACAAGGTTCACAGAATCTTTGCTTAAACCATTCATTTTGCTTATACTTCGCCGCTCGCGCGTTTTGGAACCGGGTAGATCCGGGATGTTTTTCCCCGCCAGGAAGATTTTCTGGCGCAAGCGACGGCGCAATGCGCCGCCACCCTTCCAGCCGCAGCCCGGTTAATATCGCTCACCGGAACCAGCAGCGATAGTAATTGATTTATGCGCTCAAAGCACCTGTGGATTTTTGTGAGCCAGCCATGGCTGACTCACACCCCAAGGAGTTTCTGCAACAGCCGGCGAAATGGATAAAGTGCGATACGCAATACCCGCACAACCGCTGATGCAGATGTTCCAAAGTAAGATTTTTTCGGACAAGCTACTGATAGAGAACTGATTTGACCAACCGTTTGCACAACCGATACCTGTTTGCACGATTGTTCCTCTCTCACGCCTGATCGCGTGTAGCCTGTCTTGCCCGTGTCAGAGCGCGGGAAGGCAATAAATGAAACGCATGCTATTCAATGCGACGCAGCCGGAAGAACTCCGCGTCGCCATCGTCGACGGTCAGAAACTCATCGACCTGGACATCGAGACCGCCGGCAAGGAACAACGCAAGAGCAACATCTACAAGGCGGTCATCACCCGCATCGAACCCAGCCTGGAAGCCTGCTTCGTCGAATACGGCGGCAGCCGCCACGGCTTTCTGCCATTCAAGGAAGTAGCCCCGCAGTTCTACCAGCCCGGCAGCGGCAGCCGCCCCTCGATCAAGGAAGCCTTGCGCGAAGGCCAGGAATTGCTCGTGCAGGTGGAAAAGGACGAGCGCGGCAACAAGGGCGCGGCGCTGACCACCTACATCAGCCTGGCCGGACGCTACATCGTGCTGATGCCGAACAATCCGAGCGGCGGCGGTGTGTCGCGCCGCATCGAGGGCGAAGAACGCGACGAGTTGCGCGAAGTGCTGGCGCATGTCGAAGTGCCGCAGGGCATGAGCATCATCGCGCGCACCGCCGGCATCGGGCGCAACGAGGAAGAGTTGCAATGGGACCTGGACTACCTCAAGCAATTGTGGGATGCGATCGAGGACGCGGCAAAGGCCGAAAAGGCCCCGTCGCTGATCTACCTGGAAAGCAGCCTGGTGGTGCGCGCCATCCGCGACTATTTCAATCCCGAGATCGGCGAGATCCTGATCGACACCGAGGATGTCTACCAGCAGGCCCTCGCGTTCATGAGCACGGTCATGCCGAGCAACGTCGGTCGCATCAAACGCTATATCGACGATGTGCCGCTGTTCTCGCGCTTCCAGATCGAGCACCAGATCGAATCCGCCCATGCGCGTGAAGTGCGCCTGCCCTCCGGCGGCGCCATCGTGATCGACCACACCGAGGCGCTGACCGCGATCGACATCAATTCGGCGCGCGCCACCAAGGGCTCCGACATCGAGGCCACCGCGTTCAACACCAACCTCGAGGCGGCGGAAGAGATCGCCCGCCAGCTGCGCCTGCGCGACCTGGGCGGGCTGATCGTGATCGACTTCATCGACATGGAAAGCAGCCGCAACCAGCGCGACGTGGAGAACCGCCTGCGCGACTCGCTGCGCTACGACCGTGCCCGCGTCCAGACCGCCAAGATCTCGCGCTTCGGTCTGCTGGAACTGTCGCGCCAGCGCCTGGCGCCCAGCCTGGGCGAAAGCAACTATATCGCCTGCCCGCGCTGCAGCGGCATTGGCCATATCCGCGGCACCGAGTCTTCCGCGCTGCACATCCTGCGCATCATCCAGGAAGAGGCGATGAAGGAGACCAGCGCGGCGATCCATGTGCAAGTACCGGTGGATGTCGCCACCTTCCTGCTCAACGAAAAGCGCGCCGACATCCACCGCATCGAATCGCGCCTGAAAGTGGCGATCACGCTGATCCCCAACCCGCACCTGGAAACACCCAACTACAGCATCAACCGCCTGCGTCAGGACGACCTGACCAGCGACATGCTGCAGGCCAGCTACAAGCTGGTGGAAAAGCCGGTTGAGGAAAAACCGCTGACCGCCGCGCAAGAGCAGCAGAAAGCCGCGCGTGCGCAGGCCGTGGTACAGGGCATAACGCCCGCACAACCCGCGCCGATGAAGGTTGTCGAGGAAGCGCCCAAAGCTTCGATCCTGGGCAAGCTCTTCGGCTGGATCAGGACGCTGGGCGCCGAGGAACAGCCCAAGGCCAAACCGGCGGCAAGCAGATCGCGCGGCAATCCGCCCCGTGAACGCGGCGAGCGGAGCGAAGGCGGCAAGCGCCGCGAGCGCGGGCAGCGTGCCGAGCGAAGCGAAAGCAGTCGCCGCGAGCGCGGCGAGAAGCCGGCGCCCGCCGAAACCGCGGCAAGATCCCAGGAGCCGCGCCCGCAGGGCGAGGCACGTCCGCCCCGGCCGCCGCGCGCGCCCCGCGCTGCGCCGACACCGAGACCCGAGGAAAAACCCGCGCTGGAAGCCCAGGTCGCCGTGCCTGCCACCGAATCGGCTGAAGAAGGCAGCGCGCGCGAAGGTGCACGCCGGCGCGGTCGCCGTGGCGGCCGTCGTGAGCGTGAACGCCGCGAGAATACGATCGCACAGACCGGTGAAATGCCGGCAGGCGGCACTGCTGGGGTAGAACAGAGCCCTGCCGCAAAGCAGGAGGTCATGGTCGCCGCTGTACCGGCCGAAGCTGTGCCGGCAAAACCGGGGCCTTCCGAGTATGTCGCCTACCCGACCGGCTGGACGCCGCCTGCGAAGCCGAGCGAATACATCGCCATGCCGACACCGCGACCGGCGCTGGCAGCAGAAAGAACAGCCGCGCCCATAGCGGCGGCAAGCAGCGGCGAAGCGTTGATCCAGATCGAAACCGATCCGGGCAAACTGCAGGCCATAGCGAACATTCCCGTTGGCTATACGGATGAACCCGTAACGCGCCGCCGCGTGCGCCAGCGTGAAGTGTATGTGGAGAGTGAACCGCTGGTACAGGTCGAAACGCAACGGCCGCAGGCCTGACACGGCCAGAATGGAAAAGCCGCACGGGGCCATCCCCGTGCGGCTTTTTTATTGCCCGCAACCGGGCTATTCCCTGTCGCGAAAAGCGCTGAACAGCAACACGAACGTGGCGACCCAGAACAGGAACGCCATGACGAGCTGCGTCTTCATCGCAGCCGACCACTCCGCGCTCCCGCGGGTCCGGGTCGCCGCAAGCGGCGAGACCTGCATCTCGCTGCCGTCCGGCAGCATCAGGAAACCGACTGCCTGTCCGATCCCGACCTGGCGGAACGGAACGGTGAAGACGCAGTCGGCGGAAGAAGGCGTCACCCCCAGCGCCTTCACCCGGTAGCAGGTCTCCTGGTCCAGGCGGATCTCATGAATGGGTGAGATATGCGCCGTGATGTTCCAGACGAAGATGAAGCCGATGACCATGCAGGCCACCGCGGCGAACATTTTCGTATCATCACCCTTTTTGCGCGTTTCCATTCGAGCCCCCGGCTAGAACATGCGATCGCCGGCATTCTGCGCCGAACCCGGCAGGGTTTCAATCATTCGGGCTCCCGTGCAGACATGGAATGTCTCGTGCGGATATGTTGCAACAGTCCCTGCGCCGCATCCTCCACCATGTCCAGCACGCGCTCGAAGCCGTCCGCACCACCGTAGTAGGGATCCGGGACCTCGCGCTCGGCATGATGGTGCGCGTAATCGAGGAACAGCCTCACCTGCGCGCTTCCCTCGGGCGGTGCGAGACGCCGCAGAATGGCGAGGTTGGCCTCGTCCATTGCCAGCACATAATCGAAGCGATGAAAGTCTTCCGCCGCCACCTGTCGCCCGCGCAGGCCGCTCATGTCATAGCAGCGCTGCGCTGCCGCCTGCTGCGCGCGCCTGTCTGGCGGTTCACCGATGTGGTAATCGTGCGTCCCGGCCGAGTCGACCAGGATGCTTTCAGCCAGCCCGGCGTTCTCGACATAATGGCGGAACACCGCCTCCGCCGTCGGCGAGCGGCAAATGTTGCCCATGCAGATAAAAATGACCCTGATAATTCTCATGTTATTCAATATATTACGGCTGCTTTTGCGGCTCGCAAAAGGCACAAAAACAAACAATTACGCACCAATGGAATCAGATGGTTATCAAGCGATTTTGGAGAGCACAATGGACGAATCTGCACTCATTTCGCTGACCGTTATTTGGCCGGCACAACGACTACCGGTGCGATGCCAAGACGCCTGGCTCGGCGCGCGAACTTGCGATCATCGAAGCTCATGAATTCCGTACAACGGCTGCTGGCCAGCAGGTGCAACGCATCGGCAAAGTCCAGCCCCTCGTAGTGCCAAGCCAAAGCATCGGCGATACGCGCCCATTCCTCGACGCTGACATTGGGCAATCCAAGCAGATGGTTGACGACCCGGACAAAATCTTCTGCCCCGAAACCGTAAAAGGCGCGCAAGACCCATTCGAGCTCAAGGATTACCGTCAGGGGTACGAACACATGAGGAGACTCGGTCAGCAGATGATGGGCAATCCGGCGTTGCTTGGCGGCCTCGGGGTCAGCCGGGTCATCCACATAGAAACGCGCGAGAATGTTGGTATCAAGAGCGATCATCCTTGGCTTCCCGCATGGCGAGGGCAACATCGAAATCGGCTAGCCGACGTTTACCCGGACGCTTGCAAACCAGCATGCCGAAACCGTCTTCTGCATTGGTTTGGACAAACTGACGCTTTACCTCGGCATGAATGATGCGTCCCTCCAGACTGAAGTCGAGTTGACAGCCAGGAGTAATACCCAAGCGGCGGCGAATATCCACCGGAATGACGACTTGGCCTTTATCGGAAACGGTGACGGTTGACATGGCGGCAATCTCCTCTTACATAGTAAGAATATTCTAGCACAAGGCATTACTCTGGTAACAACAAAAGAAAGCGCTCGAACGCATAGCACCAGCCCCATAGTCAGGCGGGAAAACATAAAACAGGTGATGAAATACCGGATTGGGGTAGTCCGCCAATACAAAACATTCCAATTCATCCGCAAACCACGCCATTCACATGCCGACTTTTACAACCCCACGAATGTCTTCAGCACCTGCGCCTGACTGCCGAACTGCGCGGTGTTGATGACTTCCTGCGCCACCATCGGGCTGACACCCGCGAAGGAACTATTTTTGCCATACTGATAGGCGAGGTCGCCGCCCAGCGCTTCGCCGTCGCTGGCGGACAGATGCGCAGCCAGCAAGCTATTGGTGGCGCTCCAGTTGGCGAAGTTAGCGCTGCTGCCGCGCGCTTGGTCGAAGGCGTCGACGATGGCGGTAAAATCGAAATCTTGGATCGACTTGTTCAACAGCGGATCGGCTGAAGCACGGTCGAACCCGGCGATGGCATCGGCCACCACTTGCAGGTTAAGCACACTCTTGTAGTTGTCCGTGGCGGCATACCAGTTCTTGAGATTGATCTGATCGCCGTTGCCGACCTCCAGAATCAGGTCATTGCCAGATTTGGAAAGCGCCAGGTCGGAATACTGGATACCGCCGCCCAAGGTGATGGTGTTGTCGGTACCGATGCCGCCATTGACGGTATCCTGTCCGTCGCCCCGGTTGAAGGCGATGATGTCGGCCCCATTCCCGGTAGTGATCGTGTCATTTCCGATACCGCCCAGGAAGAGTTCGTTACCGGCATTTCCTGTCAGCGTATCGTTACCCGAACCGCCATCCAGCAGGTTGTTCCCTCCGTTGTCGCGCAGGACATCGCTGCCGTCCCCGCCAAACAATAGGTCATTCCCAATGCTGCCGGTGATAACGTCATTGCCGACCCCACCGTCGATGTTGGCGATGTTCACCAGCTCGGTAGCGGACAGGTCGATGGTGTCGTTGTATTGGGTGCCGGCTATGGTGTTGATACCCAGCCCGCCGTCGATCCGCTCGACTGTCGATGCTCCGCTGAAATTGTTCACCCGGATGATGTCGTCGCCGTTACCTCCCAATATCGTGTCGAATCCGGTATCACCCTGGAAGCGGTCGTATCCGGTGTCGCTGCCGTCGATCAGGAAGGTGTCGTCGCCCGCACCACCAGCCAGCACGTCGGAGCCGACGCCACCGATGATGATGTCGTTTCCTGCACTGCCAGTAATGGTGTCGTTGCCAACACCACCGTCGATACCGGCGATGTTGAACAGTTCGGTGCCAGACAGGTCGAGGGTGTCGTTGTATTGGGTGCCGGCAATCATGTTCAGACCTGCACCACCGTCGATCCGCTCGACGGTGTTTGCGCCGCTGAAGTTGTTCACGCGGATAATGTCGTCGCCGTTACCGCCAAGAACAGCATCGATGCCATCGCCACCCTGGAAGCGGTCGTAGGATGCTTCGGCGCCATTGATCAGGAAGTTATCGTCGCCCGCGCCACCGGCCAGCACGTCAGAACCGGTTCCGCCGACGATGATATCGTTG
>JBGARW010000005.1:0-59850 GCA_044230015.1 Gallionella sp. | reverse complement strand
GTAACGGGGTTTGACGGCTCCGATCCCATGCGAGTTGAGTAAACGAGCTGGCAACAAGGACATGATGACCGCCTCGCCATCCGGCAAGGCTTGAGTCAGATCGTAGATCGACGTAGAAATGTCGGGGCATCCCGGAAGAACACGGCTGGCCACAAAGTTCAAACCCATCACCACCCCGGTTTGCTTCTTACACCTCCAGCACGGGATTTCCACGGTGCTGACTTCCAAGGGTAGAGTGAGACCTAAGGCCGGGGCAAAACGCAGTTGGCCCTTTAAGGCTCCTTGGACGAATGCGGACAAAGGAATCGACTGTCCCCAATGATGTTCGTCCTTGGTCGCCCATTCTGGATGGTAAAAAGCCGAGGGAAGGAGAATACGGAAGGTTTTCGTCTCAGCCTCGAAGACCAAACGGAAAGACGGTGTTTCTTTCCCAATAGGGAAATCCTTCTGCCGAAAAAGCCACAGACCTCGAACGCCCGCTTCTTTGTAGCGTCTCTGCCGTCTTTCGGTTTCCGTATTGTCCTGGCGGCTCCATTGAATCTCAAAGGCGACCTGGGCTTTGCCTTTCACGGCCAATACATCGGCCCGCCATTCCTGACCTAATGGCGTATGACCTGCCTGTTCAGGCATTGGAATCCAATCGGTCTTCTTGATGGCCTCGACCACGGCCATCTTGGCGAGTAGATGCTCTGCCGTCTCAGGGGCCGTCTTGCAAGAGCCGATTCGGGCATGGGCGAAATGCTTGGTTCCAAGTTTGCTAGTGCGGAGAACGACTGCCGCCTGACAGCAAGGCATCCGGAGGTCTTTCGTCTTGGCATTGGCCTTCCTGAGGTCTTCCCAAGCCTCATCGGACTCAATGTTGAAGGAGTAGATTTCCTCTTCCCCTTGAAGGCATTTTAACGGCATCGGTTACCCTGCATGCTGCGAGCAGCGAAGATGGTCCCCCCCTCTCCGCCAAACATGCATCAGAAGACTAGCTATCACCCTTGCGGCAATAGCAATACACGAACTGCTGTACGGCACCAACAGGAGTGTGGTGCGCTTCCTTCTCATGCCCCACCAGCAGGAACGCGTCTCCGAATTCCGCGTGCAGCGCTTCGGGCTGGTAGCGCATCACGGGCAGGCCGCTGCATTTTTCCGGCCCGTCTTCGGCGAAGGTGGCAATGATCACGTGTCCACCGGGGCGGACCGAGCGCGTGACCCGCTCGGCATAGGCGCGGCGGTCAGCCGGTTCGGTCAGGAAATGGAACACGGCACGGTCATGCCAGATATCGAATCGGTGAACGGGGAATTCCGCACGCGTGATGTCGCCCTCCATCCAGTGCACGGCGCCTGCATGCTTCCCCAGGCGCTGCCTTGCGACGGCAAGCGCCGCAGACGACAGGTCCAGCACGGTCAGGTCGGTATAGCCTTCTGCCACAAGGTCATCCACCAGCCTGGAAGCGCCTCCGCCCACATCGATAACGGCTGCGTCCTTGCCCAGCCCCGTGGCGTGGATCAACCGCAGGGATTGTTCGGCATGCTCCTGGAACCAGCTGACCGAATCCGGTGCCCTGCTGGTATAGACCCGCTCCCAATGTTGCTTGCGATCCACGGCTCACCCTCCTAGAAACTCAACAGCTTGTCCGAATCGCGGATCAGCTCATACAGATCCTGCATGGTGGACAGCGGGCAGATCTCCGACCCTTCAAGCTGGCGGATCTTGAGACAGGTGCCGCAAGCCAGGATCGAACCGCCAGCTTCCGAGAAGCTGCGCATCTGGCCGACCACGTCGAACTTGCCGCCATCCAGCGATTCGACCTCCACCCCTTTGCCTAGCAAGAAGACTGAGACCGCGTCCCCCTGCCTGCGCGAAAACACGCCGAGCCGGAAAGCGTTCCAGGCGGTTTCCGGATCATTCGTACAGATGACAATCCCAAGCTTCATGGTCCCTCCCCATGCTTTTGAGTCGTGCCCCGTCTATGTAACACAGGGCCGCAGATACATCAACCGGTGATCCGGAAGGATGCCGTGCATCCGCGGGATCTAGAACGACCAGATCGCGTGAGCCCTCCGGACGAATATGAGCGAAGCGAGCGCGAGCGGAGGGAACAGCCAGCCCAGCACCACGGCAACGAGCAGCGCCCAGCCGAGTTGCCTCAGCGCGCCCTCCTTGAAGGTCTTGCCGTCCACCCGCACGCCATAGATGTGCGCGCTGCAGACGAGCAGCTCCATTTCCTTTCCGGCTTCCATCCGTTCGAGCAGGCATCCGGCCGCGCGGATGTCCTGCAGGCTGCGCCCGCCGATCTCGATGACGGATGCCCTGAACGTATCGCCCGACCAGCTTCCCTCGCCGATCATGGTCAGATCGCCTTTTACGATTTCCTGGCTCCACATCATCTTGCTTGCACTCCAGATCAGGTTCGGGCGGGGCATATTACAATAGAAGCGATCTTCCAATTCTAACGGAGCCGTGCCATGACCAACCCGCCGGATTTGCTGATGTTGCGCGACAGGCTGCGCGCCTTTGCCGCGGAACGCGACTGGGACCAGTTCCATTCGCCGAAGAACCTGAGCATGGCCCTGATGGTGGAAGCCGCCGAGTTGATGGAGCATTTCCAGTGGCTCACCGAGGCGCAGTCGGCCGAATTGCATCCCGAGGCCAAGCAGGCCGTCGGCGAGGAACTGGCCGATATCCTGCTGTACCTGGTGCGCCTCTCGGACAAGCTGGGCGTCGACCTGCGCGAAGCCGCGCTGCTCAAGCTGGAGAAGAACGCTGCCAAATATCCGGCAGACAAGGTGCGCGGCAGCGCGAAGAGATACTCAGACTACTGACACGCGCGGCGCGCCCGGCCTCATCGTTCCGATCACTGCCGCCTGTTCGAATCCGCTGCGGCGGAACATCGCCAGCACCTCGTCCGCCGCCTCCGGCGCAACGGCCGCCAGCAGACCGCCGCTGGTCTGCGCATCGGCCAGCAGGCGCCGCTGCCAATCCTCCAGAGGCGGCGCAAAATCCACCTCGTGCCCGTAGCTCGCCAGGTTGCGCTCGATCGCGCCGGGACCGATGCCTTGCCGCGCCAGAGGCAGCGCTTCGGACAACACCGGCACGCTGCCGAATCTCACCGCCGCGCCCAGCCCGGCGCCGCGACACATCTCCAGCAGGTGGCCGAGCAGGCCGAAGCCGGTCACGTCGGTCAGCGCATGCACGCCGTCCAGTCCGGAGAGCGTGCTGCCCACCGCGTTGAGCCGGGTGGTGGCGTCTATCATCTGCGCATAGCCGGCATCGGAGAGCAGGTCCTTCTTCAGCGCCGCCGCCAGCACGCCGACGCCGATACCCTTGCCAAGGATCAGCACGTCACCCGGCTGCGCGCCGCTGTTCTTCTTCAGGTTGCCGGGATGCACGATGCCGATCGCCACCAGCCCGTAGATCGGCTCGACGGAATCGATGGAATGCCCGCCCGCGAGCGGGATGCCGGCCGCCTCGCAGGCCGCCTCGCCGCCCTGCAGGATGGAGCGTATCGTTTCGACCGGCAGCTTGTTGACCGGCATGCCGACGATCGCCAGCGCCATGAGCGGCGTGCCGCCCATCGCGTACACGTCGGACAGCGCGTTGGTCGCGGCGATGCGCCCGAAGTCGAACGGGTCGTCGACGATCGGCATGAAGAAATCGGTGGTGGCGATGATCGCCTGGCTGTCGTTGAGGCGGTACACCGCCGCATCGTCGCTGGTCTCGGTGCCGACCAGCAGATCGGCGAACGGCAGCCTTTCCTTTGCTTCACCCAGTATCTGCTGCAGCAGCGCCGGCGCGATTTTGCAGCCGCAGCCGCCGCCGTGCGACAATCGGGTCAACTTCACTTCGGACACGTCTATTCCTTTTTCAATGACGATTCTCAGAACCGCGAACCTATCACAGCTCGGCGAATTTGACGAAATTATCGACGTGCGCACCCCGGCGGAATTCGCCGAGGACCATATCCCCGGCGCGATCAACTGCCCGGTGCTGTCCGACGCGGAGCGCGTCACCGTCGGCACGCTGTACAAGCAGGTGTCGCCGTTCGAGGCGCGCAAGGCCGGCGCGGCGCTGGTCGCGAAGAACATCGCCGCGCATCTCGAGGCGCGCTTCCACGATCGCCCGAAGTCGTGGCGCCCGCTGGTCTATTGCTGGCGCGGCGGGCAGCGCAGCGGCGCGATGTGCATCATCCTCGCGCAGGTCGGCTGGGCGGCGCGCAAGCTGGAAGGCGGCTACAAGACCTACCGGCGCGACGTGCTGGACAGGCTGGCGGCCCTGCCGCAGGGATTCTCGCTGCGCGTGATCTGCGGCCCGACCGGTTCGGGCAAGAGCCGCCTGCTTGCCGCGCTTGCAGACAGCGGGCAACAGGTTCTCGACCTGGAGGGCCTCGCGCAGCATCGCGGCTCGGTGCTGGGCAGGATGCCGGAACAGGCCCAGCCTTCGCAGAAATGGTTCGACAGCGCGCTGCTGCAGGCACTGCAGGAACTCGATCCGGGCCGCCCCGTTTATGTGGAGGCGGAGAGCAGCAAGATCGGCGCCATCAACCTGCCCGACGCGCTGGTCGCCGCGATGCACGCCGGCGAGTGCCTGCTGCTGGAAGCACCGCCCGAGGTGCGCGTCACCGGGCTGCTGGAAGACTACCGCCACTACCTCTCCGAACCTGAAACGCTGATCGCGCATTTGCAGGCCCTGCAACGTTTCCACGGCGGCAAACGCCTGGAACACTGGGCCGCGCTGGCCCGCGCCGGGGACTTCGCCGCGCTGGTCGCGGAACTGCTCACGCTGCACTACGACCCGAGCTACTTCCGCGCCACCTCCAGCCATTACGCGAATCTCGGCCGGGCGCGGCGCATCCCGCTGGCCAGCCTGTCGCCGGAGGCGCTGGGAGAGATCGCCGCGGCGATCCCGCAGGAGCGCCGGCCGGGCGATCCGGACCGGACGCGGGCATGCGTTTGACAGGCACGATGATGCCGAAGATACTTGGGCCCGCATGGCCGGGTTCGCCATCCCACTGGATATCCGATATTCACATCGACGCATGAAAGACGATTCGGGCAAAGAAGCGGTGCGCCACCTGCAGGTATTGATCGCCCGGGAAACCGGTGCACCGCTCAAGCACGCCGCAGAGGCGGAGATGGAATCCATCATCCGGCGTGCATGCGGGGCTGGCGACAAGGACAGCGAGGCCGGCCCGGAGCATTCCTTCGTGCGGCGCGAAGTCACCATCCTGCTCGCCGACCTGCGGGGTTTCACCTCCATCACGGCCACACTCCCCGCCGGGATGGTGATCGCCATGCTCAATCGCTGCCTGGGGCGGATGAACGAGATAGTCTCCCGCCATCACGGTGTCATCGACAAGTTCATGGGTGATTCCATCATGGTCCTGTTCGGCGTGCCGGTCGAGCATCCGGATGACGTGCAGCGCGCACTGGCCTGTGCAGTGGAGATGCAGATCGCGATGGGCGAGATCAACAGCCACGACCGCCCGGAAGGCATGCCGGAGCTGTTCATGGGCATCGGCATCAATACCGGCAGCGTCATGGCCGGCAAGTTCGGATCGAATTTCTATTCCGAATACACGGTGATCGGCGACGAAGTCAACCTCGCCTCGCGCATCGAAGCCTTCAGCCTGCGCGGCCAGGTCCTGATCAGCGAGAACACCTTTGGTCATTGCCGCGAGTTCGTCACCGCCAGCGAGGCGATGGAAGTGTTCGTCAAAGGCAAGGCGCGACCGGTCAAGTTGCGCGAGCTGTACGGCATCCCCTCGCTGGGGCTCGAGGTGCCGCGCAAGGAGGTCCGCCGCAGCCATCGCATGGAAGTCAAGCTTCCCTGCACGTTCAACCTCATCCAGAACAAGATCGTGATGCCGAGAGCGATCGGCGCGACCATCCGCGACATCGGCTATCACGGCCTGCTGCTGGAAACGGACCACCCGCTCAAGGCGTTCGACGATGTGAAGCTTGAGTTCGCCCTCCCCCTGGTCGATTTCCGGGTGACCGACCTCTATGCGAAGGCGGTCAAGATAAAACAGGACAGCGGCCGCAATCTCGCGGGGCTGGAGTTCACATCCGCCGACCCGGATACCAACATGAAGATCCAGTTGTTCGTGCAGCTGCTGGTATCGGCTGCCGCATAGGGCGGGAACCGCCGCCCCGTTCGCACGCGCCCTGTCTTCAGCCTGTGACCGGGATCACCTTGCCTGCCGCCAGCTTTGCGCGCTCCCGCGCCTCGTCGGTGTCCCTGCCGTTCGCCAGCGCCACGCCCATGCGGCGGCGCGCGAAGGATTCCGGCTTGCCGAACAGGCGGATGTCGGACTGCGGCACGCGCAGCGCTTCTTCCACTCCCGCGAAGGCGATGCCCTTCTCCTCCAGCCGGCCGTAGATCACGGCCGATGCGCCCGGCATCTTCAGGCTTGTGTCCACCGGCAGGCCGAGGATGGCGCGCGCGTGCAGCTCGAACTCGCTGAAACGCTGGCTGCACAGCGTGACCATGCCGGTGTCGTGCGGGCGCGGGCTGACCTCGCTGAACCACACCTCGTCGCCCTTGACGAACAGTTCCACGCCGAAGATGCCGAGGCCGCCGAGCTCGTCGGTGACCCGCTTCGCGATGTCGCGCGCGCGCTGCAGGGCGAGCGGCGGCATGGCCTGCGGCTGCCAGCTCTCGACGTAGTCGCCGTGCACCTGCACATGGCCGATCGGCTCGCAGAAATGCGTCTCGGTCTTTCCATCGCCACCCAGCGCGCGCACGGTGAGCTGGGTGATCTCGTAGTCGAAATCGACCATGCCCTCGACGATGACGCGCCCCTGCGTGACGCGCGAACCGGTGGCGGCATAGCCCCATGCGGCCTCGACCTCCGCCGCGCTGTCCACCTTCGACTGCCCCTTGCCGGAGGACGACATCAGCGGCTTGACGAAGCACGGATAGCCGATCTCCGCGATGGCGGCACGCAGCTCTGCGAGGCTGTCGGCGAAGCGGTACGGCGAGACCGGCAGGCCGAGCGTCTCGGCGACGAGGCGGCGGATGCCCTCGCGGTTCATCGTGAGCCGTGCTGCACGCGCGGTCGGGATGACGCGCGCCAGCCCTTCCTGCTCGATCTCGAGCAGCGTGTCCGTGGCGATCGCCTCGATCTCCGGCACGACAAGGTGCGGTTTCTCACGCTCGATCAGCGCGCGCAGCTGTGCGCCGTCCATCATGTTGATGACGTGCGCGCGGTGCGCCACCTGCTGCCCGGGCGCGTCGGCGTAGCGATCCACGGCGACGGTTTCCACGCCGAGGCGCTGCAGCGCGATGATGACCTCCTTGCCCAGTTCGCCGCTGCCGAGCAGCATGACGCGGATGGCGGAAGGGGTGAGCGGGGTGCCGATGACGAGCGGTTCTGTCTGGGTAGCCATGCAGTTTGTAGTGAGGTGTTTGAACTGCGCAAAATTATACACATGGGAGTAATATATCCCCGACCATTCCAACCACAGGAGGCGGGACCATGACGAACATCGTGCAATTACTGGGGGGTGAAGCCGAACGATTGCTGGGCTACCGTTGTACCGGCATTCCGAAGGAATCGCTGCATCTGCCGGGGCCGGATTACGTGGATCGCGTGGTGGCGGTGAAAGACCGCAAGGTCGGCGTGCTGCGCAGCCTGCAAACCCTGTACGGGCATGGCCGCCTGGCGAACAGCGGCTACCTGTCGCTGCTGCCGGTGGACCAGGGCGTGGAACATTCCGGGGCGGCGTCGTTCGCGCCCAACCCGATCTATTTCGACCCGGAGAACATCGTCAAGCTCGCCATCGAGGGCGGCTGCAACGGCGTCGCCTCGACGCTCGGCGTGCTGTCCTCGGTGGCGCGGCGCTATGCGCACAAGATCCCGTTCATCGTCAAGATCAACCACAACGAGATACTGACCTACCCGAACATATACGACCAGACGCTGTTCGCCAGCGTGGATCAGGCCTTCGACATGGGGGCGGTGGCAGTGGGCGCGACGGTGTTCTACGGCTCCGAACATTCGCGCCGCCAGATACAGGAGATCTCCGATGCGTTCGAACACGCGCATGAGCTGGGCATGGCGACCATCCTGTGGGCCTACCTGCGCAATCCGGCGTTCAAGACCGCGGACAAGGATTACCATGTGTCCGCCGACCTGACCGGCCAGGCCAACCATCTCGCCGTCACCATCAACGCCGACATCGTCAAGCAGAAGATGGCCGAGAACAACGGCGGCTACAACGCGATCAAGTTCGGCAAGACCCATCCCAGGGTATACAGCGAGCTGACCACCGACCATCCGATCGACCTGGTGCGCTACCAGGTGGCGAACTGCTACATGGGGCGCGCGGGGCTGATCAACTCCGGCGGCGAATCGGGCAAGGATGACCTGCAACAGGCGGTGCGCACCGCGGTCATCAACAAGCGCGCCGGCGGCATGGGGCTGATCCTGGGGCGCAAGGCGTTCCAGAAGCCGGTGGCGGACGGTGTCGCACTGCTCAACGCGGTCCAGGACGTATATCTGGCACGTGAAGTCACGGTAGCCTGACGGGACTGCAGCAGGCCGGGTCACTGGCCGTTGTGCCTGAAACTTGAACATGGGCCGATCGAACAATGGAAAAACAACCACACGTGTACTGGACACTCATCCTGGTCGTCGCGGAAGTCATGCTCATCACCCTGCTGGATTATGCGCTGGCGGAGACCTATTATTCCCTTGACGTGCTCTACTGCCTGCCGGTCATTCAGGCGGCCCGCCTGGGTGCGATCCATGCCCTGCGCCGCTCCGACACGCTGGCGCCCGACCTGGTGGGGATCCTTTCTGCCGTCGCCTGGAGCCTTGCCGAGGCAGCCATCACCTTTCCGGCCTTCCCCTTGAACGCACTCGCGCTGAACATCTTTACCCGCAGCGTCACTTTCACGGTCATCGGCCGGGTGGTGGCCAAATTGTGGAGGGAAAGGGAATATGCCCGCAAGGACATGCTGACCGATGCGGCAAACCGGCGCGAGCTCTTCGAGAGGTTCGAGGCCGAACAATTGCGCAGCGAACGCTCCGGCACCCCCTACTCCGTGCTATTCATCGACATCGACCAGTTCAAGACCCTGAATGACACCCGCGGCCACCATATCGGCGATGACGCCCTGCGGAAGGTGGCCGACATATTGAGGAAGAATTCCAGAAAGATCGATACGGTCTCGCGCATTGGCGGGGACGAGTTCGTGTTGCTGCTCCCGGAAACGGATGAGCAGTCCTGCGAGATGCTGGTCGGCAGGATCAGGTCGGCCTCGGAGAAGGAATTCAAAGACCGGGGCTGGCCGATATCCTTGTCCGTGGGCCATGTGACCGAGGCCGGCAAGGGGAGAAGCGTTGACGAGATATTGCGTGACGTTGACGAGAAGATGTATGCGGCCAAGAAACGGCGGTGACCCGACGGGGCGCGCGCCCCGTCAGTCCGCCTTGGATGCGGTGTAGAGCCTGCCCGATAGCAGGCTGGCAGAGACGATCAGCAGCGCGCCCAGCCAGTCGCGCGCTTGCAGCACCTCGTCGGCGAGGAAATATGACGAGATGGCGGCGACCACCAGTTCGAACAGGAACAGGATGATGGCGCGGTTGGCCGGCAGGCAGGCAAGGGCATACTGCACCGTGAAGCTGGTGGCGCACAGCACGATGCCGAGCAGCGCGAGTATCGGCCAGGCTTGCGCATCGATCGCCGACAACTGGTTCTGCAGGCCGCCCTGCCACCACAACAGCGGTGCGGTCAGCAGGGCCGTGCCGAGCCACACGCTGTAGGACTTCGCCTCGATGCTCAGATGCGCGGCACGCCGCGATACCACGTTGGACAGCGCGAAACCCATGCCCGCCGACAGGCCGATCCACTCGGCAAGGTCGGCCGGCAGCGGCACACCGAGCCGCGGTTCCCACAGCATGATGAATGCGCCGCTGAAGGACAGCGTGATGATGAGGTAGCCATGGCGATCGAGCCGCTCGCCCAGCAGCCAATAGGAGAACAATATCGTCCAGAGCGGCGCGAGATAGAACAGCAGCAGCACGCGCATCACCTCGCCGTGCAGCACCGCCAGCACATAGCCGAAATTCGTCCAGCCCGCGCTCAGCACCAGCAATACCGCCCACCAACCGGCACCCGGGAGTTCGCGCCAGACACGCGGCAGCATGAATGCGCCGCACAGCATCGCCAGCAGATAGGTAAGCAGCGTCGCCAGCGCGCCGGATATCCCGACATCCTGCAACACGCGGTAGGGATACCAGATCAGCCCCCATACCAGCGAGCCGCTCAACACCCCGGCGATCGGCAGCAGATTTCGTTTTGATGGCACTGGCACGCCCCTTATAATGCGCGCTGGCCTTTGCGCGCCGCCTGAATATACAGTGAAAATGGGACAGCAAATGAACCCGGATCTACAAAGACTCCAGCCCTATCCGTTCCAGAAACTCGCCGCGCTGTTCCGCGAGGTCACGCCGAATCCCGACCATCGCCCGATCAGCCTGTCCATCGGCGAACCGAAACACGCCACGCCGCAGTTCATCAGGGATGCGCTGGCCGCCAACCTCGACGGGCTGGCGAATTATCCCACAACGGCAGGCAGCGGCGCGTTGCGCAATGCCATCGCGCACTGGCTGGCGGCGCGCTACGACATTCCGCTGCCGGATGGAACGACACAGGTGTTGCCGGTGAACGGCAGCCGCGAGGCCCTGTTCGCCTTTGCCCAGACGGTGGTCGACCGCAGCAGGAACGATCCGGCGGTGGTCTGCCCCAACCCGTTCTACCAGATCTACGAGGGCGCGGCACTGCTGGCCGGCGCCACGCCGCATTTTCTCAACACGCTGCCGGAGAACGGCTACGCGCTGGACTTCGCGCAATTGCCGGAAAGCGTCTGGCGGCGCGTGCAACTGGTCTATGTCTGCTCGCCGGGCAACCCGACCGGCCGCGTGATGCCGCTCGCCGAATGGCAGACGCTGTTCGAGATGTCGGACCGCTACGGCTTCGTGATCGCCTCGGACGAGTGTTATTCGGAGATCTATTTTGAAACCCCTCCGCTGGGCGCTCTGCAGGCCGCGCAACGACTGGGGCGCGGCGATTACCGCAACCTGGTGGTGTTCTCCAGCCTGTCGAAGCGCTCCAACGTGCCGGGGATGCGCTCCGGTTTCGTCGCGGGCGATGCCGCGGTGATCGCGAAGTTCACGCTGTACCGCACCTATCACGGCTCGGCGATGAATCCGGCGATCCAGGCCGCCAGCATCGCCGCATGGAACGATGAGGCGCATGTCGCGGAGAACCGCCGCCTGTATGCGGAGAAATTCGCCAGGGTGCTGGAGATACTCGAACCGGTGCTGCCGGTCACGCTGCCCGATGCCGGCTTCTACCTGTGGGTGCGCACGCCGGTTGCCGACACCGCCTTCGCGCAAGCCTTGTATCGCGACTATAATGTGGCCGTGTTGCCGGGCAGCTATCTGGCGCGCACCGCACAGGGCGCGAATCCCGGCGAGAGTTTCGTGCGCCTGGCGCTGGTCGCCAATACGGAAGAGACTGTGGAAGCGGCGCAGAGGATAGCCAGCTACAGTCGCCAGACGTCGGCCGCCGGTTAAGACAGGGACCCACGCGGCGGACGACACCAACTGACGACTGAAGTCCGGCTGCCACCAACTTTTTTCAGGGAACCATCATGGAACAATTGCAGCAGATCATCGAGCAGGGCTTCGAACGCCGCACCGGGATCACCCCGAACAATGCCGACGCGCAACTCAAGGAAGCTGTCGATACGGTCATCACCCGGCTCGACCAGGGCAAACTGCGCGTCGCCGAGAAGATCGACGGCCAGTGGGTGACGCACCAATGGCTGAAGAAGGCCGTGCTGCTGTCGTTCCGCATGGAGGACAATGCCTTCATAAAGGGCGGTTTCACCAATTATTATGACAAGGTGCCCTCCAAGTTCGCCGACTACAACAGCCGCGATTTTCGCGAAGGCGGCTTCCGCGTGGTGCCGCCGGCCGCGGCGCGCAAAGGCGCGTTCATCGCGAAGAACGTGGTGCTGATGCCCTCCTACGTGAACATCGGCGCCTATGTGGACGAGGGCACCATGGTGGACACCTGGGCGACGGTCGGCTCATGCGCGCAGATCGGCAAGAACGTGCATTTGAGCGGCGGCGTGGGTATCGGCGGCGTGCTGGAACCGGTGCAGGCCAACCCCACCATCATCGGCGACAACTGCTTCATCGGCGCGCGCTCCGAGATCGTGGAAGGCGTGATCGTGGAGGATGGCAGCGTGATCTCGATGGGCGTGTACATCGGCCAGAGCACCAGGATCTATGACCGCGAGACCGGCGAAACGAGCTACGGCCGCGTGCCGGCGGGATCGGTGGTGGTCAGCGGCAGCCTGCCTTCCGCAGACGGGAAATACAGCCTGTACTGCGCCGTGATCGTGAAGAAAGTGGATGCCAAGACCTTGTCGAAGGTGGGTATCAACGAACTGCTGCGCGGGATCTGACGACCTGCCCATGTGCTCCTGAAAACCAGAATCACCAAGCCAGGCAAGGTGCGCGGCAGAAAACGCAGCGCAGCATGTATGGCGATATGCAAGCAAGATCTGGGGGTACAACGCAGCATGGCAACGCAATTTTGACCTTAAGGAGCGCATGATGATCGTCACACCATTGCTGCAACTGGCCGCCGACAAACAGGCCTCCGATCTGTTCTTCTCGGTCGGCGCGCCGGTCAACATCAAGATCGACGGCGTCGCCATGCCGGTCAACGCGCAGGTCCTGGATGCCGACATCACCAAGCGTATCGCCTACGAGATGATGAGCCCGAAACAGATCGCGGAGTTCGAGGCGAAGATGGAGATGAACTTCTCGTTCCGCGCCGAGGGTATCGGCAACTTCCGCGTCAACATCTTCCGCCAGCGCAACGATATCGCCATCGTGATCCGCCATGTCAAGGGCAAGATCGAGAACGTGGAGGCCTTGCATCTGCCCAACGTGCTGAAAGAGCTGATCATGGAAAAGCGCGGCCTGGTGCTGGTGGTCGGCGCGACCGGTTCCGGAAAATCCACCACGCTCGCCGCGATGATCGAGCACCGCAAGAATACCAAGAGCGGCCATATCCTGACCATCGAAGACCCGGTCGAATACATCTTCGGGCACGGCAAATCCATCGTGAACCAGCGCGAGATCGGCACCGACACCCTCAACTACGAGAATTCGCTGTCCAGCGGGATGCGCGAAGCCCCGGACGTGCTGATGATCGGCGAGGTGCGCGACCGCGACACGCTGAAACACGCGCTGATCTTCGCGCAGACCGGCCACCTGTGCCTGACCACGCTGCACGCCAACAACAGCTACCACGCGCTGAACCGTATCGTGAATTTCTTCCCCTACGACTCGCGGCAAAGCGTGTTGTCCGACCTGTCGATGTGCCTGCGCGCGGTGATCTCGCAACGCCTGGTGCGCAACATGCACGGCAAGCAGGTGCCCGCCGTGGAGATCCTGCTGAACACCTCGCTGATCGCCGACCTGATCAAGAACGACGAGATCGACAAGATACGCGACGCCATCGAGAAGAGCGTCTCTGCCGGCTCGCAAACCTTCGAGCAGGCGCTTTACAAGCTGTTCAAGACCGGGCAGATCACCAAGGAAGAGGCCATGCGCAACGCCGATTCGGCGAGCAACCTGTCCACACTGGTCGATTTCTCCGAGCGTACCAACACCATGAAGGTGCCGATCTACAACCCGGACCAGGACGCGCCGAAAAAACCGGCGCCAGAATCCGACTTCAGCGGCATCAAGCTCAATCTGGACGAGCCTAAATGAAGCCGGCAAACACCAACTCGCGCCATGTCTGAAACACTGCAACTTGCCCAGGAACTCGTCTCGCGCCATTCCCTCACCCCGGCGGATGACGGCTGCCTCGACGTCATCTGCGCGCGCCTCGCGCCGCTCGGTTTCAACCCGGAAAGGATGCGGTGCGGCGAGGTGGACAATCTATGGGCGCGGCGCGGCGACGCCGGGCCGCTGGTGTGCTTCGCCGGGCATACCGACGTGGTACCGACCGGCCCGGTGGACCAATGGCACAGCGACCCGTTCACGCCCGCCGTGCGCGACGGCATGCTGTACGGGCGCGGCACGGCGGACATGAAGGGGCCGCTGGCGGCGTTCGTCACCGCCATCGAAAGATTCGTCGCCGACCATCCCCTGCACCGCGGCTCCATCGCCGTGCTGCTCACCTCCGACGAGGAAGGTGTGGCGGTGGACGGCACGGTGCGCGTGGTCGACGCATTGCGGGAACGCAACGAACTGATCGATTACTGCATCGTCGGGGAACCGACCTCGGTCGCCAGAGCCGGCGACACCATCAAGAATGGGCGGCGCGGATCGCTGTCCGGCGCCCTCACCGTCAGGGGCGTGCAGGGCCACATCGCCTATCCGCACCTGGTCAGGAACCCCATCCATCTCGCCGTGCCGGCGATCGCCGAACTGGCCGCGACGGTGTGGGACGAGGGCAACGAATATTTTCCGCCGACCTCATGGCAGGTCTCCAACATCCACGGCGGTACCGGCGCGGCCAACGTGGTGCCCGGCACGGTGGAAGTCCTGTTCAACTTCCGTTTCTCCACCGCCAGCACGGAGGACGGCCTGAAAAGCAGGGTCTGCGCGATCCTGGACCGGCACGGCCTGGAATATGATCTGCGCTGGGAACTGTCCGGAAAGCCCTACCTCACGCCGCGCGGCAATCTGGTGGACGCGGTAAGCGCCGCGATACGCGAAGTGACCGGGGTGACGACCGAACTCTCCACCAGCGGCGGCACCTCAGACGGGCGCTTCATCGCCGGCATCTGCCCGCAGGTGATCGAACTCGGCCCGCTCAACGCCACCATCCACAAGATCGATGAATGCGTGGCGGTCGCCGACCTCGACGCGCTGTCGGAGATCTACCATCTCACCCTGCGCAAGCTGCTCGCCGAATGAAATATCTCATCCCAATCCTGCTCATCGTCGCGCTGCTGTGGATCGTTTCCATCGCCCGTGCGAACCGGCGCAGGCCTTCACGCGATAACCGCGACGGGGGCGGAGGCGATTCCGGCGGAAGCGGCTCCTCCTCGAGCTGCGACGATGGCGGTTGCGGCGGCGGGGATGGCGGAGGCGGGGGTGATTGATGAGTGATTATTTTTCCGAAGCGGCACAGGATCTTCGCACCGTGCGCGATTGCCTGCGCTTCGCGGTCAGCCGCTTCAATCAGGCCGGATTGTTCTTCGGGCATGGCAGCGATGATGCCTACGATGAAGCGGCGTATCTCGTCCTGCACACGCTGCACCTGCCGCTGGACCGGCTGGAACCGTTCCTGGATGCAGCTCTCACCCATACCGAAAGGTACGAGGTGCTGAACATCATCGAGAAACGCGTGGAACAGCGCATCCCGGCAGCCTACCTCACCCACCAGGCTTTCCTCGGCGACTTCAGTTTCTATGTGGATGAACGCGTCATCGTGCCGCGCTCGTTCATCGCCGAACTGCTGCGCGACCAACTCGCGCCGTGGATCGCCGACCCGGAGGAGATCGGCAGCGTGCTGGACCTGTGCACCGGCAGCGGCTGCCTTGCCATCCTCGCCGCGCATGCCTTCCCTTGTGCCGGAGTCGATGCGGCCGACCTGTCCCCGGCCGCGCTGGCCGTCGCGGAGCGCAACGTCGCCGACTACGGCCTGCCGGATCGCGTGCGCCTGATCGAATCTGATCTGTTCGCCGAACTGGGCGGCAGGCAGTATGACCTGATCATCAGCAACCCGCCCTATGTGGATGCCGAATCGGTCGCAGCGCTGCCGCAGGAATACCTGCACGAACCGAAGCTGGCGCTCGGCAGCGGCCATGACGGGCTGGATGCCACGCGCACCATCCTCGAACACGCGGCGCAACACCTCACCGGGAACGGCCTGCTGATCGTCGAGATCGGCCATAACCGCGAGGCGCTGGAAGCCGCCTACCCGGATCTGCCGTTCACCTGGCTGGATGTCAGCGCGGGCGACCAGTATGTGTTCATGCTGCACCGCAACGACCTGTCAGATCGCTAAAGAACTGCTGCGCTCGACATAACTTTGTTGCTCAAGGACTCGGAATGTTCATTTACCCTCTCGTAAACTCCGCTTCTTCGTCCTTTTGCGCCGCGTTCTGCCTTCGCTCGCGACGTTTTTAAGCGATCTGATTGCCTATGTCCGTTGACCACTACGAGAACTTCCCCGTCGCCTCCATCCTGATGCCCAGGCATCTGCGCAAGCCGGTCGCGGCGATCTACCATTTCGCGCGCGCGGCGGACGACATCGCCGATGAGGGCGAGCTCCCCGACGCGGAGCGGCTCGGGCGGCTCGACGCGTTCCGCGCCGAGCTGGCGCGCATCGCCGCAAACGAGACGCCGCTCACACCGCTGTTTCTGAATCTTGCCCCAGAGATTCGACAGCACGCGCTACCGCTGCAGCCGTTCCACGACCTGCTCGACGCATTCTCGCAGGACGTGGTGAAGAAGCGCTACGCGGACTTCGACGAGCTGCTCGACTACTGCCGCCGCTCCGCCAACCCGGTCGGCACGCTGCTGCTGCATCTCTACGGGGAAGCCACGCCGGTCAACCTCGCCTACTCGGATGCCATCTGCACCAGTCTGCAACTGATCAACTTCTGGCAGGACGTCGCGAAGGACTGGGCCATCGGACGCGTCTACCTGCCGCAGGACGGGCTGGCGCAATACGGCGTCAGCGAGGCGCAGATCGCGGCGGGACAAGTGGATGAGAACTGGCGCGCGCTGATGCGGTTCGAGGTGGAACGCGCCCGCGCCATGATGCTCTCGGGCGCGCCGCTCGGCAGCATCCTGACCGGGCGCATCGGGCTGGAGATGCGCATGATCATCGCGGGCGGGCTGCGCATCCTCGACAAGCTGGAGGCCGCACGGTTCGACATGTTCAACCGGCGGCCGGTATTGCGCCCGCTCGACTGGGTTATCATGCTGGCAAAAAGCGCACCCCTCCGTTTCTGACATGACCCCCGACCAGTATTGCCAGGAAAAGGCCGCGAAGAGCGGCTCCAGTTTCTACTACAGCTTCCTGTTCCTGCCGCCGGACAGGCGGCGCGCCATCACCGCGCTGTATGCCTTCTGCCGCGAGGTGGATGACGTGGTCGACGAATGCTCGGATGCGCAAGTGGCACGCGCCACGCTCGACTGGTGGCGTGGGGAGGTGGCGGAAATCTACTCTGGCAGGCCGCAGCACCCCGTCGCACTGGCGCTGGTCCCGGTGGTGAAACGGTTCGGCCTGGCTCAGGAACACTTGCTGGAGATCATCGCCGGCATGGAGATGGACATCGACCAGCCGCGCTACCCGGATTTCGGATCGCTGCAACTGTACTGCTACCGCGTCGCGTCGGTGGTCGGGCTGCTGTCGGCCGAGATCTTCGGCTACAGCGACCGCCGCACGCTGGAATACGCGCACGACCTCGGCATCGCCTTCCAGCTCACCAACATCATCCGCGATGTCGGCGAGGATGCGCGGCGCAATCGCATCTACCTGCCGATGGACGAGCTGCAGCGGTTTGGTGTGGCGGCGGCGGACATCCTCGCCGCGCGCGAAACGGAAGACTTCCAGAAACTGATGGCGTTCCAGGTCGAGCGCGCGCAACGCTACTACCGCCAGGCGCTCGATCATCTTCCCGCAGCGGACCGCAAGGCGCAGCGCACCGGCCTGATCATGGCGGCGATCTACCGCGCCACACTGGACGAGGTCGTCGCCAGCGGCTGCCATGTCTTGCGTGAGCGAATCTCACTCGGCACCGGCTACAAACTGTGGCTGGCTTTCAGGGCATGGTTCAGGAATTGAAGGTCGGCGTCATCGGCGGCGGCTATGCCGGCATGGCCGCCGCCGTATCGCTCGTGGAACGCGGCATTCCCGTCACCGTGTTCGAGAGCGCCAGGCAGCTCGGCGGGCGGGCGCGCGGCGTGCCGCACAACGGCACGCAACTGGACAACGGCCAGCATCTGCTGCTCGGCTGCTACCGCCAGACCCTGCGCCTGATCGAACGGGTCGGCGGCAGCCTCGAACGGGACTTCCTGCGCCTGCCGCTGCAACTCGATCTGCATGGCGAGCTGGCTTTCAGGGCGCCGCGCCTGCCCGCGCCGCTGCATCTGCTCGCCGCGCTGCTCGGCGCGCAGGGGCTGGCCTGGCGCGAACGCATCAACGCCGCACGCTTCATGCTCGCCCTGCGGCGTGCCAGGTTCCGTTTGTCTCGCGACATCACGGTCGCCGAGCTGCTCGCGCGGCACGGCCAGGATGACGACCTGACCTTCAAGCTCTGGGAACCGCTGTGCATCGCCGCGCTGAACACGCCTATCCGCAAGGCCTCGGCGCAGGTGTTGCTCAACGTGCTGCGCGACGCGCTGAACCGGTCGCGTGCCGACAGCGACATGTTGCTGCCGCGCGTCGACTTCACCACGCTGTTCCCGCAGCGCGCCGCGGGCTATATCGAACGGCGCGGCGGCAAGGTACTCACCTCCTGTGGTGTGGAAGCGGTCATTCCCAAAGACGACGGCATCGAGATCGCCAGCGCGCAAGGGACGGAACGCTTCAGCCATGCGATCTGTGCCGCGCCGCCGACCGTTGCGGCGAATCTGCTGCGCCCCATCCCGGCGCTCGCGGACAGTGTCACGCAGATCGACAGCCTGGAACACCAGCCGATCTACACCGTTTACCTGCAATACCCGGCACACGTCACCCTGCCGCACCCGATGATCGGGTTGCACCGGCGCTTCAGCCAGTGGCTGTTCGACAAGGGGCAGATCGCCGACCAGCACGGCCTGCTCGCCGCCGTCATCAGTGCCGAGGGCATCCACCAGGAATTGCCGCAGGAACGACTGGCGCAAAGGGTCATCACGGAATTGCATGAAGGATTCGGTATCGCCGGGCCACCGCAATGGTCCAGGGTCATCGCCGAAAAGCGCGCCACCTTCTGCTGCTCTCCCAACCTGTCCCGGCCACCGCAACGGACCGCCCTGCCCGGCCTGCTGCTGGCCGGCGACTATACCGCCGGTGACTACCCCGCCACGCTGGAAGGCGCGGTACTGAGCGGTCTGTGCTGCGCCGCTCTGATCCCGGCGTGACAGCCAAGCATCGACAGTCCATATTTTGTTGCTATAATAGACGACAGTATTACTCAACTTTTATGATCAAGGATCGGCTGAACAGCGGGATAACGACCGCGCCTCGGCCATTTGAAAGGGAACCGACATGACAACCATTGCGGAATTCATGACCGCCGACCATAAAGCCTGCGACAACGAATTTGCCACAGCCGAGACCGCCGCGCTCACCGACGACTGGAACGAGGCCGAAACCGCTTTCAAGGCCTTCAACGATGACATGGCACACCATTTCCGCATCGAGGAAGAGGTGCTGTTCCCCGCGCTGGCATCCGCCGGCGGCCCCTCCGGGCCGGTACAGGTCATGCTCATGGAACACGTCCAGATAAGGGACCTCCTCGCGCAAATGGCTGCCGCGATGGCACAAAAAGACGCGCAGGAATACAGCGGTCTCTCGGAAACCCTGCTGATGGTGATGCAGCAGCATAACCACAAGGAAGAGAACATCCTCTATCCCATCATGGACCAGATCCTGTCAAGGGAACGGGAAGCTCTCCTCGGCCGCATGCAGGCCGTTTGACAGCCATGCCGGAACTCGACGTACGCGGCCTGCCCCCGCCCGAACCTTTCGAGAGCATCATCCGCGCGCTGCAAACGCTTTCCGGCCGGGAGACCCTGCAGGTGCTCATCCACCGTGAACCCCACCCGCTCTACGAGATGCTGCGCGATGCCGGCTATGCCTGGCGAACCACCGCACTTGCAGATGGCGATTTTGAGATCCTGATCACCCGCACCGCATGAAGATAGCCTCGCTCAGCGCCGAACAGGCCCCGCCGATCAGCCTGCCGCTGCGCTTCTTCACCGTGGCGCCGGTCTTTCTGGGTCTGGCCGCCCTGCTGCTGGCGCTGGCCGGCGGCAACCCGTTCGCGGATCTGCGCTCCCCCGCGCAGATCGCCGCGACGCACCACATCACCCTGGGATTCATGGCGATGGTCATGATGGGCGCGATCCAGCAATTGCTGCCGGTCGTGATCGGCAGCCCGATGCCCGCACCCCGGCTGGTGGCATGGCTCACGTTCCTGCCGCTGATCGCGGGAGTGCTGGCGTTGTCCGCCGGCTTCATGCTGGGCAGGACGGGACTGCTCAATCTTTCCTGGCCGCTGCTGGGATTGGCTTTCCTGGTGTTCATCGCCGCCAGCCTGACCAGCCTGGCGCGCGCCAGCGCGAAGAACGCCACGAAGACCGCCCTGCTGCTGTCCATCCTCTCGCTCGCAGGCGCCGTCACCTTCGGCATGCTGCTGGCCGCGGGCTACGCCAACGGCTTGCCGCTTCCCTATGCGAAGCTGGCGACTGCCCATATCAGCCTGGCATTGGGCGGCTGGGTGCTGCTGCTGGCTGTCGGCGTGTCCTACCAGGTCGTGCCGATGTTCCAGCTCACCCCGAACTACCCGAGATGGACGACGGCCGGTCTGGCTCCCGCCATTTTCGCGACCCTGCTGCTGAACCTGGCGCTGCTCCTGCCGGAATCGGCGCCGCGCTGGGCCGGGTTCGTCGCGGAAGTCCTCTTCTGGTCATTGGCCTGCAGTTTCGCGGTGGTCACGCTCCGGCTGCAGACCCAGCGCCGCCGCCATGTTCCGGATGCCCCGCTGAACTTCTTCCGGGTCAGCATGTTCTCGCTGATGCTTGCCGCGGTGTTTTCGCTGGCAGCGCTGGCTTTCCCGGTGGCCGGAGATCCTCTCCGCACGCTGTCCGCTCTGGCCTTCCTGCTGGGTTTCGCGCTCTCCCTGATCCAGGGCATGCTTTACAAGATCATCCCGTTCCTGGTCTGGTTCCACCTGTTTCGCGGCGGACTCAAGACCGGCGTGCCGAACATGAAGAACATCATCCCGGAACCCTGGATGTGGCGGCACCTGTGGCTGCACGGCGGCACGCTGCTTGCTGCGCTGCTGGCGCCCTGGTGGAACGTGGCGGCATGGCTGGTGATGCTCGGACTGCTGCTGCAGGGAGCATTGCTGGGCTACGGCGTCTTTACCGGCATCGCGGTCTACCGGCGCACCTTCCGTAAGATCGAACAGGCACCGGCATGAGCTTCCTGATACTCAAGGGCATTCACGTCTCCTGCGCGGTCATCAGCTTCACGCTGTTCTTCCTGCGCGGCGTCTGGAGTTTCAACGGCTCTCCCGTCATGCGGCAGCGCTGGATCAGGGTGGTGCCGCATGTCGTGGATACCCTGCTGCTCGCCAGCGCGATCACGATGGCGATCATGATCCAGCAATACCCTTTCGTGGACGCATGGCTGACCGCCAAGGTCATCGGCCTGCTGCTGTATATCGGCCTGGGTTTCGTCGCGCTGAAATACGGCAAGACCAGGACCACCCGCATCTCCGCATGGCTGGCGGCACAGGCGGTGTTCGCCTACATCGTGCTGGTCGCCGCCAACCACGACCCCTTGCCATTCATTCATTGAGGACCACGACATGATCTCGTTCGCATCCGGCGAAGCCGCCCCCAGTTTCGATCACCCGCTGGAATTGCTCAGCGCCTGTCACGGCAAGATCCACCGGCAGCTCGACATCCTGCAGAAACTGGCTGCCCGCTTGCCCACCCACGGTTGCGACCAGCAGGTCCGGCAGGCCGCACAGGGCATCCTGCGCTACTTCGACACCGCCGGGCAGTTCCACCATCAGGACGAGGAAGAGAATCTGTTCCCCACCCTGCTTGCCCTGGACACCCCCGAAAAGGCGGAGGTAAAGGCCCTGATCGAGGACCTGCTCGCCCAGCACGCCGTCATGTTCGCGGCCTGGAGCGAGGTGCGCGCGGTATTGGTGCAGCTCGCCGAAGGGGTGAATACGCCGCTGCCTGAAGCGCTGGTAAAAGATCTGGTCGGCAGCTACACCCCGCATATCGAACTTGAAGAGACCCGACTGCTGACGCTTTCCGCGCGCCTGCTCAGCCCGCAACAGATCATGGCACTGGGGAAAAACATGGCGGAACGTCGCGGTGCGAAGTTCCCTGCGGCATGAATCATCCGGCCCATCCTTTCTCCACATGACGTGCGGGACAGCTTCGATTCCCCGACCCCCCAGGGCATTCGTAGCCCTCATCGGCAACCGGTCATCGCCTGTCCGGATGATTTGAAAGCAGCGGCGATGACGGCATAGCGAGCGGATGTCCATTTCCACCATTTTTTCCCGCCTGTTCCCGCGACAGGGCAATGTCTCCCACCGCGAGCGCCTGGTTTCCGGTGTGGGCGGCGCGCTGGCCATCCTGCTGACCGCTCTCACGGCGCAATATGCCATCGGCGGAGTGGCCGTGCCGTACATGATCGCCTCGATGGGTGCCTCGACCGTCCTGCTGCTGGGTGTGCCGCACAGCCCGCTTTCCCAGCCCTGGGCATTCGTCGGGGGCCATCTGGTCTCTGCTTTCATCGGGGTGACCTGCGCCACCCATATCCCTGACATCTACCTGGCTGCCGGCCTGTCTGTCGGCCTGTCGATCAGCGCGATGTACTACCTGCGCTGCCTGCATCCGCCGGGGGGCGCAACCGCGCTGCTCACGGTGATCGGTGACCAGCACATTCATGGGATGGGCTACCATTTCCTGGTCATGCCGGTGCTGGCAAACGTGGCCATCCTGCTGGGGATCAGCCTGATCGTCCACAAGCTGATCCCCGGCCGTCACTACCCTGCGCATCAGGCGCCTTCTCCCGGAAAGATATCCCCGGCAACTGAAACAGCCGCGCCGGTCAAACTGGGTTTCGACCGCGAAGACCTGCTCTCGGCCCTTGCGGACATGGATGGCTTCATCGACGTCAACGACGATGATCTGTCCCGCATCTACGCACTGGCAACCATTCATGCGCACCGGCGGCAGCTTGGCGACATCACGCTGGCGGACATCATGACGCGGGATGTCGTGACCATCCGCCCCGAGACGGAGCTGGGCGAGGTCTGGATGCTGATGCGCGACCATGGCATCCGCGGCATGCCGGTGCTCGATGGAGAGATGCAGCCTGCCGGCATGGTCTCGGTGGCCGACTTTCTGAAGATGGCCGACTGGCGCATGTGCGACAGCATCACACAGCGGATGAGATTCTTCCTGCGGCAAAAGAGATCTCCGATACTCGCAGAACGCATCATGAGCAGCCCGGTCATCACCCTTCCAGAAAGCGCACCGCTGACCGATGCCTTCCTGATCTTCGCCGAAAAGGGCATCAATCACCTGCCCATCGTCGATTCGGGCGGGAAGTTGAGCGGCATCGTCACGCGACTCGACTTGCTGGCCGCACTCTACGGGGACTTCGGCAAGGAAGCGGCCCGCCGCCCAGGCAAGATGAAAAACTGATAGCATGAGTCCCCGCCTGCCGGGAGACGAGGGGCCGGGGGTGCCTCTCTCCGCGCGGCGGGCGGTTCACTGGCGTATCATCCCGACATTGCCCAACCGGCTTCGAACCCACGAGATTTCCCACACATCCGAATAGGCATGACGAACGAAGAACAGAAAGATCCTGCGGACACCCGCACTGCGGATATCCCGACCGAACCATTCCGCAGCGGCTTCATCGCCATCGTCGGGCGGCCCAACGTGGGCAAGTCCACGCTGCTCAACCACCTGATCGGGCAGAAGATCAGCATCACCTCGCGCAAGGCGCAGACCACGCGCCACCGCATCCACGGCATCCTCACCGACGCGCACGCGCAATTCGTGTTCGTCGATACGCCGGGCTTCCAGACCAGGCACCTGAACGCGCTGAACCGCGGCATGAACCGCGTCGTCACCAGCAGCCTGCGCGACGTGCAGGTGGTGGTGTTCGTGCTGGAAGCGCTGCGCTACGACGAGCGCGACCGCGAAGTGCTCGGGCTGCTGCCGGACAATCGCCCGGTCGTCCTGGTCATCAACAAGATCGACGAGGTGGCCGACAAGGGACAACTGTTCTCGTTCGCCGAGCGTGTCGCGGCGGATTTCAGATTCGCCGACATCGTTCCGGTCAGCGCCAGGCAGGGTACCAAGCTGGACGAGTTGCGCGAAGCCCTGCGCCGCCACCTGCCGCCGGGCGAACCGATCTACGACGCGGACGACGTCACCGACCGCAGCGAACGCTTCCTCGCGGGGGAACTGCTGCGCGAGAAGGTATTCCGCTACACCGGCGAGGAACTGCCGTACTCGACCAGCGTGGTGATCGAGCAATTCAAGCTGGAGGGCAAGCTGCGCCGCATCCACGCCGCGATCCTGGTGGACAAGGAAGCGCACAAGGCGATGCTGATCGGCAGAAAAGGCGAAAAGCTCAAGGAGATCGCCACCCAGGCGCGCCTCGACATGGAAAAGCTGTTCGACGGCAAGGTGTACCTCGAGGTGTTCGTCAAGCTGCGCAGCGGCTGGGCGGATGACGCGCGCGTATTGCGCTCACTGGGCTACGAATGACCGCAGCCGGCCGTAACAGGCAGCAGGATGAGCCGGCCTTCGTGCTGCACAGCTATCCGTTCCGCGAGACCAGCCTGATCCTCGACGTTTTCAGTCGCAGGCACGGACGCCTGTCGGTCATGGCGCGCGGTGCGCGGCGCCCCAGGTCCGGCCTGCGCGGCGTGCTGATGAACTTCCAGCCGCTGCTGCTCTCGTGGTTCGGCAAGGGCGAGGTGCGCACCCTCCACAGCGCCGAATGGCAGGGCGGCCAGCCCTGGCTGCAGGGTACGGCGCTGATGTGCGGCTTCTATCTCAACGAGCTGCTGCTAAACCTGCTGGCACGCGACGACCCGCATGAACAACTGTTCGACTACTATCGCGCCACCCTGCTTCGCCTGGCGCAGGAAACCGACCATGCCGCAACCCTGCGCTGCTTCGAAAAGCACCTGCTGCAGGAACTCGGTTACGCGCTGGCGCTGGAACGCGAGGCGGGCGACGGCAAGGCAATCCGGCCGGAAGTCTGCTATCGTTATGCCGTGGAACGCGGAGCCGTGCCGGACGATGGCGATACGCAAACCGGGCTGCCGGTGCAGGGCAAGACCCTGCTCGACATGGCCGCGGACGACTATTCAGACCCGCTTACCGCGCAACAGAGCAAGCAACTGATGCGCATGCTGCTGAACCACCACCTTGGCGGCAAGACATTGCACACGCGTGAACTGATCAAGGACTTACAAAAACTATGAACACCTCTAAAAACCCAGAATTTCGGGATACAGCGCAAGGCGCACGAAGTGCAGCGACCGAGACATATCTTGCAGATAGGCGAGGTTGCGAGCACCGCGCAACGCCGCGATGTGCCCGAAAAATGGATTTGGAGAGGTGTTCATGATTAAACTCGGGCTGAACATCGACCATGTCGCCACGCTGCGCCAGGCGCGAGGGTCGCGCTACCCCAACGTGGTGCGCGCCGCGCTGATCTGCGAGGAGGCCGGCGCCGACGCGATCACGCTGCACCTGCGCGAGGACCGCCGCCATATCCAGGATGCGGATGTGGAGATCCTGCGCGACATGCTGCAAACACGCATGAATCTGGAATGCGCGGTGACCGAAGAGATGATCGCGAACGCGCTGCGCATCAGGCCGCATGATCTGTGCCTGGTGCCGGAACGCCGCGAGGAACTGACCACCGAGGGCGGTTTGGACGTGATAGGCTTCTTTGACAACATCAAATCGGCGTGCGGACGTTGTGTCGAAGCAGGCATCCGCGTGTCCCTGTTCATCGACCCGGACACGATGCAGATCGATGCGGCACGCCGCACCGGCGCGGCGGTGGTGGAGCTGCATACCGGGAAATATGCCGAGGCGGACAGCATACCGGAGCGCAAGCAGGAACTGGAACGCATCCGTGTCGCGGCGGAATACGCGCATTCCTATGGCTTGCAGGTGAATGCCGGGCACGGCCTGAATTACCACAACGTGCAGCCCATCGTCGCGATCCCCAACATCGTCGAACTCAACATCGGCCACGCCATCATCGCCGAATCCGTCTTCATCGGGCTGGATGCGGCGGTAAGAAAAATGAAAGGCCTTTTGACGGCCGGGTTCCCGCCTGCACGGGAATGACGGATGATTTTTGGCATCGGCACGGACATCGTCGAATACGCGCGCATCAAAAAGATGTTTGTGCGCTATGGCGATCGTTTTGCCGGGCGCGTGTTGAGCGAACACGAATTGCCGGGGCTGGACGCACACGCCGATCCGGCCAGGCTGCTGGCGAAACGCTTCGCCGCCAAGGAAGCGTTCGCCAAGGCGGTCGGCAGCGGCATACGTCATCCGGTCGCCTTGCGGCGCATCAGCGTCACGCACGACGGCCTCGGCAAACCGGTGTTGCAGTTTGATGAAGTGCTACGTACTCATCTTGCCCAACTGGGCATCAATGGGCACCATCTTTCGATCAGCGACGAGCGCGATTTCATCGTGGCGTTCGTCGTTCTGGAAACCGGTTAAACGATTCAGGAGTGCATATGGGCTTGGGGCCGGTGATGCTGGATGTGGCGGGTACGCGGCTGACTCCCGAGGACGAGGCGCGGCTGCGCCATCCGCTGGTCGGCGGGGTGATCCTGTTCGCGCGCAACTATGAATCACCCGGCCAGTTGGCCGAACTGACTGCCGCGATCCACGCGCTGCGCGCCCCGCCGCTGCTGATCGCGGTGGATCACGAGGGCGGGCGGGTGCAGCGCTTCCGCGAGGGCTTCACGAGACTTCCCGCGATGCGCGAGCTCGGCAGGATCTGGGACGCGCACCCGCAGCGCGCGCGTCATCTGGCGCAGCAGGCCGGCTATGTACTGGCAGCGGAGCTGCGCGCCTGCGGCGTGGACTTCAGCTTCACGCCGGTGCTGGACGTGGATCACGGGCAAAGCAGCGTGATCGGCGACCGCGCGTTCCACAGCGACACGCAGGCGATCGCCGAGCTGGCGCACAGCCTGTTGCTGGGATTGAGGCAGGGCGGCATGCACACGGTCGGCAAGCATTTCCCCGGCCACGGTTTCGTGCAGGCCGATTCGCACCTGGAGATCCCGGTGGACGAGCGCGCGTTCGTCGATATCGAGATGTGCGACCTGATCCCGTTCCGGCAAATGGTGGATTACGGCCTGACCGCGGTGATGCCCGCACATGTCATCTACCCGAAGGTGGACAGCCGCCCGGCAGGATTCTCGCCGGTGTGGCTGAAGCATGTCCTGCGCGGCCAACTGGGCTTCGAGGGCGTCATCTTCAGCGACGACCTCTCCATGGAAGGCGCGACTGTCGCGGGCGGCATCGTGCAACGTGCCGAAGCTGCCCTGAACGCCGGTTGCGATATGGTACTGGTGTGCAACAAACCGGCATCGGCAGACGAATTGCTGCAGGGGCTGCATTGGGAAATGCCCGTTACCAGCAAGGCGCGCCTCGCGCAGATGCGCGGCAGGGCGCACCCCGATTCGCTGGCCAGGCTGCACGAGCAGCATACCTTTCTCAAAGCGCTCGACGAGGTCGCCGCCATCGGCATGAGCAACGCGGAACTGCCGCTGGCGTGATGTCATTTCGCTTGAGATAATCACACGGTTCTCTGGCAATGGAATGTGAAGGCACCTCTAAAACCCATTTTGCGGGATGAAGCGCAAGGAGCCGCACAGTGAGGGACGAGACATATCGAGTAGATAGGCGAGGAGCGAACGAGCACGCGACACCGCGATTCGCCCGCAAAATGGATTTTAGGGGTGTCTATGAGTGAACTACAAGCAGCCCTGCTGGCCATCGGCGCAGGCGTGATCGTCACCGTGTACCTCTTCGGCTGGTGGCAGCAGCGCAAGTACCGGCGCAAATTCGGCGCGGCATTCAAGCCAAGCCATGCCGACGCACTGTATCAGGAGAACACCGGTGCGCGCAGGAGCGTGCCTGACGCACCCGCCGGCCTGCCGGAGAACGATTACCGGATACCCGGTCATGAACCACTCCCCCACGAGAATGAGGACGCGACAAGCGGGGCTCCGGCGGCCGGAGAGACTGCCGCCGCACCTGCTGCCGCAAGGCCGGCCGCCACCTTGCTGGACGGATCGTGCGCCTTGCTGGATGCGCGCAGCGACTTCATCATCGAGTTGCACCCGGCCGAACCCTGCCCCGCCGCCCTGCTGGACGGGCTGTGGCAGCGCAAGTTCGATTTCGGCAAGCCGGTACAGGTGTGCGGCCGGACATTACCCGGGCAGGCGGGCGTGCAGCAATGGGAGCGCGCCATCGCCGAGAGCCAGACCCTGTACGAGCGCTTCCGTATCGCGCTGCAACTGGCGGATCGCGGCGGCGCGGTCAGCGCGGCGAAGCTGGCGGATTTCCGCGACCTGGTGCTGGGAATCGCGAAACATATCAAGGCCGACGCCACCGTCCCGGACGTTGAGGAGACACACCGCCGCGCGGTCGAGCTGGACGCATTCTGTGCCGAGGTGGACCAGATGGTCGGGATCAATCTGGTGCCGCCCGGCAAGCGTTTGCTGCCCGGCGCAAGAATCGCCCAGGCCGCGGCCTTGCACGGCATGACGCTGGAAGCGGACGGTGCGTTCCATTTGCCGGATGCACAGGGGTACAGCGTGCTCAACCTGATCAACCAGGACACCAGGCCGTTCCAGCACCATACCCTGGAGACCTTCAGCACGCCTGGCATCACCCTGCTCCTCGATGTGCCGCGCGTGGAAGACCCCGCCGCGCAATTCGATCTGATGGTGTGTGTCGCGCACGATCTGGCCAGAGAGTTGCAGGTCAATCTGGTCGACGACCATCGCGTGGAATTGAGTGACAACGGGTTGGCGCATATCCGCGAGCAGGTCGCCGATGTCGAGGCAAAGATGCGCGACAACGGGATCGCACCGGGCAGCGGCCAGGCGCGCCGCCTGTTCGCCTGATGCAGGCCGCCGCACGTATCGCGCGGCTGCGCGCCGAGATCGAGCGGCACAACCATGCCTACTATGTACTCGATGCGCCGACCGTTCCCGACGCGGAATACGACCGGCTGTTCCGCGAACTGCAGGTCCTTGAAGCACAGCATCCCGAACTCGCTGCCCCCGATTCACCCACCCGCCGCGTCGGCGGCAGACCGCTGGATATGTTCGCGCCGGTGCGCCATGCCGTGGCCATGCTGTCGATCCGCACCGAGACCGACATCAGCGATGCGGGCGCGATCGCGTTCGATGCGCGGGTGCGCAAGGAACTGGGCATGGGCGCGAACGACGCACCGGTCGAGTATGTCTGCGAGCTGAAGTTCGACGGCCTGGCGATCAACCTGCGCTACGAACGCGGCGTGCTGGCGCAGGCCGCGACGCGCGGCGACGGCGAGACCGGCGAGGACGTGACACAGAACGTGCGCACCATCCATTGCATCCCGTTGCACCTGAAGAACTGCGCTGCCGAAGTGCTGGAGGTGCGCGGCGAGGTGTACATGTCGCGCAGGAACTTCGGACGCTACAACGAGAAACAGCGCGCGCAGGGCCTGCCCGCGCTGGTGAACCCGCGCAACGGCGCGGCGGGCAGCATCCGCCAGCTCGACCCGGCAGTGGCCGCGAAACGCCCGCTGTCATTCTTCGCCTACGGACTCGGCGAGACGCGCGGCTGGACATCGCCCATAACACACGGTGCGGTGCTCGATGCGCTGGCGGAGATGGGCATCCCAGTCAGCGGCGAGCGCGCGGTGGCGCGGGGAGCGCAGGGGCTGGTGGAGTTCCACCGCCGCATCGCGGCGCGGCGCGACAGCCTGCCGTTCGACATCGACGGCGTGGTATACAAGGTCAACGACCTCGCCCTGCAGGCACGGCTCGGTTTCGTCACGCGCGAGCCGCGCTGGGCCGTGGCGCACAAATATCCGGCGGAGGAACAGCTCACCGTGGTGCGCGACATCGACATCCAGGTGGGCCGCACCGGCAAGCTCACGCCGGTGGCCAAACTGGAACCGGTGTTCGTCGGCGGCACCACGGTTTCCAACGCCACGCTGCACAACGAGGACGAAACGCGGCGCAAGGACGTGCGCATCGGCGACACGGTGATCGTGCGCCGTGCGGGCGACGTGATCCCGGAAGTGGTGGGCGTGGTGCCCGACCGGCGCCCGGCGAACGCCGGTGAACCGTTCGACCTATTCAAGCGACTGGGAGGAAGGTGCCCGGTATGCGGCAGCCACATCGTGCGCGAGGAGGACGAGGCAGACTGGCGCTGCAGCGGCGGGCTGTTCTGCCCCGCGCAGCGCAAGCAGGCGCTGCTGCATTTCGCCGGTCGCCGCGCGATGGACATCGAGGGTCTGGGCGACAAACTGGCCGAGCAACTGGTGGACGGCGGTATCGTGAATACGCCCGCCGATCTGTACCAGCTGGACCAAACCGCCGTCGCCGGACTGGAACGCATGGGAGAGAAATCCGCCGTCAACCTGCTGGAGGCGATCGAGCGCAGCAAACGCACCTCACTGGCGCGTTTCATCTATGCGCTCGGCATCCGCAACATCGGCGAAGCGACGGCAAAGGACTTGGCGCAGCACTTCGGCTCATTGGATAATCTGCTCGCCGCCGATACGGAGAGTCTGCAACGGGTGCGCGATGTCGGGCCGGTGGTAGCGCGGAGCATCGTGGATTTCCTGGCGGAAGCGCACAACCGCGAAGTCATCGCACAGTTGCGCGCCAGCGGGGTGTATTGGCCGGAACATGAACAGCGGCGAATGGCGGAACTGCCTTTCAGCGGCAAGACCTTCGTGCTGACCGGCACCCTGAACAGCATGACGCGCGAAGGGGCGAAAGAAGAACTGGAAGCTCTGGGCGCGAAGGTGGCGGGCTCGGTGTCGAAGAAGACCGACTACGTGGTGGCGGGGTCCGAGGCGGGCAGCAAGCTGGACAAGGCGCGCGAACTGGGCGTGGCGGTGCTGGATGAGCAGCAATTTTTGACGTTATTGGAGAGCACATGAAAAAAATCACCAAGGCCGTGTTTGGCTTCTGCCGCCCTTACGGGCTTAACCTGCTTTGCAGGTTAGCCTGCGCCGAAAACAGCTTTCGTTAGCCCGGTACAGAGGAGACTCGCAGTGAAGAAGATAACGAAAGCTGTTTTTCCGGTCGCCGGCATGGGCAGCCGCTTCCTGCCGGCCACCAAGGCCAGCCCGAAGGAGATGATGCCCATCGTGGACAAGCCGCTCATCCAGTATGCGGTGGAAGAGGCGGTGGCGGCGGGCATCACCGACATGGTGTTCATCACCGGGCGCAACAAGCGCGCGATCGAGGATCATTTCGACAAGGCCTACGAACTGGAAGCCGAATTGGCGATGCGCGGCAAGGAGGCGTTGCTGCGTGTGGTACGCGAAGTGATCCCCGCGCACATCAACTGCATCTACATCCGCCAGGCCGAGCCGCTCGGCCTGGGGCACGCGGTGCTGTGCGCCCGGCCGGTGGTGCAGGACGAGCCGTTCGCGGTGATCCTGGCGGACGACCTGATCGACGGCGAACCGCCCATCGTCAGGCAGATGGTGGACGTGTTCCGGCAGCACCAGTGCTCGATCCTCGGCGTGCAGGACGTGCCGCGCGAACAGACGCGCCAGTACGGCATCGTCGCTGCCACCCCGCTGGGGCCGGAAATCGAGCAGGTGGATGCCATCGTCGAAAAACCGAAGCCGGAGGATGCGCCCTCGACGCTGGCCGTGGTGGGGCGCTACATCCTCACGCCGCGCATCTTCCATCACCTGGAAAAATTGCAGGCCGGCGCGGGCGGGGAGATCCAGCTGACCGACGGCATCGCCGCGCTGATGCGGGAAGAGAGGATGCTCGCCTATCGCTTCAAGGGCACGCGCTATGACTGCGGCTCGAAACTGGGTTATTTGCAGGCCACGGTGGCATTGGGGCTGAAGCATCCCGAGTTGCGCGACGAACTCACAGCCTACCTGAACAACCTGAGACAGGACGCGGGCACATGAGCGTTCCGATACAGCACGCGCGCGATACTCTGCAGCGGGCCGAGCTGCTGTATCCGGCGGAGCAGGTGCAGGCATCTCTGCACAGGATCGCGCGGCAGATCAATGCCGCGCTGGCGGAAACGCACCCGCTGGTGCTGTCGGTGATGGGCGGCGCGGTGGTGTTCACCGGACAGCTCCTGCCGCTGCTCGATTTCCCGCTGGATTTCGATTATGTGCACGTGTCGCGTTACGGCGACGCGAAACACGGCGGGAAGATGCACTGGAAGGTCGAGCCGCATGAGAATGTGCGCGGCCGCGTGGTGCTGGTGCTGGACGACATCCTCGATGAAGGACATACTCTGGCGGCGCTGCGCCAGCGCGTGCTGGAACTGGGCGCAAGCAGGTTCTACAGTGCGGTATTCGCCGACAAGCGGCATGGCCGGGACAAGCCGATCCATGCCGATTTCGTCGGGGTGGAGTTGCCGGACCGCTTCGTGTTCGGTTATGGCATGGATATCCATGGGGCGTGGCGCAACCTGCCCGCCATTTACGCAGTGAAGGAGTAGAGAGCATGCTGGCAATCATCGGCGGTCGGGGCCTGACCGAACTCGCGAGCCTTAAGATCACCCACCGGCAGGTCATGCGCACGCCTTATGGCGAACCCTCCGGCGCATTCCTGTTCGGCACGCTGAACCAGCACGAGGTGATCTTCCTGGCGCGCCACGGCTACGGGCACACCATCCCGCCGCACATGGTGAACTATCGCGCCAATCTGTGGGCGTTGCGCGAACAGGGAGTACGCGAGGTCGTTTCGGTCGCCACAGTGGGGGGCATCCGTGCCGACCTGACGCCCGGTGTCATCGTCGTGCCGGACCAGATCATCGACTACACCCACGGGCGCGACGCGACTTTCTTCGACACGCGCGACACGCGCTATACCAACGCCAACTTCACCCTGCCCTATTGCCCGAGACTGCGCGGCCGCATCTTGCGCAGCGCAGCCATCGTGCAGCAGCCCTGCGTGGACGGCGGGGTGTATGCCGCGACACAGGGGCCGCGCCTGGACAGCATCGCGGAGATCAATCGCTATGAGCGCGACGGCGCGGACATGGTCGGCATGACCGGCATGCCGGAAACCGTGCTGGCGATGGAGCTGGAGCTGAAATACGCAACCGTCGCCATCGTCGTGAATTATGCGGCGGGACGCGGCGACAGCAAGCAAGGCGTGAACATGGAGCAGACCAGTGCCACTGCCGGCCTGGCGGTGGAACGGGTGCGCGGCATCCTCGAGTGCCTGGTGAGCTGCGATGGCGATTAGGCCGGTGCTGCGCATGGGCGATGCGCGGTTGCTGCAGCATGCCGAACCGGTCAACGGTTTCGGCGGCGGATTGCGCGCCCTGCTGCAGGATATGCGCGACACCATGCAGGCCGCGAACGGCGTGGGGCTGGCCGCGCCGCAGATCGGCGTGGGCTTGCGCGTGGTGATCTTTGGGGCGCAACAAAATCCGCGCTATCCGGATGCCGATGAGGTGCCGGAGACGGTGCTGGTCAATCCGGTCATCACCCCGCTCGATGGAGATACCGAGGCAGCCTGGGAAGGCTGCCTGAGCCTGCCCGGCTTGCGCGGGCTCGTGCCGCGCTTCCGGAACATCCGCTATCAGGGCTACGATGAACGCGGCGCACCGATCGACCGCACCGTAAGCGGGTTCCATGCGCGCGTCGTGCAGCACGAGTGCGACCATCTCGACGGGATACTCTATCCGATGCGCATGCGGGACTTCAGCCAGTTCGGTTTCACGGAAGAGCTGTTCCCGGGGCAGTCATTGCAGGACGAATAGCAGCACACCCTGGCAGTTGCAGGTTAGGTTTTCCCTCATCGCTACGGAGGTTCCGCCATGGCCAACAGAACCGAGCACGACTCCTTCGGCGACATCGAGGTGCCCGCCGGGCGCCTGTGGGGCGCGCAGACACAGCGCTCGCTGCGATACTTCCATATCTCGACCGAGCGTATGCCGCAGGAACTCATCCTCGCGCTGGCGACGGTAAAGCGCGCCTGCGCGCTGGCCAACCGCGAGTTGGGATTGCTGGACGAGAGGAAGACCAGCGCCATCGTGCAGGCCGCGGATGAGGTGCTGGCCGGCCGGCACGACGCCGAGTTCCCGCTGTCGGTCTGGCAGACAGGCTCCGGCACGCAGAGCAACATGAACATGAACGAGGTGCTCGCCAACCGCGCCTCGGAACTGCTCGGCGGCGTGCGCGGCCAGATGAGGGTGGTGCATCCGAACGACGAGGTCAACCTCGGCCAGTCATCCAACGACATCTTCCCCAGCGCGATGCATGTCGCGGCAATCAGCAGTATCACGCAACAGTTGTTGCCGTCACTGCGTGCGCTGCGCGCGACGCTGGAGAAGAGATCCGCCGCCTTCGCGGCTATCGTCAAGATCGGCCGCACCCACCTGCAGGACGCCACCCCGCTGACGCTGGGGCAGGAGTTCTCCGGTTATGCGGCGCAATTGCGACACGCCGAAACGGCGATCCTCGCCGCGCTGACGCCACTGCACCAGTTGGCCGTCGGTGGCACCGCCGTCGGCACCGGCCTCAACACCCATGCCGGATTCGGCGCGCACGTCGCCGCCGAACTGGCGCGCAGCACCGGCCTGCCGTTCCAAAGCGCCGCCAACAAATTCGCCGCGCTCGCCGCGAGCGACGAACTGGTCGCGGCACACGGCGCGCTCAAGACGCTCGCCGCCGCGCTGATGAAGATCGCCAACGACGTGCGCTGGCTGGCCTCCGGACCGCGCTCCGGGCTGGGCGAGATCAGCATCCCGGAGAACGAGCCGGGCAGCTCGATCATGCCGGGCAAGGTGAACCCGACCCAGTGCGAGGCGCTGACCATGCTGTGCTGCCAGGTGTTCGGCAACGACGTCGCGATCAACATCGGCGGCGCCTCCGGCAATTTCGAGCTGAACGTGTTCCGGCCGCTGATCGCGCACGACTTCCTGCAAAGCGTGCGCCTGCTCGCCGACGGCATGGCAAGTTTCGAGGAACATTGCGTGCGCGGCATCGAGGCCAACCGCAAGCGTATCGCGGAGCAGATGGAGCGCTCGCTGATGCTGGTGACCGCGCTGACCCCACATATCGGTTATGACCGCGCCGCCGAGATCGCCAAACGCGCGCACCGCGACGGCAGCACGCTGAAGCAGGCGGCGCTGGCGTCAGGTCATGTCACGGAAGCCGAATTCGACCTGTGGGTGCGGGCGACGGAGATGACTCATCCGCGGACAACCTGAGAAGGTACACGCAGCCACCCGTGCCTTGCTCATGCCGCTCCCGGCGGCACTTCGGTGTGGCGTTGATACTTGCAGGAAGGGTCCTGTCGACACCTCCTCTTATGAATTCCCTTGACGATACCGGCCAATCAGGCGTACAAGGCTTCTGGGTATTTGATTCAAAGTCTCTGCAGTACTGGTTTTCCATGTGCAATCTTCGATTCAAATAGTTCTGCGGGAGTTCTTCCCGTTTTTTAATTTTAAGGAAAAATCACATGGCAACCGGTACAGTTAAATGGTTCAACGACGCGAAGGGTTTTGGTTTTGTCACTCCCGATGATGGCGGTGACGATTTGTTCGCACACTTTTCAGCAATCAACATGAACGGCTTCAAGTCGCTCCAGGAAGGCCAAAAAGTCAGCTTTGAAGTGACACAAGGCCCAAAGGGCAAGCAAGCTTCCAACATCCAGGCCGGCTGATCGGTTCTTGAGTTGGCAAAAAAGCCCGGCACGAAAGTGCCGGGCTTTTTGTTTGCCGGCCGGTCGCGATAGCCAGTCTCGGCGCTGGCAGCGGGTCGGTTCACTCAGGGGTGGATGATCAACGGTGGGTGTCGGCAACCGTCGCGGGTAGTCCAAAGGAACGCCCCCCGTTCCATACCCCGGCCCACGAAACTATTCGATGGGCGGCTCAACGACCTTCAGCAACACCAGTACCGCGCCGCTGCCGCCATCCCTGGGCGGTGCGTCGCACCAGGCCAGGGCGTCGGGGCGCTGCGCCAGCCAGTGGCGCGTGAGCCTGCGCAACACCGCTTCGCCGCCGGGACTGTTGATGCCCTTGCCGTGGATCACCAGCACGCAGCGCAGACCGCGCTGTGCCGCCTCACGGAGGAAGGCCTGCAGCAACCTGCGTGCCGCATCGGCGGTGTTGCCGTGCAGGTCGAGGCGATCCTGCACCGGCCAGTGGCCGCGCCGCAGTTTGCGCAGGGTCATGCGCGACAGACCGTTGCGCAGGAATTCGTCCGGCGCATCCTCTGCGGCAGAATCGGATAGTGTGTCGGGTATCGCGGGAGGTTGGGCGGGAGCGCGCGGCAGCGGTCTGCGCGGCGGTCTTTGCGGCCCGATGCGGTTCTGGTCGGGCAGCGGTCTCACTTCGCCGACTGCCGCGCGGAACAGTGCGGCGTCTTCTGGTTCTTGTGGCGGTGGTAAAGACCTCTTCACAACGTCATGAGCGAAGCTGAGACAAGGCGAAGAATACCGGGAAACCGGAGTTTGCAAATGGCAAATGAGGATTTCGAGGTGTTTTTCAACGCCGTATCAGTGAGCGCAGTAGTTGTGTAGAGGTTTTTTCAGATCTTTCCCAGCGAGGCGAGATACTTGTCCGCGTCGAGCGCCGCCATGCAGCCGGTCGCCGCGCTGGTGCAGGCCTGGCGGTAGATCTGGTCCTGCACGTCGCCCGCCGCGAACACGCCGGAGATGCTGGTCGCCGTGGCATTACCCTGGTTGCCGCCGCGCGTGCGGATATAGCCGTTGTCCATCTCCAGCTGCCCGGCGAAGATATCGGTGTTCGGCTTGTGGCCGATGGCGATGAACACCCCTTTCAGCGCGATGTCCTGCTTGTCGCCGCTTTGCACGTTCTTGACGCGCATGCCGGTCACACCGCTGGCGTCACCGAGCACCTCGTCGAGCACACTGTTCAGTTGCAGGACGATCTTGCCCTCCTTCACCTTCTCCATCAGGTGGTCGATCATGATGCGCTCGGCGCGGAAGGTGTCGCGGCGATGCACCAACGTGACGCGGCTGGCGATGTTGGCCAGGTACATGGCCTCTTCCACGGCGGTGTTGCCGCCACCGATCACCGCGACATCCTGGCCACGGTAGAAGAACCCGTCGCAGGTCGCGCAGCCGGAAACACCACGCCCCATGAAGGCTTCCTCGGAAGGCAGGCCGAGGTATTGCGCCGAGGCGCCGGTGCAGATGATCAGCGCGTCGCAGGTATAGCTGCCCGCGTCGCCGTTCAGCAGGAACGGCTTCTGTTGCAGCCTGGCGGTATGGATGTGGTCGAAGATGATCTGCGTGTTGAAGCGCTCGGCATGCTGCTGGAAGCGCTGCATCAGTTCCGGGCCTTGCACGCCGTTCGGATCGGCCGGCCAGTTGTCCACCTCGGTGGTGGTCATCAGTTGCCCGCCCTGCGCCAAGCCGGTGATCAGCACCGGCTTGAGGTTGGCGCGCGCGGCATACACGGCGGCGGTGTATCCGGCGGGGCCGGAGCCGAGGATGATGAGGGGGTGATGCTGGGTGGTCTTTTCCATGATGCCGGCTTTCGTTTCAGGTTTATGCGGATGAGCGAAATTTAGCAGTGGCGGGCCGTGCTGTCGAGTTAAAATGCGCGCATCATGCGATTCGTTTTATCCCTGCTGTTGTCGTGCCCTCTTGCCGTTCAGGCCGCCGAACTTCCCGGCATCCCCCGCTTCATCGATGAAATGGTCATCAAGCACCAGTTCAGGCGCGACGAGCTGGAAAATGTGTTTGCCCGTGCGCAGCATCTTCCGGCGGTGATCGAGGCGATCTCCCGCCCCGCGACCATCAAGCCGTGGCCGGAATACCGCGCGGCTTTCGTGAACCCGAAGCGCATCAGGCTCGGGCTGGAGTTCTGGGGCAAATACCGGCAGACCTTGCGGCGCGCCGAAAAAAGATACGGCGTGCCGCAGGAGATCGTCATCGCGGTGATCGGCGTGGAGACCCTCTACGGGCAGAATGCCGGCAACCACCGCGTACTGGACGCGCTGACCACGCTGGCGTTCGATTATCCGCGCCGCGCGGATTTCTTCCGTGCGGAGCTGGAGAATTACCTGCTGCTGGCGCGTGAACAGCAATTCGACCTGCTGACCATACGCGGCTCGTATGCCGGCGCGCTGGGCATCCCGCAATTCATGCCGAGCAGCTACCGCAACTATGCGATCGACTTCAACGGCAACCGCAAGACCGATCTGCTGCGCGAAGACCGGGACGCGATAGGCAGCGTGGCGAACTATCTGCAGGGCTACGGCTGGATCAGGAATGAGCCGGTCGCCGTGCGCGCGCAGGCTGGCGGGGAACCTCCCGCCGGTGACACCAGGGCGCCGCGCACCCTGGCAGAATGGGCGGCAGCGGGGGTGACGCCGGACGCGGATCTCGCACCGGACAGGCCCGCGCGCCTGATCGATCTCACGGTGGAGGATGGCAGGGAATCCTGGCTGGCGTTCAACAACTTCGAGGTCATCACGCGCTACAACAACAGCGATTTCTACGCGATGTCGGTGTTCCAGCTGGCCGGGGAATTGAAAGCGGCGCACGGGGCGGGCGGCCTGAAGCAATGATCCGCCCAGCCACGCATCAGGGGGAAATGCCATGAAGAGCCTGTCCTGCCGGTTGTGGATGGCCCTGCTGCTGTTGCCCCGGCTCGTGTGGGCCGGCGAACTCGAGATCATCGAGCTCAGGCATCGCAGCGCCGAGGAAGTGCTGCCCGTCATCCGGCCGTTGCTGGACCGGGGCGATGTCGCCAGCGGCATGAACTACCGGCTAATCCTGCGCACCTCGCCGCGCAACCTCGAGCAGGTCAGGAGATTGCTGGAGAGCATCGACGTCGCACCGCGCCGCCTGAAGATCACCGTGATGCAGAACGCCGACAGCGAGACCGTCAAGCGCCTGACCGAAGTGTCCGGCGATGTCGGCCTGGGCCGCGAGGCGCGGGTTTCCGTGCCGGGCAGCGGTGACGACAGCGGCCTGAACGTCGAGCTCGGGCGGGGGCAGGACAGGCTGAAGGCCCGGGTGACCTCCACCCGCGCGCTCGAAGACGAGCGCAACACCCAGCGACTGCAGGTGCTGGAAGGCAATCGCGCGCTGGTGCGCAGCGGCCAGTCCGTCCCCGTTCCGCAGCGGCAGGTGATACACGACCAGTGGGGCACGCGGGTGATCGACAGCACGCAATACCAGGAAGCGGGCAGCGGGTTCTATGTGCTGCCGCGCATCAGCGGCGACCGGGTCACGCTGGAGATCAGCGCGCAGAACGACGCGTTCGTGCCGGGCAGCGGCGACCAGCCGGTCATGCGCGTCCAGCAGGCCTCCAGCACCGTATCCGGGCGTCTCGGCGAATGGCTGGAAGTGGGCGGCTCGGGGCAGCAGCAGAACAATGACGACTCGACCCTCTCCACGCGCGGCACATCCCGGACACGTGGGCAGCGCAGCGTGCTGATCAAGGTGGAAGAGATATCCCGAGCCCAGTAAGAAAGGAAAAGACCGAATGCCTCTGTCAGCCCTGAAAGATGTATGCCGACCATGCGGCCCGCTGCCGCCCCTCGATCCTGAATGGCTCGCGCAAATGCACCGTCGGAGGGCAAGATGAAGCTGTCCGCACATCCCCTCTGGCTGGTGGGCTTCCGCCCGTTCTTCGCATTGGCCTGCCTGTCCGGATTGAGCCTGCCGGTCCTGTGGGCACTGTTCTTCTCGGGCGCCACCCCGGCGCCGGCGACCTCGTTCTCCATGGTGCAGTGGCATGCGCACGAGATGTTCTTCGGCTTCGGCTGGGCTATCCTCGGCGGGTTTCTGCTGACCTCGACCAAGAACTGGGTGAAGGTGCGCGGTTATCACGGCAACGCGCTGATGTTCCTGGCTGCCGCATGGATCTTCGAGCGCGTCGGCATGTGGTTCGAAGGCGGCTGGCCGCCGTTCCTGTTCCTGATCTCCAACAACCTGTTCCTCGCGGCCATCGTGGCGATGGTGCTGTGGACGCTGGTCCGCCACCGCGACGACGATAGCTACCGCCGCGACAACGTTTTCTTCCTGGTGATCCTGCCGCTCTTCCTGGTGGCGAAGAACCTGATGCTCAGCGCCGAACATGCCCAGATCGGCTGGAGCATGGCGCTGGGGCTGTTCCGCATGGCATTCCTGGTGATGCTGGAGCGGACGCTGGCGCAGTTCATGAAGGGCGTGTTCAATGTGGCGATCCTGCAGCAGCCGGCGCTCGACAGATCGATCAAGCTGCTCGGCCTGCTGCTGGTCTTCGAAAGCCTGCTGCCCGCGCCGTTGTCCGGCTGGCTGTCGTTGCTGCTCGCGCTGCTGCTGCTCGGGCGCTTCATCTTCTGGAAGCCGCAACTGGCGGCACGGCGGCTCGACGTCGGCATCATGTATCTGGGCTATCTCGCCATCGTCGCGCAGCTGATGATCGAATTCTCCAGGCACATTACCCACCTCGAATTGGCTGCGTCAATGTCAGTGCATGTGTTCACCTTCGGCGTGATGGGACTGATCGTTCCCGGGATGATCGTCAGGATATCGAAGGGACATACGGGCAGGAAGGTGGCTTTCGATGCGCTCGACAAACTCTGCCTGTGGCTCATGATGCTGGCCTTCATGCTGCGCATCGTCGCGCCGCAACTCCATCCGCCCGCCTACACCCACTGGATCCAGCTCGCAGCGGCATGCTGGTTCGCCTGCTTCGCGCTGCTCGCCTGGCGCTACGTTCCCATCCTCATGCGGCCGCGCATCGACGGCAAGGAGCATTAGGGAACGCGCCGGATGCCGCCCGGTTATCCGGCAGACAACGCACCTGTTATAGTGAACACCCCAACGCTTCGTTTGAGACAGACATGGCAGTCGAGACCGAACTCAAATTGCGCATCGCCCCGCAGCAGCTTGCCAGGCTGAAGCGCCACGCGTTGCTCAGGGAACATCAGGTCGCGCCCCCCGTCACGCACCGCCTGCACAACATCTACTACGACACGCCGAAACTCGAATTGCACAAGTCCGGGATGGCGCTGCGCCTGCGCCGCGCCGGACGCCAATGGCTGCAGACCCTGAAGGGCGGCGGCTCGGTCAAGGCCGGGATGCACCAGCGCAACGAATGGGAGGTGCCGGTGAACCGCGCGGCGCTGGATTTCTCCTCGCCAGAAGTGGCGGAGTGGGAAGAGCATTTGCCGGGGCCGCTGCGCAAGAGGTTGCAGCCGGTCTTCATCACCGACTTTTCCCGCACCAGCCGCATGCTGGACTGGCAGGGTGCGCGGATCGAATTGTGCATGGACCGCGGCGAGGTGCATACCGAACAGCGCAGCACACCGGTCTGTGAACTGGAACTGGAACTGAAGTCCGGCGAGCCGGGGCAACTGTTCGATCTGGCGCTGGCGCTGCTGGAGATCGTGCCGCTCGAGCTGGAGCCGGTCAGCAAGGCGGAACAGGGTTACCGGCTGCTGACGGGCCATGCCGACAGGCCGGCCAAGGGGGTCGCGCCGGTGCTCGCCGCGAACGCCACGCTGGCGGAGGCGCTGCAAACGCTGATCTGGTCGTGCCTGCTGCATTTGCAGGGCAACCTGCGCGGCGCGATGAGCGGCGGCGATGCGGAATACCTCCACCAGATGCGGGTCGCCCTGCGGCGTTTGCGCGTGGTGCTGCGCATGGCCGCGAAATCCCGCCCCGATGAATCGCTGAACGCATTGAGCCGGGACATCGCGGCATTGTGCGTCGCGCTGGGGCGGATCCGCGAATGGGATGTGTTCGTCGCCGAGACGGTGCGGCCGATGTGTGCACGGATGGCCGGCCATGCCGGCCTGCAGGCCCTGCTGGCGGTCAGCGAGCGGCAAGGCGCGGCCAGCCATGCCGGATTGTGCGGCCCGGAACAGGCCCGCGAACTGCAGCGGCTGATCCTGCGCTTTGCCCTGTGGATGAACGGCGCGTACTGGCAAGCGCCGCAAGGGGTCGCCGCGCTGCCGGCACGCGATTTCGCCGCCCGCCGCCTGCACAAGCTGGCCATACGGTTCGCCAGGAACGGGCGGCAACTGGACAGCCTCGACAACCTGCGCCTGCATGCGCTGCGCATCCTCGCCAAGAAGCTGAGATACAGCGCGGAATTCTTCGCCACGCTGTACGACAGGCGGAAGACCGCATCATTCCTCGCCGCATTAAGCGAGGTGCAGGAGGTGCTCGGGCAGATCAACGATGTGGCGGTGGCGCACCGCCTGCTGGACGAACTGGCGGCAATGCCGGAACTGTCCGCGCACCATGAAGCGGTCGCGCTGGCCAGGGGCTGGATCGCGCACGGCCTGTCGCGCCAGCTCGGCGCGCTGCACAAGGCTATCCGGCGCTTCGCCAGACAGGATGAATTCTGGAGCTGAGAGCCGCCTTATTTTCGGCCGGCAATTCGGGTATGATTGACCCGTTTTCCGGACAATCCCTTGACGAGCCATGCCCGAAGGGCAACCGTACCGAATGATCGAGCTTCCCGAAATAACCGCTGACGCAACGAGTACGCAGGAAGAAAAGTTGCGCAGAAGCCTGTTGATCTTCGCCTGCGCCTTCATGAACCTGGCAGTGGCGTTGTGGCTGGCGATCTACTGGATGATGGGGCTGCATTTCTCGGCGAATGTGCCGATGTTCTACCAGCTGATCTCCGTTGTCTCGCTGATCCACTATTTCAGGACCAAACAGTTCGCGCCGTTCCGCTTTGTGCAGTTGAGCCTGTTCCTGTTCGCGCCGTTCGTCATGCAATGGAGCATCGGCAGCTCGGTGACGTCCAGCGGGGTGATGCTGTGGGCATTGCTTGCCCCGATCAGCGCGCTGGTCGTGTCTGGCTGGCGCGAGTCCATCCCCTGGTTCGCCACTTACATCGTAATGACGGTCATATCCGGGATGTTCGATTATTTCCTCGGCTCGGGCGGCTATAGCGGGGTGCCGATGAAGACCATCGGCGTGTTCTTCGCGCTCAATTTTGCCGCGATGTCTTCCATCATCTTCTTCCTGGTGCGCTATTTCGTTCTGGAGATGGACAGGATCAGGACGCAGCTTGACCAGCAGCACCAATTGCTGGCCGAGGAGCAGAAGAAATCCGAGCGCATACTGCTCAACGTGCTGCCAAGCAGCATTACGCAACGGCTGAAAGAACACCAGGGACTGATCGCGGACGGGCATGCGGACGTGACGGTGATGTTTGCCGATCTGGTGAATTTCACGCAACTGACCGAGTCGCTGTCTCCGGAGCAGATGGTCACCTTGCTCAACACCATCTTTTCCGGCTTCGATGATCTCAGCGAAAAATACGGCGTGGAAAAGATCAAGACGATCGGCGATGCCTATATGGTGGTCGGCGGGCTGAATCGCAACGGCGCGGACTACACCTGCGACATCGCGGACCTGGCCCTGGAGATGCGCGAATTCATGACCAACCATCCGGGCTTGTCCAGATTCAAGCTGGGCATCCACACCGGTATCGCCACCGGCCCCGTGGTCGCCGGGGTGATCGGCACCAAGCGTTTCATCTACGACCTGTGGGGTGACACGGTCAATATCGCCAGCCGGCTCACCGATGAAGCGGTGCAGGACGCGATCCAGGTGGACAAGACGACCTACAACCGGATCCGGCATCTCTATGCCTTCGAGCCGCCCGCCACGATCCACGTCAAGGGCAAAGGCGAAATGATCATGTACCGTCTCACCGCGCGCCTCGGCGATTCGCCGTGCCGGAGCGATGCGCCGGACAACGCATCCGACCTCCCGCCGCAGTAACTTCACGGCCTCCCGCGCTGATCATCCCCGAAAAGCAGTTCCCATAGCTGCCTGCATGCGGCAACCTCGATCTGGCCGTGCTCAACGCGGCACGGCAGCTGGCTGTTGAGCCGGATGCGGTGTTGCGTCTGGCGCAATACGCGGTACAGCGTGCGGATCTGTTCGGCGAGATTGGCGGGGATCAGGCCGAGTTCACCCGCCAGTTTGAGCAACGCGAGGTTGCCGATGTTGCCGGTCAGTTGCGGGTGTTGATGGGCGTAGGCGAGCACGAGGTATTGCACCATGAATTCGATGTCCACCATGCCGCCCCGGTCGTGCTTGATGTCGAACAGACCGGTGTCATTGGGGTGGCCATCGAGCATCTTCTGGCGCATCGCCAGGATCTCCTTGCGCAATGTCGCCGGTTCGCGCGGCTGGCACAGCACCTGTTTGCGGATCTCCTCGAAGGCGACGCCGATTTGCACATCGCCCGCGCTGAAACGGGCACGCGTCAATGCCTGATGTTCCCATACCCAGGCCTGCTGCTGCTGGTATTCGGCAAACGCCGCGACCGTGCTCACCAGCAGGCCGCTCGCGCCGTTCGGGCGCAGGCGCAGGTCGGTCTCGTAGAGGCGGCCGGAAGAGGTGTAGCTGCTCAGCATGGTGTTGATGCGCTGCCCGAGGCGCGCGTAGTTCTCCTGCGCATCCGGGTGATCGTCGTCGTAGAGGAAGATCAGGTCGAGGTCGGAGGCGTAGCTCAGTTCCTTGCCGCCCAGTTTGCCGTACGCGATTATCGCGAACCTCGGTTCGTCGCGATGCCGTTTGCGCGCGGTCGCCCAGCTCAGCTTCAGCACCTGGCGCAGCAGCAGATCGGCCAGATCGCTCAGGTGGTCGCTGAGCTTTTCCAGCGGCAACAGGCCTTGCAGGTCCATCGCCAGCAACTGGAAGGTCTGTTCCTGCTGGACCAGGCGCAACACATCCAGCTGCCGTTCGGCATCCCCGGCGCAGTCGTCCAGGCGGCCTTGCAAGTTGCGGTCGATCTGCTGCCATTCGGGCGGCTGGTACATCTCGCGCGCATCCAGCAACTCGTCGAGCAGCGCCGGGTGCTGGGCCATGTACTCGCCCGCCCAGCTGCTGGCCGCGACCATCCGGGTCAGGCGCTGCATGGCCTGCGGATATTCGGCCAGGAAGGCGAGGTAGGAGGCGCGACGGCTGATGCCTTCCAGCAGGGCGAGCAGCCTGTACAGCGTCTCGTCCGGATCGGCCTGCTGCGCGCACAGGGCTATGAATTGCGGGATCAGCTTGTCCAGCCGCTGCCGGCTCAGTTCCGGCAATTGCCGGTAGCGGTTGCCGGCTTGCATTTGCAACAGGCGCTGCGCACTGTCGTTTGCGGCGCGGTAACCGAGCTTTTCGAGGCTGGCGAGCAATGCTTCGGCGCTGATGCCTTCATGCCAGAATTGCGCGTCGTCCTGACCTTCCTCGGGCGCGCCGAAAATCTGCTCGAATTGCCGGTTGACCAGCGCGCGATGGCGGTCGAGGTCGATCAACAGTGCGGCGTAATCCGCGTAGCCCATGGCGCCGGCGATGATCTCCCGGTCTTCGGCCTTTTCGGGCAGCTCCTGGGTCTGCTGGTCATCCAGGTATTGCAGGCGGTGCTCAAGGTTGCGCAGGAACACATAGGCCTCATCCAGGTCGGCAACGACCGGCGCGGGCAGCTGCCCGTTCTTTGCGAGATACTGCAACGCCGCCTGAGTGGGGCGGATGCGCAACTGGGCATCGCGCCCGCCGCGGATCAGCTGAAACACCTGCGCGGTGAACTCGATCTCGCGGATGCCGCCCGGGCCGAGCTTGATGTTGTTGAGCCGCTCGCGGCGCTGCACTTCCTGACGGATCTGCGCGTGCAGCTTGCGCATCGAGTCGATCGCGCCGAAGTCGAGGTATTTGCGGAACACGAACGGCTGCGCGAGCCGCATCAGCTCGGCGGTTTGCGGGCAGTCCGCCGGGGAGATGACGCGTGCCTTGATCCAGGCGTAGCGTTCCCATTCACGCCCCTGGCTGACCAGATATTCCTCCAGCGCGGCGAAGCTCATCACCAGCGGGCCGCTGTCGCCGTAGGGACGCAGCCGCATGTCCACGCGGAACACATAGCCGTCGCCGGTCGGCTCGTTGATCAGGCTGATCAGGCGGCGCCCCAGTCTGGTGAAGAACTCATGGTTGCTCAACTTGCGTGATCCATCCGTTTCGCCGTCTTCCGGATAGACGAAGATCAGGTCGATGTCGGACGAGACGTTCAGTTCGCTGCCGCCCAGCTTGCCCATGCCGATGACCAGCAAAGGCTGCGGCATCGTGCCGCCTCCGTCCAATGGGATGCCGAATTGCGCCTGCAGGACCTGCATCAGGCAGGCCTGCGCCTGCCGGATGCTCACTTCCGCCAGCATGGTCATGGTCTGCATCACCTCGTCCAGACCGGCCAGCCCGCCGAGGTCACGCAGGATCAGCCTGACCATCACCTGCTTGCGCAGCCTGCGCACGGCACGCGCGAATCCGGTCTCATCGTCGGGCGCGAGGTCGCCTTGCTGCAACAGAGCCAGCATTTCCGCACGGCCGCACGGCGTGAGGTGATTTTCCTGCAACCAATCCAGCAGCAGCGGGTCTGTTTCCAGTACACGCCGGGCATAACGGCTGCAGCGCAGCGTTTTTTGCAGCAGATCGTCGAAGGGCGGCAAGTTTGCGGTATTCATGGCTGGGGCTTCAAGTTAAAATGCAAATCATCTTGCGATTATCCTTAAAAAAACGCTTGGCGGGTTGGCGGGTGCAAACATCCGCACAGGATGCAGCTCCCTCGCCATCGCATCCCGCCTGCCCACAACCAGCGCCCGGCGCCAGAATCCATGCTCAACTCCCTCCCCATCCGCCTGCTCTGGCATAGCCTCAACTGGCTGACGCGACTCGCCATCGTCGCATCGGCTGTGATGGCGGTACTGACGGCGCTGGCGATCCTGATGCTGCGCTACTGGCTGCTGCCGAATGTCGAGCAGTATCACGACCGGATCGTCTCTTCCTTGTCGGGCGCGATCGGCAATCCGGTCACCATCGGCAGGATCAGGGGTGACTGGATGGGTTTCCGGCCGCGCCTGAGCTTTGCCGACGTGCAGATCCTGGACGGACAGGGGCAACCCGCGCTGGTGCTGCCCAGTATTGACAGCAGCGTATCGTGGATGTCGCTGCCTGCCGCAGAGCTGCGGCTCGCCAGCCTGGAGATCGACAAGCCGGAATTGCTGGTGCGCCGCGACATGCAGGGGAAGATCTTCATCGGCGGTGTGGCGCTCTCCAACCAGGGCGGTGACAACGATCTTGCCGACTGGCTGCTGCGCCAGTCGCGCATGGTGGTGCGCGATGCGCTCATCGTCTGGCTGGACGAACAGCGCGATGCCCCGCCGCTGGTGCTGCAACGGGTCAATCTGCGCGCCGAGAACCTGTTCAGCCATCACCGCTTCGCATTGCGTGCCGTGCCGCCAGCCGAGCTGTCTGCCCCGCTGGATGTGCGCGGCGATCTTTACGGGGCGAGCTTTGACGACCTGGCCAGCTGGCACGGCCAGGCGTTCACCCGGCTCGATCGCACTGATGTGACGGCCTGGCGACCCTGGCTGGATCTGCCCGGCGAATTCAGCCACGGGAGCGGCGCGCTGCGCAGCTGGCTGGAGATCAAGGGCGGCAGGGTGACCGGTATCACCGCCGATCTGGCTTTGCGCGATGTGAAGACCAGGCTGGCCGAGGACGTGCCGGAAATGATATTGCTCGAGCTGCGCGGCCGCGCCGCATGGAAGGAAGTGGCAGGCGGCATGGAAATCTCCACCAGGCATCTGGCGATGCGCTTGCAGAACGGTGTCGAGCTGCAGCCGACGGACTTCTACTTCCGCACCGCGAAGGTCGCCGGTGGGCCATCCGCCGCCAGCGAGATACGCGCCAACCTGCTGCAACTGGAAAGCCTCACCGGTCTGGCCAATTTCCTGCCGCTGGAGGCCGGCCTGCGCGCCAGACTGGATGCCTATGCGCCAAGAGGAAGGGTGTCCAATCTGGACGCGCAGTGGCAGGGCACGCCCGAAAAGCCGGATGGCTACAAGATTACGGGTTACAGGATAAAGGGGCAGTTCGAGAACCTTGCGCTGCGCCAGGTCGGCGCATTGCCGGGCTTCTCCGGCCTGTCCGCGGACATAGACGGCGACGACGGTGGCGGCAGGCTGAACATCAATTCGCGCGGGCTGGTGGTAGACGCGCCGGGGGTGATGCGCGAACCGCTGTCCTTTGCCACGCTGACCGGCCAGGCAGGCTGGCAGCACAAACACGGTGAGCTGTTGATCAAGGTCGACAATGCCGCCGCCGCCAACGATGACCTGGCGGGCAACCTGTATGGCAGTTACCGGACCAAGGCGGGCACTCTGGGCGTGCTGGATCTGACGGTCAGCCTGACGCGCGGCGATGTCAGGCGCGCCGCCCGCTACACCCCGCTGGCGGCGCTGGACATGGAAGACAACGACTGGCTCAACGGCGCGATGCTGGCGGGACATACCGAGGATTTTCGCGTGCGCGTCAAGGGCAACCTGAGCGATTTCCCGCTGGACGGCACGGAAGACGCGCTGCTCGAAGTCGGCGGCCATGCGCGGGATGTCACAATGGAATTCGACAAGGACTGGCCGCGCATCGAAAACATCTCGGGCGAATTCTGGATACGCGGCAACAAGCTGGAAGTGAAATCGCCGTCCGCGACCATCCTGGACGCGCATGTGCAGAACCTCACGGTCACCATCGCGGATCTGCTGAGCGATGATCTGCCGCTGGAAATAAAGGGCAGCGCGGCAGGCGCAAGCAACACCTTCCTGCGGTTCATCCAGCAAAGCCCGGTGCGCGGCTACATAGACGGATTCACCGACGGCATGAGCGCCAGCGGCAACGGACATCTGGGTCTGTTCGCGCATATCCCGTTGCTGGGCGATAAACCGGTGAAGGTGTCCGGCGTATTCCGCGTGCAGGATAACGATATAGACCTGGGCAGCGGGGTGCCGCTGTTGCGCAACACGCGCGGCGAGTTGTCGTTCACCGAATCGGGGATGCAGGCCAGCGGCGTGTCGGCGGAAATACTGGGCGGGGCAGCCAGCATCAATGTGCAGACCGCCGCAGGTGGCGTGGTGCATGCCACCGTGAAAGGGCGCAGCAACCTCGATGCGCTGCGCAGGATCGATCCGCATCCGCTGCTGAACTACTTGTCCGGCAGCGCGGCATGGGATGCCGACATTGCCGTGCAGAAAAAAACCGCGCAGCTGACCATCAATTCCAATCTGCAGGGCCTCGGCTCCACGCTGCCGCAGCCCTTTACCAAGCGCGCCAATGAAGCGCTACCGTTGCGCCTGGAGAAGAAGAATGTCACCGACGGACAGGATGTCATCACCGCGCAACTGGGCAAGTTGCTCAGCGCGCGATTGGTGCGGCGCGACGAGAACGGCACAATGGCCATCAGGCGCGGTGTCATCAATTTCGGCGGAGAAAATGTTTCCGGCAATCAGAGGAAGCGACCGGGCACCAAGAGACTGCTGGAGCAACTTGGCGCCATTGACTCTCCGCGAAGCCGGGACGACCCTTCGACGGGACCCAGGACAGGCATATGGCTGAGTGGCAGCCTGCCGGAACTGTCCCTGCAGGGTTGGGGCGATCTGCTCGGCGCTGTCGGCGGCATGGAGGGCGGCTTGCCGGTCATCGGCGCGGATCTCGTGATCGGCACGGTGAGCGGGTACGGCATGCATATCGACAAACTGGATATCGATGCCGGCAAGCGCGGTGACGGGTTGTTCGCACACCTGTCCAGCAGCGCGCTGAACGGCGAGGTGGAATGGCAGCCGCGCGGGGAAGGCAAATTGACGGCGCGGCTGCAGAACCTGCTGTGGAATGACGATGGCCGTGCGGCAGCCGCTCCCGTGCAGCGCGTCCAGCCCGCAGCGGCATCGCCCGGCAGCCTGCCCGCGCTGCAGGTTTCCGTCGAGAACCTGCAGGTGGCAGGCAAGCAGGTCGGGCGGCTCGAGCTGGTGGGGCATCCCGACGGAAACGACTGGCGCCTGCGCCGGCTGAACGTCACCAACCCGGACGGAAGCCTGAGCGGGGATGGCGTCTGGCGCGGCGGAACGGGCGGCGCCACGCAGACCGGGGTCAACCTGCTCCTGCAGATCAGCGATGCCGGGAAGATCCTGGCGCGTTCCGGCTACCCGAACACCGTCAAGGGCGGCAGCGGAAAACTGGCCGCGGACCTGTCATGGGCCGGCGATCCCGGCGGATTCAACTATGCCACGCTGGGCGGTTCGCTCAAGCTGGACACCAGCAAGGGGCAGTTCCTCAAGATGGACCCGGGCATCGGCAAATTGCTCGGCATCCTCAGCCTGCAGGCATTGCCCAGACGCATCACGCTGGATTTCACCGACGTGTTCAGCGACGGCTTCCAGTTCGACAATATCAACGGCAATGCGACCATCAGGAACGGCGTGATCGACACGCAGGATTTCCACATCGACGGTTCGGCCGCCAAGGTGACCATGAAAGGCAGTGTCGACCTGAACGGCGAAACCCAGGATCTGCGGGTGCGCATCCTGCCGACACTCGGGGACAGCGTATCGCTGCTCGGCGCCTTTGCCGCAGGCCCGGCGGCGGGTATCGGTTCGCTCCTGATCAACAAGGTATTGGGCGATCCGCTCGATAAGTTGGCGTCGTTTGAATACAATGTCAGCGGCACCTGGGACGACCCCAGGGTGGTCAAGGCCGGCGGGACGCCGGCCAAGGCAAACAACCAGGGCAAATAGAAAGCGATCGATGCAGCAGGAAAACTCCACACGACACCCGCAAACCAGCGCATTCAAGGTGGCCGCCATCCAGATGGCTTCCGGCCCGAACATCACGGGCAATCTGAACGAGGCGCGCCGCCTCGTCGCCAAGGCCGCCGAACAGGGCGCGCGCCTGGTGGTGCTGCCGGAGTTCTTCGCCATCATGGGCATGAACGACCAGGACAAGGTCAAGGCCCGCGAACTTCCCGGGCAAGGCGAGATCCAGTCGTTCCTCGGCGAAACCGCACGCCAGTACAATATCTGGCTGGTGGGCGGCTCGATCCCGCTGGCGGCCAGTGCGCCGGACAAGGTGCTGAACAGCTGCCTGATATTCAACGAGAAAGGCGAACAGGTCGCGCGCTACGACAAGATCCACCTGTTCAACCTGGAATTGGGCAACGAGCGTTATGACGAAGCCAGGACCATCGAGCCCGGCGACCGGGTCGTGGTGGTGGACAGTCCGTTCGGGCGCATCGGCCTGGCGGTTTGCTACGACCTGCGCTTCCCCGAGCTGTTCCGCGCGATGCACGGGGTGGATATCATCGTGCTGCCTGCGGCATTCACCGAGACCACCGGAAAGATGCACTGGGAAGTGCTGGTGCGCGCGCGGGCCGTGGAGAATCTGGCGTATGTGATCGCCGCCGCACAGGGCGGGTATCACGTCAACGGACGCGAGACACACGGCAACAGCATGATCGTCGATCCGTGGGGGCGCGTGCTGGACAGGCTGCCGCGCGGGTCTGGCGTGGTGCTTGCCGAAGTAAATCCGTCCTACCAGGCCAGCCTGCGTTCCAGTCTCCCCGCACTGTCGCACCGCACCCTGCGCAGCTGTTAGGGCAAGCGCCGTGAACCGGGCCGCGCCGTTCGACACATTGTTCGCCACCGCGCAGCAGGCGCTGCTCGCGCCGCATTCCGTCGAGATGCGCCACATCGAGCAGGTGTTCGCCGAAATGATGGCGCATCGCCTCGATTACGCCGACCTGTATTTCCAGTACAGCCGCGCCGAGAGCTGGTCGCTGGAAGAAGGCATCGTCAAGTCCGGCAGCTTCAACATCGACCAGGGCGTCGGGGTGCGCGCGGTAAGCGGCGAGAAGACCGCCTTCGCCTATTCCGACGACATCAGCCTGAACGCGCTGGAAAGCGCGGCGCGGGCGACGCGCGCGATCGCCAGACAGGGCGGCACCCGGACCGTACCGGTATTGCGCCACGGCTCGCGGCGCGAGATCTATCTGCCGCACGACCCGATCGCCAGCCTCGGGGATGCCGACAAGGTCGCGTTGCTGGAGCGGCTCGAAGGCTACGCGCGCGCGCTCGACCCGCGCGTGGTGCAGGTCATGGCGGGACTGGCTGGCGAATACGAGGTGGTGCTGGTGGCACGCGGTGACGGCCTGATGAATGCCGACATCCGCCCGCTGGTGCGCCTGTCCCTGCAGGTGATCGTCGAGGACCAGGGCCGCCGCGAGCAGGGCTCGGCGGGCGGCGGCGGACGCTTCGATTACGGCTATTTCGACGACGAGATGCTGCGCCGCTATGCCGCGCAGGCGGTGCACCAGGCGGTGACCAACCTGGATGCCGCGCCCGCGCCGGCGGGCAACATGACCGTGGTGCTGGGCAACGGCTGGCCGGGCATCCTGCTGCACGAGGCGATCGGCCACGGGCTGGAGGGCGACTTCAACCGCAAGGGCAGCTCGGCATTCTCCGGCCGCGTCGGCGAGCGCGTCGCGGCGCCGGGCGTGACCGTGGTGGACGACGGCACGCTGGCGCGGCGGCGCGGCTCGCTGCAGATGGACGACGAGGGCAACCCCGCGCAATGCACCACGCTGATCGAGAACGGCATCCTGCGCGGTTATCTGCAGGACTCGCTCAATGCGCGCCTGATGGGCGTGCCGGTCACCGGCAATGCGCGCCGCGAGTCCTACGCGCACCTGCCGATGCCGCGCATGACCAACACCTATATGCTCAACGGCGACAAGGACCCGCAGGAGATCATCGCCTCGGTGCAGCACGGCCTGTACGCGGTGAACTTCGGTGGTGGGCAGGTGGACATCACCAGCGGCAAATTCGTGTTCTCCACCGCCGAGGCCTACCTGATCGAAGACGGCAGGATCACCCGGCCGGTGAAGGGCGCGACGCTGATCGGCAACGGCCCGGACGTGCTGACGCGCATCTCGATGATCGGCAACGACATGGCGCTCGACCCGGGAGTCGGCACCTGCGGCAAGGAGGGCCAGAGCGTGCCGGTCGGTGTGGGGCAGCCGACGGTGCGCATCGACGGGCTGACGGTGGGCGGAACAGCCTGAAGGACCGGCAACGAAGGGGCGCGAGTCCGCCAGGAAGCGCGCACGTCACATTGCCCGGATCCTCTCGATCCCCGATTCCGGGGCTTTCCCGTAAGGTATAATCCGCGCCCTATATGCTGATCTTCCGCGGACTTCATCCCTTTGTTGCACAGCCGGCTGCAATCACCATCGGTAACTTCGATGGCGTGCATCTCGGCCATCAGGCGTTGCTGAACGAATTGCGTGCGGCAGCACGGCAACGCGACCTGCAAACGGCAGCCGTGATCTTCGAGCCGCATCCGCGCGAGTTCTTCACGCCGCAGCAGGCGCCGGCGCGCCTGACCAGCCTGCGCGAGAAGCTGGAATTGTTCGACTCCCTGGGTGTCGACCGCGTGCATGTGTGCCGCTTCGATGCGCACTTCGCGCAGATGAATGCGACAAGCTTCATCCATGCGCTGCATGAAAGGCTGTCAGCCAGATTCGTGCTGATCGGCGACGATTTCCGCTTCGGCAGCGGTCGCGCCGGCGATTTTGCGCTGATGGAAAAGATCGGTTTGCAATACGGCTTCGCGGTGCAGGCGGTGCATAGCGTGCTGCACAACGGCGTGCGCATCTCCAGCACGGCGGTGCGTACCACGCTGGCGGACGGCAACATGCGCATGGCGCAGTCCTACCTGGGACGCCCCTACAGCATCAGCGGGCGCGTCGAGCATGGCGACGGCCTGGGCAAGCGGATCGGTTTCCCGACCGCCAACATCCAGCTGAAGCATAACCGCCCGCCGCTGTCCGGCATCTTCGTGGTGCAGGCACATGCGGAGGGCATGGGAGTGTTGCAGGGCGTGGCGAGCCTCGGCGTACGCCCGACGGTCCATCAGGGCGGCAAGCCGGTGCTGGAAGTGCATCTGTTCGAGTTCGCGCAGCAGATCTACCACCGGCACATGCGCCTGGATTTCCTGCACAAGCTGCGCGACGAGGAAAAATATCCCGATGTCGCAACGCTGACGCGGCAGATCGGGCTGGACGTACAGAATGCAAAGCAATGGTTCGAACGACATGACTGAAAGCAAATACAAGATAAACCTGCCCGACACCCCGTTCCCGATGCGTGGTGACCTTGCGAAACGCGAACCACAGATGGTGGCACGCTGGCAGGCGCAGCAACGCTACCGGAAGATCCGCGCTGCCAGGCAGGACAGGCCGAAATTCATCCTGCACGACGGCCCGCCGTATGCCAACGGCGACATCCACATCGGCCACGCGGTGAACAAGATCCTCAAGGACATCATCGTCAAGAGCAAGACACTGGCGGGCTTCGATGCGCCCTATGTGCCGGGATGGGATTGCCACGGCCTGCCGATCGAGTTGCAGGTGGAAAAGAAACACGGCAAGGCGATCCCCCCCGCGCAGTTCCGCGAGCTGTGCCGCGAATACGCCAAGGAACAGATCGAGCGGCAGAAGAAGGATTTCATCCGCCTCGGCGTGCTCGGCGACTGGGAGCACCCCTACCTGACGATGGACTACAGGACCGAAGCCGACATCATGCGCGCGCTCGGCGACATCCACGAGCGCGGCTACCTGTACCAGGGGCGCAAGCCGGTGAACTGGTGCCTGGATTGCCAGTCGGCGCTGGCCGAGGCGGAGGTGGAATATGAGGACAAGACCTCGCCCGCGATCGACGTGGGCTTCGAGGTCAGGGACCGGGCCGCGCTGGAAAGGGCGTTCGGCGTGTCGCTGCCGGTCGGTGCGAGAGCCCATGCGGTGATCTGGACCACCACGCCATGGACGCTGCCCGCCAACCAGGCGGTGAGCGTGCATCCCGGGCATGAATACCGGCTGGTCAGCACCGGCAATGGCTATCTGCTGCTGGTAGCAGAACTGATGGAAAGCTGCCTGCAACGCTACCAAATGGCCGGAGAAACGATCGGGCATTGCAAGGGCGCGGCCCTGGAGCTGCTGGCGTTGCAGCACCCGTTCCAGGATCGCAGCGTGCCGATCATCTGCGGTGAACATGTCACGCTGGAGGCGGGCACCGGCCTGGTGCACACCGCCCCGGCGCACGGCCTGGACGACTATTTCGTCGGCCAGAGATATCACCTGCCGACGGACAATCCGGTCGGCGACGACGGCAAGTTCATCTCCGCCACGCCGCCTGCCGGCGGTGTGCCGCTGACCGGCGTGTTCGTCTGGAAGGCCAACGATATCGTGATCGACGCGCTGCGGGCCGGCGGCCATCTGCTGCACCTGGAAAAGGTGCAGCACAGCTATCCGCATTGCTGGCGGCACAAGACGCCGATCATCTTCCGCTCCACGCCGCAGTGGTTCATCGGCATGGACAACACCGCCTACCCGATGGCGGCGGATGCCGAAAGGCTGGTGCGCGAGGGCCGCTCCCGGACAACGCATGACGGATCTGGCCAACCGCGCGGTCGAACATACCGAATTCTTTCCCGCCTGGGGGCGCGCGCGCCTCGAGGCGATGATCAGGAACCGCCCCGACTGGTGCGTGTCGCGTCAGCGCAATTGGGGTGTGCCGATGCCGTTCTTCGTGCACAGGGAGACGCAGCAGCTCCACCCGCGCACACCGGAGCTGCTGGAGCAGGTCGCGCAGCGTGTCGAGCAGGACGGCATCGAGGCATGGTTCGACCTGAACTCGGTGGACCTGCTCGGCGAGGAGGCGGCGCATTACCGGAAGCTTTCAGACACGCTGGACGTATGGTTCGATTCGGGCGTCACCCATGCGTCCGTGTTGCAGCGCCGCGCGGAACTGCATACGCCCGCCGACCTGTACCTGGAAGGCTCCGACCAGCACCGCGGCTGGTTCCAGTCATCGTTGCTCACCGGCTGCGCCATCGGCGGCCGCGCACCTTTCAAGGCCCTGCTGACGCACGGCTTCGTCGTGGACGGGCACGGCCACAAGATGAGCAAGTCAAAAGGCAACGTGATCGCGCCGCAGAAGGTGCTCGACACGCTCGGCGCCGACATCCTGCGCCTGTGGACGGCCCTGACCGACTACTCCGGCGAACTGACCATCTCCGACGAGATCCTCAAGCGCGTCGTGGAAAGCTACCGACGCATCCGCAATACCCTGCGTTTCCTGCTCGCCAATATCTCGGACTTCGACCCGCAGCGGCATGCGCTGCCGGTCGAACAGTGGCTGGAGATCGACCGTTATGCGCTGGCGCTGGTCAAGCGCTTGCAGGGCGAGGTCGTCGCAGATTACGCGCGCTACGAATTCCATCTCATCGCGCAAAGGTTGCAGACCTTCTGCTCCGAGGACCTGGGCGGCTTCTATCTCGACATCCTGAAGGACCGCCTGTACACGGCCGGCGAGGATTCCGCCGCGCGCCGTTCCGCGCAGAACGCGCTGTACCACATCGCCCACAGCCTGGTGCGCCTGATGGCGCCGATACTCAGCTTCACCGCGGAAGAGGCATGGGAGGTGATGAGCGGCCGCGGGGACCGGAGCGTGTTCGAGGATGAGTGGCACGGCCTGCCCGATGCGCGGCTGGACGGCGAGGGAATGGCCGCATGGTTGAAGATCGGATCCTGGCGCGCCAAGGTGAACAAGCAGCTGGAGGAAGCGCGCACCGCCGGGCTGATCGGCTCGGCATTGGCTGCCGAAGTGGATGTGTATGCGGCGGGCGATGAGCATGATGTGCTGGCGCGGATCGGAGACGACCTGCGTTTCGTGTTCATCACCTCGCGCGCCACGGTGCACCGCGTGGCGACGGAAGCCGAACAGCGCATCGATGTTTCCGCCAGCCTGCACGACAAGTGCGAACGCTGCTGGCATTACCGCGAGGACGTGGGTGGCGACGCCAACCACCCGACCATCTGCGGCCGCTGCGTGAGCAACCTGTTCGGCGACGGCGAGGCGCGGAAGCATGCTTAGTCGCTGGCTGGTGCTGAGCGCGCTGGTCATCGTGCTCGACCAGGCCAGCAAGATATGGGTCGCCAGCCATTTTGTTTATGGCGAAAGCCTCCGCGTCTTCAGCGTGTTCGATCTGGTGCTGGCGCACAACACCGGCGCGGCATTCAGCCTCCTGCATGATGCGGGCGGGATGCAGCGCTGGCTGTTCAGCGCCATCGCCATCGTCGCCTCGGTATGGATCGTCCTGCTGTTGCGCCGGCACAGCGCGCAAATGCTGTTCGCGCTGGCACTGAGCCTGATCCTCGGCGGCGCGCTGGGCAACCTGATCGACCGCATCGCCTACGGCCATGTGGTGGACTTCCTGCATTTCCACTGGAACGAGCATTACTTCCCGGCCTTCAATCTCGCCGATTCCGCGATCACCTGCGGCGCGTTTCTATTGATCCTGGACAGCATCAGGGAGCACAGGCATGGACCTGCTGCTGGCTAACCCGCGCGGCTTCTGCGCGGGTGTCGACCGCGCCATCACCATCGTCGAGCGCGCGCTGGCATTGCACGGCGCGCCGGTCTATGTGCGCCACGAGGTGGTGCACAACAAATTCGTGGTGGACGGTTTGCGCCGCAAGGGCGCGGTGTTCATCGAGGACCTGGCCGATGTGCCGCACGGCAGCATCCTGGTGTTCAGCGCGCACGGCGTGCCGCAGTCGGTGCGCCGCGAGGCCGAGGCGCGCGGGCTGACGGTATTCGATGCGACCTGCCCGCTGGTCACCAAGATACACATCGAAGTGGCGCGGCTGCGCAAGCTGGGCAAGGAGATCATCATGATCGGCCATGCCGGGCATCCTGAGGTGGAAGGCACGATGGGACAGAGCGAGGGCGGCATGTACCTGGTCGAGTCGCCCGCGCAGGTCGCCGATCTCATGGTCAATGACGAAAGCAATCTCGCCTTCGTCACGCAAACCACCCTGTCGGTGGACGACGCCAGCGGCATCATCGCCGCGCTCAAGGCGCGCTTCCCCGGCATCGTCGGCCCGAAGAAGGACGATATCTGCTATGCCACGCAGAACCGCCAGGATGCGGTCAAGCTGCTGGTCAGGCAGTGCGACGTGGTGATCGTGGTGGGCTCGCCGAACAGCTCCAACTCCAACCGTCTGCGCGAAGTCGCGGCGAATGTCGGCGTACCCGCCTATCTGGTGAACGATGCCGACGGATTGCGGCCCGAGTGGTTCACCGGCAGGGCGCGCGTCGGCATCAGCGCGGGTGCATCAGCCCCCGAACTGCTGGTGCAGGGCGTGGTCGCGCGCCTGCGCGAGATGGGCGCGGCCAGCGTCACCGAATTGCAGGGCATCCGGGAGAACGTCGTGTTCCCGCTGCCCAGGGCGCTTCAGCCTTGAGCACTCGCGTGACACGCCCGGCATGCTGTCAATGTTCCCTTGTCGTGGCGCGTCCTTTATAATCTCCCCCGTTTTGCTGGAGTAGCTCAGTTGGTAGAGCAACGCACTCGTAACGCGTAGGTCGGAGGTTCGATTCCTCTCTCCAGCACCAAGTTATAGTTCAAAGAAGTCCGAGGAAGTACTTAAAACCCGCATGAATAAAAGCTTGCGGGTTTTTTGTTGTCCAGGATAGTCCGTTGTCATTTATTGACATATTGCATTTATTTGGGGTATTCTTGGGGGTATATTGGATTTCTACCGAATATTTACAGGAAAAATACCCCCATGGCGCTGACCGATACCGCGATAAAGAACGCAAAGCCTGGCGCAAAGCCAGCCAAGCTGGCGGACGAAAAGGGGCTGTTTTTGCTGATTACGCAAGCAGGAGGGAAGCTCTGGCGGGTCAAGTACCGCTTCGGAGGGAAGGAAAAGCTCCTAGCCTTGGGGGCATATCCCGAAGTCAGTCTCAAGGAGGCAAGGAACAAACGTGACGAGGCGCGCAGGCTGCTTTCAGACAATATCGATCCGGGCGAGGAGAAGAAGGCCAGGAAAGCGGCAAAAGCAGTTTTGCTGGAAAGCGGCTTTGAATTTGTCGCCCGCGAGTGGCACACCAAGAACCTGCATAACTGGAAGCAGAGCAATGCGGACAAGCTGCTCAACCTTTTGCAGAACGATATTTTTCCCTGGCTGGGCGATCGCCCCATTGGCGAGATAACGGCCCCTGAACTATTGCAAACGATCCGCCGTATCGAAAGCCGTGGCGTGCTGGAAACCGCACATCGCGCCCGCTCCCTGTGCGGCCAGATATTCCGCTATGCCGTGGCGACAGGCAGGGCGCAACGCGATCCGGCGTCTGACTTGCGCGGTGCGTTGCCCGCCGTCAAGCACAAGCATCACGCCTCGATTACCGACCCCAAGGCCATAGGGCAATTGCTGCGCGACATCGACAACTACTCCGGGACATTCACCGTCAAGTGTGCTTTCCGGTTATCGCCCCTCTTTTTCGTGCGCGCCGGCGAATTGAGGCAAGCGGAATGGGCGGAGATTGATCTCGACAAGGCGGAGTGGCGCATCCCTGCCAACAAAATGAAGATGAATACCGTGCACATCGTTCCCCTTGCCACGCAGGCTGTGGCGATACTGCATGAAATGTACCCACTGACTGGCACCGGGAAATACGTTTTCCCATCTACCTACACCACCACCCGCCCGATGTCCGAAAACACCATCAGATTGGCGCTGCGGCGGCTGGGCTATACCAATGAAGACATGACGCCACACGGATTCAGGAGCATGGCCAGCACGTTGTTAAACGAGCAGGGCTTCAACCGCGACGCCATCGAGCGGCAACTGGCGCACTGCGAACGCAACGGTGTGCGGGCGGCTTACAACTACGCGGAATATCTGCCCGAGCGCCGCAAAATGATGCAGCAATGGGCGGATTATCTGGATAAGCTCAAGGCAGGTGCAGAGGTGATACCGCTTCCAAAAAAGGCTTAGATACCTTCCGTTTTGGTGCGCGCACTCACAATCCCTTGCTGTCACATAGACACTTGAATCGCCCCCGATTCACTAGACACTTTCCAGCCTCATAAAATGCCGTCTCTCGAACTCGACGGGAGACAGGCGCCCATTGTACCCATGACGACGTTTCGGGTTGTAGAACATCTCGATGTAATCGAACACATCCGTC
>JBGARW010000046.1:0-13722 GCA_044230015.1 Gallionella sp. | reverse complement strand
GATTGGATAACGCTTCTCGGTGATCTGTTTGACTGCCTCGATCTTGAATTCTTCTGGATAACGCTTGCTGCTCATAAACACCTCCTTTGTAGCCCTGATTTTAGGCTGAAAGGTGTCTACTAATTCGGGGGCGATTCATTACGATCAGCCGCACGCGCCGATCGTCCCGCAGCTGGTGCAGAACTCGCAGCCGTCCTTTTTGATCAGCGTGGCGTTGCCACACTCCTTGCAGATTTTGCCGGTCATCGGTTTGATCCCGGATGCCTTGCTTTGCGCCTCAGGGACTTCCAGTACGCCCATCTGCTGCACCGGATAGCCGTGCTCGTCAAGGATGCCGAGCATGGCATAGCGGTGAATGATCAGCTTGGCGACGTAGGAGACCGTCGACGGGTAGCTTTCCATTTTCTCGCTGCCCGGCACGCGCGCCATGAAATCGCCCAGCGGTTCGCCGAAATTGAGCAGCTTGCGCAGTTTCATGCCGATCCAGGCCGGGTCGATGACGCGCATGTCCAGGCTCAAGACCTTGCACAGGCCGTCGAGGGCGCGCGGATAGACGCCGGCCAGCCACATCGAGTAGGGGCGGCGTTGCCCGTCAGGCAGCTTCAGTTCCTTCAGTCCCAGCACGAAATCGTCGCCGGTTCCGGCATTGGAGATGTCCACCGTCCAGCTCATCGTGCCGTCGGTGCCGGTCTTCGGTTCCTTCTTGGCGAACAGCGCGTCCATCATCGGGGTGGTGACGCCTTCGCTGACTTCCAGTGCGCCTAATTCCTCGATGCGGAATTTCAGCAAGTGCGCGAACGCGGCCACCAGGCTAGGCATGCGTTTTATCTCACCATTCGGCGGCATCGGCATGTCGAAGGCGTCATCGCCGGCAGTCTTCATCAGCATTTCCAGCTTCATGCGCAGCCATACCGGATCGCATGCGCGCATATCCATCGATAGTGATTTTGCCAGCGCGCCCAACCCGCGCGGTTGCTCCGCGCCGTTCACCCATACCTCGAACGGATGGTTTCTGCCATTTTTGGTATGGGAGACAAACGTTACGAAGCTGCCGAGCGGATGATCCACCACTTGGGAAACCCAGCCTTCGCTGCCGCCGGGCAACTCCGGGCGGCCCGGCCAGCGCAACGATGCGAGAGATGGCTTTGGTGCCGCCTCCAGCACGATGCGCCGATCCTGGTCGAACAGCAGATCCTGCGGCTGTTCCTCCTTCTTGGCAGGTGTAACAGACAGCACGGAACCCAGCACGTTATTTGGGCGATAGGTCGCCAGGCCTTTCAATCCGGCCTTCCATGCTTCCGTGTAGAGATCCTTGAAATCCTCGTAGGGATAGTCGGCCGGCACGTTGACCGTCTTGCTGATCGCCGTGTCGATGAACGGCGCGACGGCAGCCACCATCTTCATGTGGTCGATCGCCGAGATCTCCAGTGCGGTGACGAACGCTGGCGGCAGATTGTCCACATCGCCGCCCTGTTCCTTGTATACGCGCCAGGCATGGTCTTCCACCGGGTAATCCTTGGTGCTGCCATCCAGCATCCGTTTCTTCCGGGTATAGAACCAGGAGAACGGCGGTTCGATGCCGTTGGAGGCATTGTCGGCGAACGCCAGCGAGATGGTGCCGGTGGGCGCGATTGACAGCAGGTGGCTGTTGCGGATGCCATGCTTGCGTATCTTGTCCTTGATCTCTTCCGGCAGGCGCGCGGCGAAGCGCGGTGCGGCGAGGTATTGCTCGGTATCCAGCAGGGGGAAGGCGCCGCGCTCGATGGCCAGTTCCACCGAAGCGAGATAAGCCTCGTCGCGCATGAAGCGTGTCAGCTCGGCGGCCAGCGCGCGTGCCTCGTCGGTGTCGTAGCGCAGGCCCAGCATCACCAGCGCATCGCCCAGCCCGGTGTAGCCCAGTCCGATGCGCCGCTTGTTCTGTGCCTCCTGCTGTTGCTCGGGCAGCGGCCAGGAGGTGACGTCCAGCACGTTATCGAGCATACGCACGCCGACATGGATCAGTTGCCTGAACTTTGCGTAGTCGAAGGCGGCGTGGCCAGTAAAGGCGTTTTCCACCATCAGGGTCAGATTGACCGAGCCGAGGCAGCAGCAGCCGTAGGACGGCAGCGGCTGTTCGGCGCACGGGTTGGTGGCTTCGATCACTTCGATGTAGGACAGGTTGTTGTCGCGGTTCATCAGGTCGATGAACAACACGCCCGGCTCGGCATGGTCGTAGGTGCTCTCGATGATCTGTTTCCACAGTTCGGTAGCCGGCACTTTGCGGTATACCCACTTCCCGTCGGCGCGTCGCGCGGCACCCTGTTCCTTGAGTGCGGCGGAAGGTTCGGCGCTATGCACCAGTTCGAAATCCGCGCCGCTTTCCACGGCGCGCATCAGGTCATCCGTGACGCCCACGGAGATGTTGAAGTTGCGCAGATCGCCTTTGTCCTTGGCGTGGATGAATTTCTCGATGTCCGGGTGGTCGCAGCGCAACACACCCATCTGTGCACCGCGCCGCGCACCGGCCGATTCGACCGTTTCGCAGGAACGGTCGAACACGCGCATGTAGGAGATCGGGCCGCTGGCGCGGGAATTCGTGCCCTTGACCATCGCTCCCTCGGGGCGGATGGCCGAAAAGTCGTAGCCGACCCCGCCGCCGCGCCGCATGGTTTCCGCAGCCTGCTGCAGCGCATCGTAGATGCCCGGCTTGCCGTTGCTGATGCCGGAGATCGCGTCGCCCACCGGCTGCACGAAACAGTTGATCAGGGTCGCATGGATCTTCAAGCCGGCCGCCGAATTGATGCGGCCGGCGGGCACCAGGCCGTTCTCCTGCCCCAGGAAGAACTCCTCCTCCCATTTGGCGCGCTGTTCCGGTTTTTCGGCTTCCGCCAGACCGCGTGCCACGCGGCGGCGCACATCCTGGACTGAAGTCTCGCCGGGCTCGGCGTATTTTTCCAGCAATACTTCGGTACTGATTTCCTGTGGCATGCCGGCCTTTCCTGCGGAGACCGGGTTGCCCGCTGGCTGGTCGCCCAGAGGAGGGGTTGCAGCGGTCTTTGACGATCCGGCACGGCCCGTGCCGGGTGAAGTGGAGGATTCGGAATTGTTGCGGGTGGATGTTGAAGAAGAAACTTTTTCCATAACGAGCACGGTGCGCCCCCCTTTGGATTGGCTGGGCTATGCAGCCCATAAAATTAAAAAACCACTATATCTAGTGGTTCCCCCCTGATTTTCGACTAATTCTAGTGTGTCGATATATTTTTGCAAGCACTATTTCGGCCTGTACGGGCGGAGAAATAACTTGACTTGGCTGGCAGGTTGGGTTGACCGCGGTTTGTCACTGGTCAGCCGGGAGAGAGCGGCTCCGGGCGCGGGATGCGCATAGGGGATACCCGCAAACCCGTGTCTTTTCGGGGGGTGTATCCGGTCGCTTGCATTGGGGCGGTCATTTACGCTTTAATGCGCGACACTTTTGGCCGGGAGCGCGATATGGGGTTTCTTGAGAAATTGTTCGAGGGGGCGTTATGGAACAGCCGCTTCATGATACTGACGGCGGTGGTCGGCAGCCTGCTGGCTGGCGTCGCGATCTTTTACATGGCTACCGTGGATGTGGTTAGCCTGTTCGGCCATGCCTTGCATTATGCCGATTCCGGTCTGAGCGACGAGGCGCGCAAGGCATTGCACGACAGCACGGTGTCGCATATCGTCGAAGTGGTGGATGGCTATCTGCTCGCAACGGTGATGCTGATCTTCTCGCTTGGCCTGTATGAGCTGTTCATCAGCGATATCGACCAGGCGCACGGCAGCAAATCCTCCAGCAAGATACTGGTCATCAATAATCTGGATGACCTCAAGTCACGCCTGGCAAAGGTGATCCTGATGATCATGATCGTTACGCTGTTCGAGGAGGCGCTGAACATGCACATGAGCACGCCGCTGGATCTGGTCTATCTCGGCGCAAGCATCGCGCTGATCGCGCTGGCGCTGTATCTGACCCACGCTTCCGAACATGGGACGGGGGACACCGCGGGGCAGGACGAAAAAACGCCTGAAAAGCGCGGCCACTGATAACTATTCGATGCAGCACGGAGCAGTCATGTCGTTACGCAGGTTGCTGGTATGGCCATTGCTGGCTTTGTCGCTTTCCGGTCATGCGGCGGATTTTTCGCTGGAAGACATGCAGGGCAAGACACACCGCCTGGCGGATTATCGCGGCAAGTGGGTGCTGGTGAATTTCTGGGCGACCTGGTGCCCGCCCTGCCTGAACGAGATCCCCGAGTTGGTTAGTTTGCACAATGCGCACAAGAATAACGACCTGGTGGTGATCGGTATCGCCATGGATTCCGGTTCCAGCAGGAAAGTCGCCAATTTCGCCGAAGCGCACGGTATCAGCTACCCCATCGTGTTGGGTAGCCGCAGGCTCGCGGCACAGATCGGCAAACTGGAGGTGCTACCGACCAGCTATCTGTATGCGCCCAACGGTGAGCAGGTGAGTTTTCAAGCTGGGGAAGTGACGCGCGAGAGCGTCGAGACCTACATCAAGAACAAGAAATTCTAGAGACCATTTCAGCAGGTTTCACACTTTGCGCCGTGTGCCTGCCGAATGCCGCTTAGCTGCCGGTTGGCTGATGACCGCTGTCAGCCGTCCGGTGCAGCAAGGACCAGTTTTTGTGCCAGGCGGCGCGCACCAGGTTCGGGTATCCGGGTCGGCCCAGACTGCCGTTGTAGCGACCCAGCGCGCGATACAGATCGCCCTTTTCGATGTCCAGATAATGGCGCAGGATGGTGCAGCCGTAACGCAAGTTGGTGCGCAGGTGGAACAGGTTGTGCTCCCCGGTGCCGATCTCCTTGACCCAGAACGGCATCACCTGCATGTAGCCGTGCGCACCCGCGCTGGAAACGGCGTATTTCTTGAAACCGCTCTCCACTTCGATCAAGCCGAGCACCAGCTCGGGTTCAAGGCCGGCGCGGGTCGCTTCGTAATGCACCGTGCTCAGGAAGTCGAGGCGCGACTCGGCATCGGGGATGCGTTTCTGCAAGCGGCGCGACATCTCCTTCAGCCACATATCCGCCTCATATTGCGTGCTGAACGCCAATTTGGGCGCGGCCTGATCCGACACGCTGCGTTGCAATACCGCGCGGACGCTTGCGGAAAGCGGCATATAGACTTGCGCGCCGGCAAGCGCGCCGGAAGCGAACAATACCCCCGCCATGCATAGCGGCAAGACTAGGCGCAGTGAAAACGACTTATGGACTGATGTCATAGTCTCGATTGTACGAACTCCGGCGCGCTTTGCAAGGGGATGGGCTGCGCGGCGGTGTCGCATCGTCCCTGATATTCCAGCATCCCCTCCTTCAAACTGCGCTCGCCGATGACGATGCGGTGCGGGATGCCGATCAGCTCCATGTCGGCGAACATGACACCGGGGCGCTCGTCGCGGTCGTCCAGCAATACCTCGATGCCGGCGGCCTGCAGCGCAGCGTACAGCTGTTCCGCCGCCTCGCGCACCGCTGTACTTTTGCCCATGCCGATCGGCACGATGGCGACCTGGAACGGTGCCATTGCGGTTGGCATGATGATGCCGCGCTCGTCATAATTCTGCTCGATGGCGGCGGCCACGATGCGCGACACGCCGATGCCGTAGCAGCCCATCTCCATGATCTGCGCCTTGCCCTGTGCATCCAGAAAGGTTGCTTTCATGGCTTCGGCATATTTGGTGCGCAACTGGAAGATATGCCCGACCTCGATGCCGCGGCAGATCTCCAGCGTGCCCTTGCCATCCGGCGAGGGATCGCCCGCGACCACGTTGCGCAGGTCATGCACATTCGCCTCATCCAGATGCACATCGCGCCCGAAATTCACCCCGGTGTAATGGAAGCCGTCGTCGTTCGCGCCACAGATGAAATCGCTCAGCGCGGCGGCGGCGCGGTCGGCCAGCAGCCGCACCCCGGCGTCCACCGGCCCGATGTAACCTGCACGGCAGTTCATGTTGCGGTGTATCTCGTCGTCGCTGGCGAAGCGGAACCCGCCCAGTACCTTGCCGGCCTTGATCTCGTTCAGGGTGTGGTCCCCGCGCAACAGCAACAGCACGAACTCGTCCTCATGCGTCATGACTGCGATGGCCTTCAATACGCCTTGCGCGGAGGTGTTGAAGAATGCTGCGACCTCCCCGATGGAACGCTGCCCGGGAGTGATGGCTTTTTGCATCTCCTGCGTGGCTGCCGCACGCGGTGCGCTTGGCGCAACCGCTTCCGCCATCTCCACATTCGCGGCGTAATCGGATGCGGGGCAGTAAGCCAGCGTGTCTTCGCCGGAATCCGCCAGCACGTGGAACTCGTGCGAGCCGCTGCCGCCGATCGCGCCGGTATCAGCGGTGACGGCGCGGAATTGCAGCCCGAGACGGGTAAAGATGCGGCTGTAGGCGTCATGCATGACCCGATAGGTCTGTTCCAGACTCGCATAGTCGGTATGGAACGAATAGGCGTCCTTCATCACGAATTCGCGCGCGCGCATCACTCCGAAACGCGGGCGCACCTCGTCGCGGAACTTGGTCTGGATCTGGTAGAAATTGACCGGCAACTGGCGGTAGCTGCGGATCTCGCGGCGCGCGATGTCGGTGATCACCTCTTCATGGGTCGGCCCGAAACAGAAATCGTTGTCGTGCCGATCCCTGATCTTGAGCATCTGCGGGCCGAACACCGCCCAGCGCCCGGTTTCATGCCACAGCTCGGCGGGCTGTACGGCAGGCATCAGCAACTCGATCCCGCCGCTCCGGTCCATTTCCGCGCGCACGATGTTTTCCACCTTGCGCAGCACGCGCAGGCCGAGTGGCATCCAGGTGTACAGGCCGCTGGCCAGTTTTTTGATGTAGCCGGCGCGCAGCATCAGCTTGTGGCTCGGCAGCTCCGCCTCGGACGGGGCTTCTTTCAGGGTGGAGATGAAGAATTGTGAGACGCGCATGGTGAGTGGCAGCAAAGTTTAAGGTAATTAGGGCGAAGCGTAACCAAAAAATCCCCTCAGGAAGAGTTTGAGTACATTCTCCTGACGATGATTGTAACGGTATTCGATCTCTTTCAGATACAGTGGGGACGATCTTTCCGGACAGTTTTGCGCGCTCCGGTTCCGCAATATGAAACAGAGTGCCTGGCACAGCCACTGATAGACCCGTGTGACGGTACTCGGTATCTATCCACAAACGCTTGCCGGCCAGTAGCGTGTTGCTGCTGGTAGAGCCCTGTGCAAGATGGCAATCTTGCGGCACAGCTTGGCAAGGCCTTTTTGCTTGCCTCGGCGCATGCATTTCACATGGTCTCGTGCGGTTTTTACGGTCTTGAAGGAACCGCAAAAATGCACTTGCGGCCATTCGGAAATCTGGCCGGACAATCAAAGACTGCCTGAAACCCTTTAACCATAAGTACCTCCAACGATACTATGGTTACGAAACGCCCGAATTGCCTTGTTTTTTAATGCTTGCCGGTGCTTCCAAATCCGCCGCTGCCGCGCTCGCTCAACGGGAACTCCTCCACGATATTGAACTTCGCCTGCATCACCGGCACGATCACCAGTTGTGCCATGCGCTCCATCGGCATCAGCGTGAATGGTATCTGGCTGCGGTTCCACAGCGAGACGAAGATCTGCCCCTGATAATCCGAATCGATCAGGCCGACCAGGTTGCCAAGCACAATACCGTGCTTGTGCCCCAGTCCGGAACGCGGCAGGATCATTGCGGCATAGCCCGGATCGTTCAGGTGAATGGCGATGCCGCTGGGGATAAGCTCGCACTGCTTGGGCTGGATCACCATGTTCTGGTCGATGCACGCGCGCAAATCGATCCCCGCCGAACCGGCGGTCGCGTAACCCGGCATGCTTCCATGCAGACGTGGGTCGAGAATCTTGACATCCACCGGTATGTGCTTCATTTGTCAGCTCCTTCATAGCGTTGCGCAATATGCTGCATCAATAGCCTTGCCAATGTCAGCTTGTCGGTGCGCGGCAAGACGTGGCTACCGCTGTCATCGAACAGAACCAGTTCGTTGTCGTCGCTGCCAATGGCCTGTTGCGCGAGATTGCCCACCAGCAGTGGCAGCCTTTTCGCGAGGCGTTTTTGCTCGGCGTACTTCGCGAGGTTCTCGCTCTCGGCGGCGAAGCCCACGCAGAACGGCGGATCCGGCAAACCAGCGACATGCGCCAGGATATCCGGATTGGGCACCAGCTCCAGTGTGAGTGCAGCGGCGCTTTTCTTGATCTTCTGTCCACTCGGTTGCGCGACGCGGTAATCCGCCACCGCCGCCACACCGATGAAGATATCGCAATCAGCGATGCGTTGTTTTACCGCCTCGAACATCTGCGCCGCGCTCACCACATCCACACTTTGTACGCCCTGCGGCTTGACGAGGGTCGTCGGGCCGGACACCAGCATCACTTCCGCGCCTTGCTCCAGCGCGGCTTGCGCGATGGCATAGCCCATCTTGCCTGAACTGCGGTTGGTGATGCCGCGCACCGCATCGATCGCCTCATAGGTCGGCCCGGCGGTAACCATGATCTTCCTGCCGCAGAATCGCCCGGGCTGGAAGAACGCCGCGATATCCTGCGCCAGCCGCTCCGCCTCCAGCATCCGCCCGAAGCCTTGCTCGCCGCAGGCCTGCACGCCGCAATCCGGGCCGAGCACCTGCACGCCATCGGCAAGCAGTCGCGCGATGTTGCGCTGTGTCGCGGCGTTCTGCCACATCTCGCGGTTCATCGCCGGCGCGACCAGCAACGGGCAATTGCGCGCCAGGCACAGCGAAGAAAGCAAGTCATCCGCCAAGCCATGCGCCAGCTTGGCAATGAAGTCGGCGGTCGCCGGCGCGATCACGATGGCATCGGCGGCACGGCTCAGATCGATATGCGCCATACCGTTCGCCGCGCCCGTGTCCCACTGGTCGGTGAATACCGGCTTGCCGGACAATCCCTGCATCGTGGTCGGCGTGATGAAATGACAGGCCGCCTCGGTCATCGCGACCTGCACCTCTACCCCCTGTTTCATCAGCAGACGCAGCAGTTCCGCCGCCTTGTAGGCTGCGATACCGCCGGTCACGCCCAGCAGGATGTGTTTTGCGGGCTCTTGTTCCATAATGCCGCGCATCTTATCAAGAAACGGCCCGTCCGGGCTGGGAGGCTGTTATGGCGATCACCGACTGGCCTGAATTCGAGCGACCCAGAGAAAAGTTACTGCAAAAAGGCGCGGCCTCATTGTCCGATGCCGAGTTGCTGGCGATCTTTCTGCGTACCGGCGTGACCGGCAAAAGCGCGGTGGATCTGGCGCGCGAGCTGCTCATCCGCTTCGGCGGTCTCACCCGACTATTTGCCTCCAGCGAAAAGGATTTCTGCACAATGCATGGCATGGGGCAAGCGAAATACGTGCAACTGCAAGCCGTGCTGGAAATGTCGCGGCGCGCCTTGAAGGAAGAGTTGCAGCATGGTGATGCGCTCAATTCGCCGCACGCGGTACGCGACTATTTGCGGCTACTGCTCGGCGGACGGCAGCAGGAAGTTTTCCTGGCGTTGTTTCTCGACACCCAGCATCGCGTGATAGCCGCGGAGGAGCTATTCCATGGCACGCTCAGCCAGACCAGCGTGTATCCGCGCGAAGTGGTCAAACGCGCCCTGGCGCACAATGCCGCCGCCGTGATCCTTGCGCATAACCACCCCTCCGGCGTTGCCGAACCCAGCCAGGCCGACCGGCTCCTGACCACCGCCCTGAAACAGGCCCTCGGGCTGGTGGACGTGCGCGTGCTGGACCACTTCGTGGTGGCCGGTGGACAGACCTTGTCATTCGCAGAAAAAGGGCTGATATAGCCGAAAGACTATGATATATGTACAAGAAAAATATAGGTTTTTTGTTTATTGACTAAACTGCGAGAGGTGAATACTATGCCTCATAACGGATAAATTAACGTCATGGGTGGAAAGTATGAAATTTGCAAAACCGGTATGTTGGGCATTCTCTGGATTGATGTTGGCGGCAAACGGGTTATATGCACAGGAAGTCCAAAATCAAACGATCGGTAGCAAGCCCAAGGTCTCAGTAAAAAAATCTCCAAGCAAGAAATCTGCCGCAAAGAAACCCGCCAAACCGGATATGCGCGCCTTACAGGCACAGCGAGAGGCGGAGGCACGCGCCAAGGCCGAGGTTGAGGCGCGTCAACGCGCCGAAACAGAACAGGAGGCACGTCAGCGTGCCGAAGCCAGGAAGCAAGCCGAGATCGAGGCACATGAAAAACCGCTGCGCGATGCCGATGCCCTTCTGAAGAACGGCAAGCCTGCCGATGCCTATGCTCTGCTGGAACCCATTGAATTCGAGCGCTCCGGTGAGGTTCGTTTCGACTACCTGCTTGGCATCTCTGCACTGGATAGCGGCAAAGCGGACAAAGCAACGCTCGCTTTCGAGCGGGTGCTGGCGGTCGATCCTAACTTTGCCGGTGCGCGACTGGACATGGCGCGCGCCTATTACCAGCTCGGCGATTTGCCGCGCGCCAAGACCGAGTTTGAGTCGGTACTGAAACAAAATCCCCCCGAAGCTGCGCGCGCCACCATCCAGAGATATCTGGATGCGATTGCCGCGTATGAACAGGCCAAACAGACGCGTGTCAGCGGCTACGTCGAGGGCGTGATCGGGCATGACAGCAACATCGCCAACAGCAGCACGCAAACCTTCACTTTTGCTCCCACCTCCCCGTGGAGCGGTTTGTTTCCTGGGAACCAATTGCCGCCGGGTACCAAGCTGACGGGTGCTTACGAAGGCATCAACGCCGGCGCCGAAATCAGTCATAGTCTGGATGCGAATTGGGGCATATACGCGGGAGCCGACCTGCGCCAGCACGGCAACATGAGCCAGACCCCCTATGACACGGTCAGCACTGATGGTCGTGTCGGCGTGATGTATGCCGAAGAACAGGATATTTACAAATTGTCATTGACCGGCGGGCAGCTCTATACCGCCAACTCCATGCGCCGCGATTCATTCGGGTTAAGCGCGGAGTGGCAGCACGTGCTCAGTCCGGCAAACCAGGTGAGCGCATTTGCCCAGTATGGCGAGAGCAGGGCGGCAGGGGTCCCGCCGACCTCGCCGACGACAGATGCGCGCATCGAGGGGGATACCGACCAGATCGTGGTGGGTGCCGGATGGGTGCATATATTGGCGGATGGCAAGCAGGCCCTGTTCGGCAGCATCTATATGGGAAAGGAGCTGGATGTCGCCCCGGTGGTCAGCCCAGGATTGCCGAATGGCGGTCGCACCGACGGAAAGAAGCGCTTTGAGGGCCTGCGAGTTGGCGGGCAAGCCGCCCTTACCGACCAGATGGAGGGGGTTGCAAGTTTGGGCTGGCAATCCGCAACTTATGGCAATCTGAACAATCTGATCATGGACAGACGCAACGAAAGCCTTTACGACCTGTCGGTCGGCGCAAACTGGCATCTCGACAAGCTGTGGACAGTCAAACCGCAAATTGCGATCTCCAGGAAAAATTCCAATATCTCGCTTTATAGTTTTGACCGTGCGGATGTCTCCCTGACGATTCGCCGTGATTTCAAATAATTCTTGTGTTGAGGTGTCATCATGAAAAACGCCAACAAATTACTTGCTTGCCTCGGTGTAACGATTGCCTGTTTCGCGGGGATGTCGCAGTCGGCTTATGCGGCTGTAGCCGGCCATGTGCAATTTGTTAACGGGAGTCTGCAAATCACCAATTCCGCAGGACAAACGCGCCAGGCGCAAAAAGGCGATGCGGTCAGCGAGGGCGATACAGTGACTTCTGCGCCATCGGCCTCCGCGCAGATCAGGATGCAGGATGGCGGCTTCGTTGCGATGCGTCCCGACACCAAACTGAAATTCGACCAATTCGTCTTTGCCGGCAAACAGGACGGCAGCGAAAAAAGCTTCTTCTCATTGTTCAAAGGAGGCTTTCGCGCCGTGACCGGCCTGATCGGACAGATCAACAAGCAGAACTACAGAATCACGACACCTGCTGCGACGATCGGCATTCGCGGCACCGACCATGAGACATTCCTGGTCGTACCCGGCAGCCCTTTGGCGCAAATTGCGCCCACCGGCGCTTACAGCAAGGTGAACGTGGGTGAAACATCGCTGACCACCGACAAGGGCACCATCAATGTGCTGCCCAACCAGATGGGTTTTGCCGGTGGCATGAACCAGGCGCCACAGGTACAGCCGGTGAACACCAAGATATTTACGGTTGCAGAAGCGCCCACGCCGCAGGGCAAGGCAGACAAGAAGGAAGAAAAGAAAGAAGGGAAGGCCGAGGCAAAGCAGGAGGAAAAGGTAGCCAAGGGCGACAAGGAAGGGAAGAAGGAAGATAAAAAAGAAGCCCAGACTGATGCGGCAGCTTCGACAGGTTCGGAAGGGCAGGCTACCGGCACCAACGCAGCGGCAGGCGAGAACCAGGATGCATCTGGAGGGTCCACATCAACAACAAGCACAGCCGATGGAGATTCGACCGGCGGTACTGCACAAGGAGCGACAGCGGCTGCGGCACCAGCAGATACGACGCCAGCACCTGCACCGGTTGCAGACACCACTCCTCTGGAGCCGGCAGCCCCCATCCGCTCGACGGCCGTTGTGGATGCAGTTCCCCCCAGCGCGGAGCTTGTGCCGGCAGTTGCACCAGTAACAGCGCCACCCGTTGCCGTTGCTCCTGTGATTGCGCCGCCTCCGGCACCGACTACAGTCCTGGATACGGCCACCGTCGCGGGCGGCACGACGGTGAATATTATTACCGGAACGGCTACGACCAACACCGGGCAAACCGTCCCGGTCACTCAGGGCCTGTACGCGAGTCAGGCACAAGCGGCTGCGGATGCTGCGTTGCTTGCTGCGAACGCCGCGGCAACGGCAGTTACAGCCGTGCAGACGGCCAGCACTCAAGTGACGGCACTGTTGCCGGTTGATACCGCACCGGCATCCGCAGCCATCGGAACGGCCAACCCGCTGGTTGCAAGTGCGGCCACCACCTACTCCAGTGTTTCGGTGATAACGCCTGTCGATACTGTGCCGGCAGTCAGTGCGATAAATGCCGCGACAACCGATATCGGAACAGCAAGCCCTGCTGTTTCCGCGGCGAATGGACTTGCACCCGTTGCGACCACACCGGCTGATGCGGCGATCGCAACCGCCAACACCAATATCGGAACGGCAAGTCCTGTTGTTTCCGCAGCTAATGGGCTTGCACCCGTTGCAACCACGCCCGCCACCACGGCGATTGGAACAGCCAACACCAATATCGGAGCGGCAACACCGGCAGTGACCACGGCAACGGCGCTGACTCCGGTCAACGCGACAACGGCGACCGCCAATGCAACTGCGGCAGCCGCTCAGGCAACTGCGGCAGCCGCTCAGGCAACTGCGGCCCAATCCGCATTGACAGCCAATGGGGTGTTTGCCGATACGACTGCCGCACCGGCGCTTGCCGCCGCGCAAGTCGCAAATACCACATTGCAAGCAGCCAATACCGCCGTGCAAGGTGCGGTCACCACAGTCGGCACGAATAACGCGAACCTGACCGCCGCACAGACTGCCGCACAGGCCGCGCTGACTGCGGCGACCAACAATCTGACCACAGCCAACACTAACCTAGCCACGGCGACCACCCAGAACGCGGCCTTGACCGCCGCACAGACTGCCGCACAGGCCGCGCTGACTGCGGCGACCAACAACCTGACCACGGCCAACACTAACCTGGCCACGG
>JBGARW010000045.1:0-14055 GCA_044230015.1 Gallionella sp. | reverse complement strand
TCGCCGATCCAGCCGACCGCCTGTCCGCCGCAATGGATCTGCGCGGAACGCCCCGGGTGCAAGGCCGGATGGGATGCCGCGACGAAGCGCAGCGCTTGCGGCGCAAACAGCGCTTCGACATCCGCCTTCACATCGTAGAAATCCACCGGTCTTGCAGCCGTACCCCATTGTTCCGGGTATGCCGCACCGCAGGCGATGCCCGACAAACGCTGGCTCTGCATATATTCGTCATTCCGCTTGGCAAAACACGCGCCGACCTCGAACAGGCGCACCCGTGCCTGCTTGCGGTTCAGGTTATAGCGCAACGCACCGACCAGGCCGCCGATCAGGCTGCTGCGCATCACCGCCAGATTGCTGGCGATCGGGTTCTGCAGCACGACCGGATCGGCATTGCCGCACAGTTCACGCTCGACCCGCTCTTCGAGAAAGGCATAACTGACGATCTCCTGGTAGTCGCGCGCGACAAGGATCTGCTGGATGCGCGCCAGCGGGCGCTGCGATTCGCTGTACGGCAGCATGGTCAGCGCGGCCTGCGGCGCCAGCGCGGGGATGTTGTCATAGCCGTGCAGGCGCGCCAGTTCCTCGATCAGGTCCGCCTCGATGGACAGGTCGAAGCGGTAGCTCGGCGGCGTCACGCAGAAATCGTCGCCGCTGGCCGTGAACCCGAATCGCAGACGCTGCAGCAAGGTCGCGATCTGCGCGTTGTCCAGTTCGATGCCCAGCACGCGCGCGACGCGCGAGCGGCGCAGCGCGATCGCCGTGCGCTGCGGAAGTTCGCCGCGCACTTCGCTGACCGCCCCGGCGCTCCCGCCGCAGATCTCCAGCAACAGTTGCGTGGCACGTTCCAGCGCCTGGCGTGTCTCGGCAAAATCCACGCCGCGCTCGAAGCGGAACGAGGAATCGGTCGCCAACCCGAAACGGCGCGCCTTGCCGGCGATCGCATCGGGCTGGAAAAAGGCACTTTCCAGAAACACGTCTTTTGTCGTGGTTTCCACACCGCTGCCCTGCCCGCCCATGATGCCTGCCAATGCCAGCACCCGCGCATCGTCGGCGATCACCAGCACTTCATCGTCGAGCTTCACGGTCTGTTCGTTGAGCAGGGTCAGCTCTTCGCCTTTGCGCGCACGACGCACCGTGATGCCGCCGGCCAGCTTCGCCGGATCGAATGCATGCAGCGGCTGGCCCGTTTCCAGCATCACGTAGTTGGTGATGTCCACCACCGCGCTGATGCCGCGCAAGCCGCTGCGCTCCAGGCGACGCAGCATCCAGGCCGGTGTCGGCGCGGCGGCATTCACACCGCGCACCAGGCGGCCGCAGTACAGCGGACAGGCCTGCGCATCGGCCACCTGCACCGGCAGTTGTTCGGACAAGGCGACCGCTTGTGTCTGTATCTCCAGCGGCTTGAGCGGGCTACCGGTCAGCGCCGCGACTTCGCGTGCGATACCCACCATGCCCGAGCAATCGCTGCGGTTCGGCGTGAGCTTGAGCGTGAACAGCTTGTCGTCCAGTTCCAGATACTCGCGCAGCATCCTGCCAACCGGCGCATCGCCCGGCAGCAGCCACAGCCCCTGGCTCTCTTCGGCCAGGCCCAGTTCCTTCTCGGAGCACAACATGCCGAACGATTCGACGTTGCGCACTTTGGCCTGCTTGATCCTGAAGTCACCCGGCAATACCGCGCCGATGCGCGCGCACGGCACTTTCACGCCGGCTGCCACATTCGCCGCGCCGCAGACGATGGAGAGCGGCTGTGCCTCCCCGACATCCACCCGGCACACGTTCAGCCGGTCCGCATCGGGATGTCTGGTCACTTCCAGAACTTCAGCGACCACCACGTTATCGAACGCGGGGGCAACGGCTCCCAGCGCCTCGACCTCCAGCCCGGCCATGGTCAGTACGTGCGCCAGCTCATCGCTGGACAGCGCCGGATCGACCCGTGTTCTCAACCAATTCTCGGAAAACTTCATGGCTGCGCCTCTAATTGAATTGTTTCAGGAAGCGCAGGTCGCTATCGTAGAACAGGCGCAGGTCGTTCACGCCGTAACGCAGCATCGCCAGGCGCTCCACCCCCAGGCCAAAGGCGAAGCCGAGATATCTCTCGCTGTCGATGCTGACATGCTTCAGCACGTTGGGATGCACCATGCCGCAACCGCCGATCTCCAGCCAGCCGCCGTTCCAGCTCATGTCCATCTCGGCGGACGGTTCGGTGAACGGGAAGAACGACGGCCGGAAACGCACTTGCAGATCGTCGCGCTCGAAGAAACGCTGCAGGAAGTCCTGCACCACGCCCTTGAGGTTGGCAAAACTGATCTCCTCGTCGACCCACAACCCTTCGACCTGGTGAAACATGGGCGAATGGGTAGCATCGGAATCGAAACGGTACACGCGGCCCGGCGCGATGATCTTCAATGGCGGCTGATGCGCTCCCATGTAGCGCACCTGCACCGGCGAGGTATGGGTGCGCAACACATGCTGCGGGTCGATGTAGAAGGTGTCGTGCATCGCGCGTGCCGGATGATTCTCCGGGATGTTCAGCGCTGTGAAGTTGTAGAAGTCGCGCTCGATCTCCGGGCCGGAGGCCGTGGCGAAACCCAGCGAGTGGAACAATTGCTCGATACGCTCCAGCGTGCGCGTCACCGGATGCAGGCCGCCAGCGCCCTGCCCGCGCCCGGGCAGGGTCACATCCAGCGCTTCGGCTGCCAACTTCTGTGCCAGCCTGTTTTGCTGCAACGCGTCGCGGCGCTGTTGCAGGGCGGCTTCGATGCCTTGTTTGACCTGGTTGATGCGCGCGCCCGCAGCCGGCCGTTCCTCTGCCGACAGCTTACCCAGCCCCTTGAGCAGCGCCGTAAGGCTGCCCTCCTTGCCCAGGTATTTTGCCTTGACCTGCTCCAGTTCTGCTTCGTCACCGATGGTAGCGAACTGCTGCAGCGCCTGATCGAGAATTTGCTGAAGCTCTTGCATCGATAAACACCACTACCCAAAAGGGGATAATGCAAACAAAAAAGGAGGCGGAATACGCCTCCTTTGTCCGTCAAGTCGTGTTAGACGCCGAGGCTGGCCTTGGCTTGCGCCACGAATTGCGCAAATGCCGGTTTGTCGAACACCGCGATATCCGACAGCACCTTGCGGTCGACCTGGATGTCCGCCTTCTTCAGCCCGTTCATGAACACGCTGTAGCTCAGGCCCATCTCTCGCGCCGCCGCATTGATACGCGCGATCCACAGCGTGCGGAACTGGCGCTTCTTCTGGCGGCGGTCACGATAGGCATACTGCCCGGCCTTCATCACCGCCTGCTTGGCGATACGGTAGACGTTCTTGCGGCGACCGCGGTAACCCTTGGCCTGTGCCAGCACCTTCTTGTGGCTGGCGCGCGCTACTACTCCACGTTTTACTCTTGGCATGGTCTACTCCTTATGCGTAAGGCAGCATGGCGCGAACCGATGCCGTGTTGGTTGCATGGACTTCGGCAGTACCGCGCAACTGACGTTTGTTCTTGGTGGTCTTCTTGGTCAGGATGTGGCGCTTGAACGCTTGCGAGCGCTTGACGCTGCCACCGGCGCGGACCGTGAAACGCTTGGCCGCCCCGCTTTTGGTTTTCATCTTGGGCATGATTGCTCCTTGAGTTATGACGGCAGGTGTTTTCCGGTGGAAAAACTTGATGACCCATACGCCACTTTTTATCGGGGAACTGTTTGCTGCATCGTCCCGGCCATCCCCTTGCTGCCGAGACAACTGAATCTATTTCTTCCTGGTCTTGGGTGACAACACCATCACCATCTGCCGGCCTTCCATCTTGGGAAACTGCTCGACCACGCCATGCTCTTCCAGGTCCGCCTTGACGCGCTCGATCAGGCGCATGCCGATCTCCTGATGGGCCATTTCGCGGCCACGGAAGCGCAACGTGACCTTGGTCTTGTTGCCGTCATCCAGAAACTTGGTCAGGTTGCGCAACTTGATGTTGTAGTCGCCTTCGTCCGTACCCGGACGGAACTTGATCTCCTTGATCTGCACCTGTTTCTGCTTGAGCTTGGCCTCGTGCTGCTTCTTGCTTTCGGCATATTTGAATTTGCCGATATCCATGATGCGGCACACCGGCGGCTCCGCCAGCGGCGAGATCTCGACCAGATCCAGTTCTGCTTCATCCGCCAAACGCAATGCTTCCGCGATGGCGACAATCCCGAGGGGCTCCTTTTCGACACCAATCAGACGCACTTGCGGTGCGGTAATCATCTCATTGGTGCGCTGCGATTTATCCTGTGCTATTGCAATGTCTCCACTTGAACAATATTTAAGCCGTGCTACCCGCCTTCATCCCGGATTCGAGGCGCTGGAACAATGCTTCCAGCGTCATCTGTCCGAGATCCTCACCACTGCGGGCACGCACGGCCACCAATTTTCCGGCCACTTCCTTATCGCCGACGATCAGCTGATAAGGCAACTTCTGCAAGCTATGTTCGCGTATTTTATAGGTAATCTTCTCGTTGCGCAAATCCAGTTGTACACGCAGCCCGGCATCGCGCAACGCCTGCGCCACCTGCGTCGCATATTCCTCCTGCGCCTGGGAGACATTCATCAGCGCCACCTGCATCGGCGCCAGCCACAGCGGGAACGCGCCGGCATGGTGCTCGATCAGGATGCCGATGAAGCGTTCCATGGAACCGAGAATGGCGCGGTGCAGCATCACCGGCGGTTTGCGGCTGTTATCCTCATCCACGAACTCCGCATCCAGACGCACCGGCAGGTTGAAATCCAGCTGGATCGTGCCGCACTGCCAGAGACGCCCGAGGCTGTCCTTTAGCGTGAATTCGACCTTGGGTCCGTAGAACGCGCCCTCGCCGGGCTGGATGTCGTAAGCCAGGCCGTTCTGCCGCAACGCCGACGCCAGGCCGGCCTCTGCCTTGTCCCATGTCTCATCCGAGCCGACGCGCTTGTCGGGGCGGGTGGACAGCTTGACCAGCACTTCATTGAAGCCGAAATCGCGGTACACCTCGTTCAGCATCACGATGAAGCGCGACACCTCGGGCTGCACCTGGTCCTCGGTGCAGAAGATATGCGCGTCGTCCTGGGTGAAGCCGCGCACACGCATCAGGCCGTGCAGCGAACCGGATGTCTCGTTGCGGTGGCAGGAACCGAACTCCGCCAGACGCAGCGGCAGGTCGCGGTAACTGTGCAGGCCGTGATTGAAGATCTGCACGTGCCCCGGGCAGTTCATCGGCTTCACCGCGTAGTCGCGATTCTCCGAGCAGGTGGTGAACATGTTGTCGTGGTAATTTTCCCAGTGGCCGGATTTTTCCCACAGGACCCGATCCATGATGGTCGGGGTGCGCACCTCCTGATAACCGTGCTCGCGGAACTTGCGGCGCATGTATTGCTCGACCTCCTGCCACAGCGTCCAGCCCTTGGGATGCCAGAACACCATGCCGGGCGACGAATCCTGCATATGGAACAATTCGAGTTGCTTGCCCAGCTTGCGGTGGTCGCGTTTCTCGGCCTCCTCGATCTGGTGCAGGTAGGCATCCAACTCCTCCTTCTTCGCCCAGGCCGTGCCGTAGATGCGCTGCAGCATCTCGTTCTTCGAATCACCGCGCCAGTAGGCTCCGGCGAGTTTCATCAGCTTGAACGCCTTCAGTTTGCCGGTAGACGGCACATGCGGGCCGCGGCACAGATCGGTGAATTCACCCTCGCTGTACAGCGACACATCCTGATCCGCCGGGATGGAGGCGATGATCTCGGCCTTGTAGTGCTCGCCGATATGCCTGAAATACGCCACCGCCTCGTCGCGCGGCAGCACGCGGCGCGCCACAGGCAAGTCTGTCCTGGCGATCTCGCCCATGCGTTTCTCGATTGCCGCGAGGTCTTCCGGCGTGAACGGGCGCTTGTAGGAAAAATCGTAATAGAAACCGTTTTCAATGACCGGCCCGATGGTCACCTGCGCATCGGGGAACAACTCCTTCACCGCATGGGCCAGCAGGTGCGCGGTGGAGTGGCGGATGATCTCCACGCCGTCCGCATCCTTGTCGGTGATGATCGCCAGTGCCGCATCCTGTGCGATCGTATAAGAGGTGTCCACCAGCCTGCCATCCACCTTGCCCGCCAGCGCGGCGCGCGCCAGACCCGCGCCAATGCTGAGCGCAACATCGGCGACGGTGACGGGTTGCACGAAACTGCGCTGCGAACCGTCCGGCAGGGTGATGACTGGCATATCGATTCCCGGAAATACAAAGTGCGGCGATGCCGCACTCGGAATGTTGGTAGGCACGATTGGACTCGAACCAACGACCCCTACCATGTCAAGGTAGTGCTCTAACCAGCTGAGCTACGCGCCTAAAAGGACGCGCATTGTATCCGAAAGACCTGCCGGCTTCAAACGAAAATCGCACGCCTTCCGGAAACGGCTTGCATCAACAGAAGACGGCAGGCCAGGCTGGCAATGCAACTTGGTTGATGTATATCATGGTTTCCTGCGCAGAACCCCATTTAAACTGCACGCACTGTAGATTCACAACGCTATGTGGCGGCGTTACACCACGCACTTCGCTAACTTAACCAAAGGAGAATGATATGACACAAGGCACAGCACTCGGCGGTACCCCCGTACAACTGAACGGCAACTTCCCCAAAGTGGGACAAAGCGCACCGGCCTTCTCGCTGGTGAGCAAGGACCTGCAGGACGTCACGCTGGCCAGTTTCGGCAACAAGCGCAAGGTGCTGAACATCGTGCCCAGCCTGGATACGCCGACCTGCGCGGCTTCCGAACGGCGCTTCAACCAGGTTGCCGGCAGCCTGGACAATGCCGTGGTGATCACCATCTCCGCCGACCTGCCGTTCGCGATGGCGCGCTTCTGCGCCAGCGAAGGGCTGGACAACGTGGTCAACCTGTCTTTGATGCGCGGCCGCGAGTTCCTGCGCAACTACGGCGTGGAGATCGCGAGTGGCGTGCTGGTCGGACTTGCGGCTCGCGCCGTTATCGTGCTGGATGGCAACAATGTGGTGCGCTATACCGAGCTGGTCAGCGAGATCAAGAACGAGCCGAATTACGATGCGGCCCTGACTGCATTGCAGGCCTGTTAAGTGAGGCTGGCTTCCGGTGGATCAATAGCCGCTGGAAGCCAGGTTATCGAAGCGCGTGTACTCGCCGCGGAACGCCAGCTCGATCTTGCCGATCGGGCCGTTACGCTGTTTGCCGATAATGATCTCGGCTTTGCCCTTGTCGGGTGAATCGCTGTTGTAGACCTCGTCGCGGTAGATGAACAGGATCAGATCCGCATCCTGTTCGATCGCCCCGGACTCGCGCAGATCGGACATCACCGGACGTTTGTTGGGACGCTGTTCCAGGCTGCGATTCAACTGGGACAATGCGACCACCGGCACGTGCAACTCCTTCGCCAGTGCCTTTAAGGAACGGGAGATCTCCGAGATTTCCGTGGCGCGATTCTCGCTGGCTTTGCCTGCGCTGGAACTCATCAATTGCAGATAATCCACCACGATCAGACCCAGCCCGCTATTCTGGCGGTGCAGGCGGCGCGCCCGCGCGCGCACCTCGAGGGCAGACAATGCAGCACTTTCGTCGATGAAGATGGGTGCGTCATCAAGTTTGCCGATCGCATGGGTCAACCTCCCCCAATCGTCATCCTGCAGACGCCCGGTACGCAAGTCATGCTGATCGAGCTTGCCGACCGATCCGAGCATGCGCATCGCCAGTTGCGTGGCCCCCATTTCCATGCTGAAGATCGCCACCGGCAGCTTGCTGTCCAGCGCCACGTTCTCGGCGATGTTGATCGAGAACGCGGTCTTGCCCATGCTCGGACGCCCGGCCACGATGATCAGCTCGCCGGCCTGCAAACCTGAAGTCATGCGGTCGAGATCGGTGAAACCGGTGGCCGTGCCGGTCACATCGTTCTGGTTGTCGCGCGCATACAGCGTCTCGATGCGCTCCACCACCTGGGACAGCAGCGGCGTCATGGACATGAATCCCTGCTTGCCGCGCGAACCCGCCTCGGCGATCTCGAATACCTTGCTTTCCGCCTCATCAAGCAATTGAGCAGCATCGCGTCCGGTCGGATTATAGGCACTGCCGGCGATATCGGCGCCGACTTCGGCCAGCTTGCGCATGATGGAACGCTCGCGCACGATCTCGCCGTAGCGGAGGATGTTGGCCGCCGACGGCACATTCTGCGCCAGGCTGCCCAGGTAAGGGAGGCCGCCGACCTTGTCCAGTTCGCCGGCGATCTCCAGCGACTCGGCCACGGTGATCACGTCCACCGGCTTGGCCCGTTCGCTGAGGTGCACGATCTGGCGGTAGATCAGGCGATGCTCATGGCGATAGAAATCGTCGTCGGTCACCAGGTCGGCGATCTTGTCCAGCGCGCTCGCCTCAAGCAGCAGGCCGCCCAATACCGATTGCTCCGCTTCCACCGAATGGGGCGGTAATTTGATCTGGTCGATCTGCGCGTCCGGACTGGAAAAGTTTTGCATTCAGAAACCCGTTAACTGCAATTGAACGATGGGCATTCTACCCCGCCCAAAAGATTTTTCGGAAAACAAAAAAGGACTGTTGCCAGTCCTTTTCCGTATTACCGCTGATACAGCGGCGGATTACTGTTCGCCGAGCACCGCAACGGTGATATCCACGACCACATCGGTATGCAACGCGATGCTGATGTGATGGTCGCCGATCTGCTTGAGATGGCCGGTAGGCATGCGCACCTGCGCCTTCTCCACGTCAAAACCCTGTGCCACCAACGCGGCTGCAATATCGGCATTGGTGACAGAACCGAACAGCTTGCCGTCCACGCCTGCCTTTTGCACGATCTGCACCGTCAAACCAGCCAGCTTCTCGCCGCGCGCTTGCGCCTCGGCCAGCTTGGCCTTGTCTGCCGCCTCGATCTCGGCACGGCGCGCTTCGAACTCGGCCATGTTGGCCGCGGTCGCGCGCTTGGCCTTGCCTTGCGGGATCAGGAAATTACGGGCAAAGCCGTTCTTGACCTTGACCACATCGCCCAGTTGACCGACGTTGGTCACTTTTTCCATGAGAATTATTTGCATGATCTCTTCTCCTTAATGCAGATCGGTGTAGGGCATCAGAGCCAGGAAGCGCGCGCGCTTCACAGCGGTGCTCAATTGGCGCTGATAGCGTGTCTTGGTGCCGGTGATGCGCGCCGGGATCAGCTTGCCGTTCTCGGAGATGAATTCCTTGAGGATGTTCACGTCCTTGTAATCCACCTCGGCGATCTTCTCGACCGTGAAGCGGCAGAATTTGCGGCGCTTGAACAGATTGTTGCGGGAAGAACGCTTGTTCTTGTCATCTTTCTTTTTGTCTGGACGTGCCATGATGTTTCCTTATTCCAAAAGTTATGCCGCTGGTATCCGCAAACCTTTCAGCGCGATCGACTCGCCGCTGATGACAACCCGGTTATGCGCCAATTGCCAATGATCAGATAGCTGCTGCTGCGCCTTCTTCGACCTGTGCCTTAACAGCGGCGCCTTCGGTCGGCACGGAGCGGGATTTTTCTTCCTTCATCATCGCGGATGGCTCGGTGACTGCGGCCTTGGTCTTGACGGTCAAATGACGCAGCACGGCATCATTGAAGCGGAATGCGTGTTCCAGCTCGTCCAGGGTCTCCTGGTTGCATTCGATATTCATCAGCACGTAGTGTGCCTTGTGGATCTTCTGGATCGGGTAGGCCAGCTGACGGCGGCCCCAGTCTTCCAGACGGTGGATCTGGCCACCCTTCGAAGTGACCAGCGTGCGATAGCGCTCGATCATCGCGGGCACTTGCTCGCTTTGGTCGGGATGCACGATAAATACGATTTCATAATGTCGCATCACATCTCCTTATGGTTTAAAGCCCCCCGCTTGCGGTGCGGTGGAGCAAGGTATGTGGACTGAACAGCAGCCTCACAGGGGCGCGCATTATAGCGAAACAGGCTTGTCAGTCAAGGACATTAACACGGGCGGCGCCGTTGCCGCACCGCCTCGAACAGACAGATGGCCGTCGCTGCGGCGGCATTCAGCGATTCGATCCTGCCGGACATCGGAATGGCGATCGCTTGCCCAGCCAGGCCCAGCAACCTCGCGGACAGCCCAGCCCCCTCGTTGCCGACCAGAAAGGCGATCCTGCCGCGCAGGTCGCAGTCGTACAGACTGTGCGCCGCTTGCAGGCTGGTGGCCAGCAACGTGCCGCAAAACGCCCCGGCCACGACCGGCAGATCCTGCCGCTCCTGGATGTCCAGCGCGAAATGCCCGCCCATCGCGGCACGCAGCACCCTGGGCGACCATGCGTCGGCGCACCCCCCGGAAAGAAACACCGCATCGCACCCCGCCGCCGCCGCCGAGCGCAGTATCGAACCAAGGTTGCCGGGATCCTGGATGTCTTCCAGCAGCACGGCGAAGCGGCTGTCCGCCGCAGTTACCGCCGGCCGCGGGATATCGATCAGGGCAAGGATGCCGCTCGGCGTCTTCAGTTCGCTGAGTTCCGCGAACAGACTGTCGTCCAGTTGCGTCATCGGCACATCTGCCGCACGTTCTAGCAGCGCCGCTATTTCCGCATCATGAGATGCCGGCGCATTCAGCAGGAGGTGTCGTGGCTTTTCACCGGCATCCAGATATGCCGCCAGCAGATGCGCACCATCCAGCAAGGTCTGTCCGACCTTGCCGCGTTGCCGCGCCGAACCGGCGAGTCTGACGAGTTCCCTGAAGAGGGGATTGTCGCGGGATCGGATCGTTCTCATGCCGAAGCTGGCGTCATTCCGCCGCGGTCGCTTCCTGTTCCAGCAATGTACCTATCTCTTCCAGGGGCGGAAGCTCCTGCAGGGTGCGCAGGTTCAGGTCGTCGAGCATCTGCCTGGTGGTGGCGAACAGTTCCGGCTTGCCCGGCGTGTCGCGCGTGCCGACCACTTCCACCCAGCCGCGTGCTTCCAGCGTCTTGAGTATCTGCGGGGAAACCGCCACGCCGCGTATCTCCTCGATATCGCCGCGCGTGACCGGCTGGTGGTAGGCGATGATGGCGAGCGTCTCCAGCACCGCGCGCGAGTAGCGCGGCGGTTTTTGCGGATTGAGCCGGTCCAGCCAGGGCTGCATTTCCGGTCTGGCGCGGAAGCGCCAGCCGCTGGCCACGCGGGTCAACTCCACACCGCGCCCCTGCCAGTCCTGCGCAAGCTCTTCGAGCAACATCTCCATCTGGCGGTTGTCCAGGGATATATCGCTGAGCTTCTTCAGTTCCGAGACCTGCAACGGCTCCGCGCTGGTCAGCAGCGCGGCTTCAAGCATGTGCTTGAACTGCGCGGTGTCCATCTTTCCGCCGAACAGATCGATGGGGATCGAGCCGTCATCCGGCATCGACTCCGAAGCTTGCCTGTCACCCTCCCCCCCCAAGGGAGAGGAGGTGATCTCACTCTGCGGTAATGGTTCGGCTGGTTCTGACATAGATGCTCCCCAATGTTTCACTTTGCTGGATTTCCACCAGATATTCCTTGGCCAGTTCGAGGATGGCGATGAAAGTGACCACCAGTTTCGCCACTCCGCTTTCCGCGTCAAACAGCTTGTCGAACGCGACGTATTCGCCGCCCCGCAGGCAGCGCAGCACGTGCGCCATCTGCTCGCGCACCGAAAGCTGCTCGCGGCGCACCTTGTGATGCGTGTTCAGCCTGGCGCGCGCCAGCAGCCCCAGCCATGCCTGGCGCAGGTCTTCCACACCGACCTGCGGCAGTCGCTCCTTCACGGTGCGCTCGATCAACACCTGCACGATCTCGAAATCGCGGCCGGCCTGCGGCAATTCGTTGAGCCGCTGCGCGGCCAGCTTCATCTGCTCGTATTCCAGCAGGCGGCGCATCAGTTCGGCGCGCGGATCCCCGCCACTCTCCTCCTCGCTTGCCCTGGGCGGGCGCGGCAACAGCATGCGCGACTTGATCTCGATCAGCACCGCGGCCATCAGCAGGTACTCGGCCGCCAGTTCCATGCGATGCTGCTGCATCATCTCGATGTAGCCCATGTATTGCCGGGTCAGTTCCGCCATCGGAATGTCCAGCACGTCGAGATTGTGCTTGCGTATCAGGTACAGCAGCAGGTCCAGCGGCCCCTGGAAATTCTCCAGCACCAGTTCCAGCGCGTCCGGCGGGATGTATAGATCCTGCGGCAGCTCCAGCAGCGGCTCGCCATGGATGCGCACGACCGGATAAAGCAGGGGTTGTACGGTGTTCATCATCGGTCAGTCGTAGCCCAGCCCCATCGCCTCGCGCACATCGCGCATGGTCTCGGAGGCCAGCTTGCGCGCCTTTTCGCAGCCGTCGGCGATGATGTTGCGCACCAGCGCCGGGTCGTCCAGATACTGTTGCGCGCGTTCGCGCATCGGGCGCTGCTCCGCCAGCACGGCGTCGATCACCGGCTGTTTGCATTCGATGCAGCCGATGCCGGCGCTCTTGCAGCCCTGCGTGACCCACTGCCTGGTCTGCTCGCCGGAATACACCAGATGCAACTGCCATACCGGACATCTGTCGGGATCGCCCGGGTCGGTGCGGCGGATGCGCGCCGGGTCGGTGGGCATGGTGCGGATCTTCTTCGCCACGCTCGCCTCGTCCTCGCGCAGCGTGATGGTGTTGTCGTAGGACTTGGACATCTTCTGTCCGTCCAGCCCGGGCATCTTCGACGCCGCGGTGAGCATCGCATCCGGCTCGGACAGGATCATCTTGCCGCCGCCTTCCAGGTAGCCGAACAGGCGCTCGCGGTCGCCGTGGCTCAGGCTCTGCTGCTCGTCCAGCAGGGATTTGGCGGATTCCAGTGCCTCCTCGTCGCCCTGCTCCTGGAAGCGGGTGCGCAGCTCGCTGTACAGCCTGGCCTTCTTGCCGCCGAGCTTCTTCGCCGCCGCCTCGGCCTTCTCCTCGAAGCCGGGCTCACGCCCGTAGATATGGTTGAAACGGCGCGCGATCTCGCGGGTGAACTCGATATGCGGCACCTGATCCTCGCCCACCGGCACCTGCGTGGCGCGATAGATCAGGATGTCCGCGCTCTGCAGCAGCGGATAGCCGAGGAAACCGTAGGTGGAAAGATCCTTGTCGGAAAGCTTCTCCTGCTGGTCCTTGTAGGTCGGCACGCGCTCCAGCCAGCCGAGCGGGGTGATCATCGACAGCAGCAGGTGCAGCTCGGCGTGTTCCGGCACGCGCGACTGGATGAACAGCGTAGCTCGCGCAGGATCGACTCCCGCCGCCAGCCAGTCCACCACCATGTCCCACACATTCTGTTCGATGACCTGCGGCGTGTCGTAATGCGTGGTCAGCGCGTGCCAGTCGGCCACAAAGAACAGGCATTCGTATTCATGCTGCATCTGCACCCAGTTCTTCAACACCCCGTGGTAATGCCCCAGATGCAGGCTTCCGGTGGGACGCATACCCGACAACACACGATCAGCAAACATAATTCTCAAATTCCCAATAACATCAATATCAAATTTTTTACCACCTTAACCAGCGGAAATAGAATCAAGCCAAGGATTGGCGTAATAGCTAAGAAAATTAATATGAACATGCCGTATGGCTCGATCCTCGCGAGCTGGAACGCCTGACGATGCGGCAGCAGGCTGACCGCGACGCGCCCACCGTCCAGTGGTGGTAGTGGAAGTAAATTGAGCGCCATTAATACCACATTTATCTCAATACCAATGGCTGCCATACCCATCAGCGGCTCAGCAAAATAATTATTTGGAAAAACCCAAGCCAATTTATAGAACAGTGCCCAACCTAACGCCATAATAAGATTTGTAGCTGGGCCCGCAATCGCAACCCATAACATATCTCTCTTGGGATGACGTAGTGCTGAGAAGTTAACTGGAACTGGTTTAGCCCATCCGAACACAAAGCTCCCTGATGTTGCCCATAGCATCAACAGCGGCAGCGCTATTGTACCAACTGGATCGATGTGACGTAGCGGGTTCAGGCTGATGCGCCCCTCCTGCCATGCGGTCATGTCGCCGAAATGGCGCGCCACATAGCCGTGCGCCGCCTCGTGCAACGTGATGGCGAACAGCACCGGGATCGCGGCGAGGGTGATGGTCTGGATAATCTGGT